>CAYWPD010000005.1:55414-59140 GCA_964460055.1 uncultured Candidatus Bathyarchaeia archaeon
ATACGAATGTGTATATCAACGACCGAGGAACTGCTGAACGAGGTTATGGACCGATTCGAAAGTGCCATCTCGAAGTTGCCCTAGGGATCTATTGAAGCACTGCCAGGTAACTACTGTGAGCTTCCGGTATCCAGCACGATGAGACGGGAGGGTCTAGACGAACTCACATGGATCTTCTTTCACCGAGGTCGCAGTCGTCGGTGCTGGACCGGCAGGCCTGCTAGCTGCCACAGAAGCATCGAAAAAAGGAGCGTCGGTGCATGTTTTCGAAGAACATCCGGGAGTCGGAATGCCCACGCACTGTGCGGGGCTGCTCAGCGTCAGCGGCCTAGAATCACTAGGAATCTCGAGAGCAGTCGCCGAAAGTAGGTTCGTCCTCAACAAGATTCGAGGAGCAAGATTTCATTCTCCGAAAGGTCAGTCCGTTGTCATTGATGCAGAAGATATCAAGGCTTACGCAGTCGATCGCGCCACGTTCGACAGGTTTCTCTGTGAAGAGGCGGAGAAGCAAGGTGTGGAAGTAATTCTAAGAAGGAAGGTTGAGTCAGTTTCCATCGGGAAGGACACAGTCAAGCTCTCCATTCAAGGAGGCGATCAGGTAGAAGCCAGCATGGTGATCGATGGCGAAGGTGTCGCACCGAGGCTGCTACAACAACTTGGCTTGGGTAGAGACGAAAAGAGGTCGACGTTTCTCGCTGCCCAATACGAGATTGAGTACGCGGTCACAGATCTCGAACTCGTAGAGATCTTCGTTGGGATGAGCATTGTTCCGGGATACTTCGCTTGGTCTATCCCTATTTCGATGACAAGAACTAGATTGGGCCTCGCTGTCCAAGAGGGTAATCCCATCGAATTTCTCGAGAAGCTGCGGTTAAGCCGTTTCCGAGAATCCGTCGTCCGAGCGAAAACCTTCGGAAGAGTATTGACCGGCGGACCGATGAAGAGGCTATCAGCCGACAGAGCGATGGTCGTTGGAGATGCCGCAGGTCATGTCAAGGCAACTACGGGAGGTGGCGTGATCCTAGGAGGGCTTTGCGCCAAGATCGCTGGATTGAAGGCAGCTCAAGCCGTGGATTCACGCGATTTCTCAGCCTCGAATCTAAAGGGTTACGATCGAGAATGCGAGCACAAGTTTGGAACTGAATTCTCAAAGATGATGCTGGCAAGGGAGGTAATGAGCAGGTTGGAAGACAACATTGTCGAGAAACTCTTTCAAATAGTGCAAGAAAGCGACCTTGTGCAAAAGGCGCGTATGATAGGCGGCATGGATCTGCAGTCCGGTATCATCGATTTAGCATTGAAAAACCCGGCCGTCTGGAAGGCTCTCTTACCCATCGCCAAAAGGATCCTCTTTCCGACCTAGTCCTTGCCATGCTTGGCTAGAAGGTACATCATGTCCACCAGCTTCATGTTCACCTCGAGCGGAACCCCATCCACCCAAGGATATGGAGCTGCGGACGAGCTGTCTATAGCTCCTGCTTGGATGGCTGCATAGAGGAGACGTTTCTCCTTTTCTCCGTCGTGGTGAAATACACGGCCTGAAGATACCGCGATTCCAGCAGCGAGAGTGTAGGCAACCCAGTTTGAGACTCCTCCGACTAACACATGCGATGTCTTTGTCGAGGAGGCGATTCCACCTCTACACGGGCATTTGCAGATCTCACCGTAAGGCATGAATCTCCGCACCGCTCTCCTCAGATTTCCCATGCCAATCTCATTGCCTCCGTCTCCGATTCCAACAGTGAGGATGCCACGGCGCACTGCTCTGTCAAATATCACATCGATAGGGGCGCAGACTTTCGAGATGTCTTCTCCCGCCATATTGTGATAGACATGGTGTCGATTCCAACCGGGACGTTCAATAGCGAACATTGCCGCCGGCTGGACTTCTTCCAACAGTCTATCAGACTCGGTCCGGGCCTGATCCATCGCTGCCGCGAATGATACTGGTTCAAAACCCGTGACTTCGGCAGCTTCCAACACCGACTTGACTATCTTGAGGTTTCCCTCGTCGGTGAGTACTAGCCCGCTCACTCCCACATCTTCGAGCTGCTTGGCGAGGACCGCTGCCCCTGGTGGTCCGTCTGTCTCGCCCTTATGGGCCCATATGACTGTGAATCCTGTCGCTATGATGGCCTTTCCACCTTTTGACAGAGAAGCTCTGACGGAAGGGAGCGCTGCCTCACAAGGGGATCCGCCCACTTTGATGACAGCAGCGTCAAATAGCTTGTCTGAACCCCTGCCCGTGATGTCGATCGCAGAGATATTCTCCAGTGCTTGGATGAGTCTCTTCACCAAGAATCACCTTGTTTGCGCCCGGATGTTTCCCAATTCGGTCGGGCTCCTGTAGTTTTCCCGCCACGCTTTTATATCTGCCACCTTTTCTAATGAGACTCCACGTTTCAGAACTGTAATGCTGCTTGCTGGTGTGGCACAGATGCCGATGTGCAACTGGTGCAACAGAATGATAATGCCGGGAGAGAAGGCCGTCAAGTTTCTATGCCCGGACTGCGGCGAATCCACCATATGGCGCTGTGAGAAGTGCCGCAACTTCGGTAGACCATACAAATGTCCGAAATGCGGCTTTGTTGGTCCCTAGGAACACGTAGAGCCTTGGTAATCTGTGCTCTCAAATGATAGATGATTCTACATCAGGATCATCTCGACAGAAAACGATTTTGTGCTCGTCATGGTTTCAACGCGACTTGCAGAAGTCATAAAGGTGCAGAAGCTCACTTACGAAAGACATTGAATAGGCGATCTGCTGATTCGTCAGACGACTCGAATTCCAGAAGAGATACGCCAAATTAAGATCGTTAGAGGAAGTAATAGTAGACGTAGAAGACTGTTTCAAAAGCTGACGTAGCGATCCAAGTGACCATCGTCAATCGCATCATCATACGGATATTTCCAAACTTTCTGGAGATGAAGACTTCACCCAGAATCTCCGCAATCGCCCCCAAGAGTGGCGTGAACCAAGGTCAAAGGGAAACCTATCGTGAAGGTTTCGGAAAGAACTAGATCAAAGTTCCTGAGTTTTGAAGCCATAAAAAGAGTTCGATGGCGATGCAATAGATAGCTAGTTGAGACAATGGCCTATAGTTATGATGAATGATAATACAGTGGAGCATCATCATCTTCAAGAAAGTAAGGTTGAAAACTAGCGTTAATGAGAAGTCGAGGAGCATCATCGTGAGGCAGTCCTGAGGATAGCATTTTTCCTTCATGGAGAGGAAAGAGAGGTGATTTAGTGCTTCCAAAGAACTCCAATGCGCGACGGTCGCATCGAAACCCGTGCACTTGCTTCTGAATCTGTTCGTTCCTTTTGAGTTCAGGTTCAAGGCCACAGATTTCAAAGGGGGAAAGAAGCAGCAAACAGAAAGGAATAAAGAGAGCAGCGGGAGACATTGCGCAAATCCGCAACCGCGGGATTGCAGATGTCTGGTGTTTCTTCATGGCAAGGATTCTAGCTCAGATCAAGGTGTTCCCGGCCGAAGTGCCTTCTGACCTCAAAAAGATACAAGACAGAATCGTGAGTGCTCTCCCCAAGACGGCGGCCGCTCTTAAGTTCAGAGAGGAGCCTATTGCCTTCGGGCTTGTAGCATTGATAGCCTACATTGCGATGCCCGAGGAGAGCGGAATCATGGACGAGATTGAGGCGACACTCAAAGGGATCGAGGGAGTCAGCGAGATAGAGACCGTGATGGTTACGCGCATCTAATGATC
>CAYWPD010000006.1:0-31279 GCA_964460055.1 uncultured Candidatus Bathyarchaeia archaeon
CGGCGCGCTCTACCCGACTTGGCTTCGTCGCCTTTCTGTTAACCAAGCAGACCCCACTGAGTACAAATACGGCCCCTATGACAGACCTGACGTCGAAGGTCTCGCCCATAAGCCAATAGCCGAAGCCCAGAGCCATTATCGGCACGATGAAACTGGAGCCAGCAAGGGCGGTCGCATCTTCTTCCCTGAGCAGGACAAGCCACAAAGTACTCCCGATAGCAGATGCGCCGACGCCTGCGTAGAGGACCATCCACACGTAGCTGGCCGAGAAGGAGATGTCGGGCCTCTCGAGAACGAGGCTCAAACTGGCTAGGAACGGAAGCCCGACCGCTGTCTGAAGAACACTCAGCAAGAAGGGATCAACGTGGCTGAGAAATCGCTTGTAATAGACGATGTTGGCTGCCCAGAAGAAGGCGCCCAAGATCAGAACCGCGGCCGGGAGAGAAGGAGTGAAGGTTGAACCGGTCTCAAGGAAGAGAATAGACACTCCGGAGAAGCCTAGGATGGTCCCTGCGAGCCGGATCTTCGAGGTCTCCTCGTTCAGGAAGAGCACAGCCAGGCCGAAGACAAGGAGCGGTTGCGTGTAAGTCAACACGGAGCCTATGCCGGAGCTGTAAGATGACAGCCCAATGTTCGTCGCCGCCAAGCTTCCCACGTTGAAGAGGCTGACGACTATGATCTTCGAAAGCGTGTCGCGGTCTGTCGGTACTGGAGGCCGGAGGAAGAGTAGCGGGACGAGAAGGGCTCCAAGAGAGAAAAAGAACCTGTGAAAGACGAAGGTGAAAGGCGGCGCGACGGCTAGACCCCACTTCATCACAGGCCAATTTGCCGCCCAAATAGAGACCGTGGCTAGGAAGAGAAGCCAGTTATGAAGCCGCAATCAGATGTTGCTCCGAACGAGCTTGTCATGCGGGATGAAGGCGTCTTAAAACGATTTCGCCAGCTTGCGGTCGTGAAATATGGAGTACCGACTCGCAGGCTGATCCGACAGAGATTTCAATCACCTGAATTAAGTCTAGGCAATCTGTAACCGGGATGATTCAAGATGCGCCCCAAGATTAGGAAGATTCACGCCAGCAGCCCAGAAGAGATCCTAGAAGACCTACAGGGATACAGAGAGAAGGCAATTGCCCTAGGAGCTACAGACGCCAAGATCATAGCAACCGACCAGATCATCATCGACGACCGCATAAGAATGAAGTGCACCAACCCTATGTGTCGAGGCTACGGAAGCAATCCCCACTGCCCACCATACGTGCTCGACCTCGACCAGATGAGGAAGATGGTTGAACAGTACCAGCACGCCCTCTTCATCATGCTGAGAGTCCCATCTAACGAACTGGCCGGACCCCACGTCCGAGAGAAGAGAACATCCAGGCCCAGCGGGCTGAAGATCGACGAGATCGTATCTAAGATAGAGTCCGCGGCCTTCTACGACGGCCACCACCTTGCCATCGGGTTCGCCGTGGGCTGCAAGGGTCTCTGGTGTCCGGACGAGGAGTGCGCAGCCCTCAAGCCGGGCCAGGAGTGCCGCCATCCGCTAAGAGCGAGAGCCGGAATGGACGCTGTTGGCATGGACGCCTACACGATGGCATCGAGAATGGGCTGGGACATATATCCAATCGGAGAGGGAGCTATACCTGAGGATCTGCCACACGGTACACGGCTGGGAATCGTACTAATCCAATGAGTCCCTTGCTCTCAGGCTAGCCTATCGACCTATGGAGAACTTCTTAGGCTTGTGCTGAACACTGCCACGTACCTGCCGTCGAGAATTGATGAACTTCAAGAACTAGGGGGCCTAACCTTCTGGAGCAGTTTCACGTGGAGGTCTCTAGCCATGTTTTGAAGATCCGGCCTACTGCCAGATCGAAACTCCCTCTTCAGAAGTTCGACGGAGTCATGTAGGTTTGTTCTGTCATCTCCATCTGAGAGGCCCTGCTCGACAGATTTGATCCTGTCATCGAAGTGTCTGAACGCGTTGGTTTCGAACTCCTCATAATTCTTGGGCAACTCTCTCCTAGCACCGTACTCATCAGCCGCCTCTATACAGCTCGTGCGAAGATGTAACTCAAGCGCAGGTACCCACACGTGTGGCCTGAACCGCACTCCGCATTTCCCCCAAACCGATTACGCGTTCAGATATAAAAAAACAGGCCGCAGAACAGGCAAATGAGAGCGTCAGGAGTTCGCCAGCCTGACACATGGAATCTGGAGAGGAGTCTAGCCTAGGAGGGTCCAAGGTCAGCCAGAGTAGATCAATCAGGGCGAAGAGACCCGAAAGGATGTAGGGAACCCGCTGTTCGATCGTGATCCTCACTCCCTTCTCCCCGATGGCTCATGTCCGCTCCAAGTCTATCTGAGGGCTCTAATCACGGTCTCCGAGAAGAGCCTCAGAATCTCGAGATCGGTCACGTCTGGGAAGTTGAGGAGGAAGTGGGTAGCACCCGCATCAATATATTCTCGAAATTTCCTCACCAACTCATCTGGCGTACCCATCAGCCTCGGCTGAACCGCTTGGTACACGTCCACAGAGATCGTCCCGGGTTTGAACTTCTCGAATTTCTTCCTTAACCTCTCCTTATCCTCTGCTATGATGCATCCAACGCCCAAGGCCTTCCTCATCCCACCCAAACTCCGGCCGTGAGCTTTACAGTACGCCTCCAAGTCCTCCAACAGACTCCTATACTCAACAGGGGTAGGAAGGTATAGACTCGATATCGTCCAACCATCTGCATGCCTCGCTATGATGTCGAACATCCTTCTCCTCCCGATCATTACTCCAACCCATATCGGAGGATGAGGTCTCTGCACGGGCTTCGGATTACAAACCGCCTCCTTCACTCCATAGTGTTGGCCTTGGAACGTCGTCTTCTCCTGTAGCCACATCCTCTTGATGATCTCAAGGCTCTCGGCAAGTTGGGCGATCCTGATAGACGCCTTCAGAAAAGGTATGCCATAAGCCTCGTACTCCGGCCTATACCAGCCAGCGCCAATACCGAAGTCGAGGCGACCATCGCTGACGAAGTCAAGCGTCGCAGCCATCTTAGCAAGAACCGAAGGGTGTCGGAAAGAGTTGCAGAGAACGAGTGTGCCTAACCTAATCTTTCTTGTAACCGCAGCCAAGGCTGAAACGGTTGTCCAACACTCCAAAATAGCGTCATGAGGAGATCCCGTCACCATCAAGTGGTCAGTGCTCCACACCGAGTCAAAACCGAGGCGTTCAGCCTCTGTGGCAACCTTCCTAACGGTGCTGAAATCCACGCTTACCTGAGGGAGATAGAGCCCAAACCGAGCCAAAATTGTCACGAATACAGTTTGGCGTGACTTGATCTAAGGGCCTTTCTGTAGAGAGAAGTCAGATCAACTCTTCTCAAGGGGCGCGCCGTTCACCATGCACTGAACCGTTTCGACGTCGAAGAGTGACAAGGCGCTCGTCAGCAGAAAAAAGGTAATCGCTCATAGTTTGAGGCCCGAAAAAAGGATAGATTAGGATTCGGAGTGCTTCGATTTCGATTGTCACTCGAGAAGTTTATGGGTTTCCTCTCTGGGCAGCGCAACGAGAGTCGCGGTTGAGACGAGGTCCTGCACCTGCAGGGCAACCCTCCTGGCCATCTTTTCGTCCTTGGCCTCCATTATGACAACGGTGCCAAATCTACCCAATGTCCAGTAGAAACCCAAGATCTTGACGCCATACTTCGATATCTGTCTCCATAATCTGCGATATCTTAGCAGTCGTCTCCTTTGTCTGCTTCCCCCTAAACTTACCCAAGCCTACGAAGATCAAACAGACTCGTACCTCACGAGAATTGTGCTCCCTTCATCCAAGAATGTCTCTGCTCTCCCAGCGCGCGCTAGACGTCTACCACGTCAACATATAGCTTCTTATCCGAGAGGTCGGGGACAGGCCTATGGCTCAAAGACTTCATGTACCAGCTGAACTTGCCCTCGTTACGCCTAAACGCAGATAGGATCGAGGCCAAAGGGCCCCCAGGGTCCAAGGGCGTACTTATGAAGTCAACCCTCTCCTTCAGAGCCTTGTTGAGAATGTACTTCACCAACTCCGAGAGCTCCTTCGGATCTCTACAAGCGATCGGGGTGAAGTACCAGTTTGACAGCTGTTCGCCCTGTCTTGGCACCCTCGGCATCTCGGCGAAGAGGCCCGCGACCTTGAGTATGGCTGAGAGGGTTCTCAACCTCCAGTTGTACCTCTCCACAGCGAACTTCATCACTTTGTTGTAGTCCCAGTAGCCGAGGCAGGCCTTGACGCCCTCATCATCATACACCAAGACGTTCTGCATGTCAAAGTAAGGTAGTCTGCGATAGTATCTCAGGAAGTCTTCAGCGGTGAGGGGCCGATAGAAGATGTGGTCCCGATAGAAGTGGTTGAGTATACTCACGACATCGGCGACATCAGCTTGGATCATACCTCTGATACGGGCCTCGTCCACCAGTCTCTGTTCTCTGTACGCCATCAACATGTAGGCTCTGCACTCCTTCACCATCTTGAAGCCAAGCTTGGTGAAGAGGCTGACAGAGGGCAAGTTGTCCTCGGTGATGTTGAGGTGGAGGAGACCAACATCGTCCCTGACACGTTCCTCGATCTGCTCTTGGAGCATCGAGGCTATGCCCCTCCGCCTCCGCTCGGGATCCACAATGAAGCCATACTCATAGGCCGTCTTCACCGGTTCTCCATCTATGAGTACCTCCTTCGGAGCATATGCTGCGGAGCCAACTATCTTCCCGTCTTCAGTAGCCACCAATACGTGCCAATCTTCATATGGTCTTGAACGGGCGAAGAAGTCAGGTGAACTGTCCAGACGGAGCACCAGGTTAGTGCCCATCGGGCTCTTCCTCTGGAGCTCTAAGAGAGCCCCGTTATCGTCTTCAGTCGCCTCTCTAACCTCCATCATGCGCCATCTCCTCTATACTCGTCTTGACTGGTCTCAGGAGTCCCAGTACATCCTCGTCCTCGCGTACGTTCGCTCTGCCGCCAGAATATCCATGTAGAACTCATCATCGCTCCTTTGCATCCTGTGAAGTATGCGGACGGCCGTGGTTGGTCCAACGCCTCTTGCTGCCTGAGCTATAACCCCCTTTCTCCCATAGGTCTGCACAAGACTCGCGCTCCTCCATGCGGCCTGCCACCTCTTCTCCTCGTCCGGAGAGAGTTTTCTGCCAGACATCTTCATCTTCACGATTCCCTTCAGATCCGCATCTCCAGCGTAGGTGACCGCGACGAGCGTGGTACTGCACTTAGGGCATCTGACTATATTAGGAAGCGTCCTCACACTTCTGATAGCGTCCCAATCTCCCTTGAATCCGCAGACGAGCCTTACCTGCTCTGACTCGAGGCGCTCCTTGACGATCTCGACGACGGCCCTTAATGGCGCGGCGGGCCTCAAGAGATCCTGAGGCGCAATCTTGTCAAGCATTGGCAGCGCGAAGGGAGAACAATCCTCGATATCATTCACATACTCGACCTTGAACTCTCCACTCTTGATACGCCTCAAAGCCTCGGCCGCTCTTTCCAGATCCATCTTCTCGAGGAGTATCTCCCTGATCGCCTCCCGGTGGACAGGAGTCCCAGAGAGGAAGTGAGCAAGCGACCGCGCCCTTAACTGTCTGAACTCTGCATCTCTCTCAACCACACCGAACTTCTTCCCTGCATGCCAGAGCTTCCAGGCAAGGAGGTTGGTATCGCTTAATGTCGTCGTCAAGATGTGCTCGAGGTCGTCCGGGCTGAGTCCGTCGATCTCTTTTCTGATCAGGCTCGATGTGAGGTGGATCGGAGCTATCAGCGCAATCCTATATGGATCGGACTGAACTCCGACGTTCACACCGAATCTGGAGCTGAGAAGAGCGGCCAGAACGTGACCGATCGTCCTGTTCACAAGGTCTCCCAAGCAGGCATGGATTATGCAGAAGTTTCTCAGACACTCCACGAGAATCATTCGATCCGTGGGCAGTGGGAAACCCTGTGAAACCTGTCCTTCTATCGGCGCAGCCGCCTTCTGAAGAGCCTCCTTGTTCCCAAGCAAGCCTTCGAAGACTGGAGGTTGATCGCCTGTTCTCTCAATCTCTCGAGAGATCATCCCCCTTAACATACCGACCTGCTGTGCGACCTCGAATGGCACGGGGATCATCTCTCCTTCCCAGCCAGGTATTGCTCCGATACGCTGGGAAACAGCCTCCACTTCTACAATGGCTCTCTCATCATCTACCCTAACGATGCGCCAAGTATGCCCGTAGAGTATGAACTCAACCCCCGGTTCTCCATGTTTGGCGATGAACTCCTGATCCAAGCTTCCTATCTTCCTCTTGCGGATGAAGTCGAAAACTGTGTAACGCTTGACGTCGGGGATCATCGAGAGGTTCTCGAAGTAGCTCTTGAAGGTCTTGACGCCATATCGCCTTACGAACTCTCCATCGATCCTCACGACTCGCTGCCGGTCCAGCAGCGACAGAACGGAGCTGAACTCATCGAGGCTCAACTCAGAATACGGATAGGCCCTCGTCACGATCCTGTAGGCATCCGCAATTCGAACTCTTCCAAAGTCCAGTACGATGCCCTGTATCTGATGCGCAAGCGCGTCGAGAGCCTTCATGTGCATATCGGGCTCCTCGAGCCCTCCCTCCACGGCGAATTCGGCGATCGTCACAGACTCCAAGATGTCATCTGGCGAGGCGCTTATGATACAGCCTTCAGGTCTCGCCCCAACCACGTGGCCGCTACGGCCAACCCGCTGGAGAAACCTCGTAACCTGCCTTGGAGAGAGATACTGAATGACGAAGTCGATCAGACCCACATCTATCCCCAGCTCCAAGGAGGACGTCGCGATCACCGCGTTCAACTCTCCCTCCTTGAACTTCCTCTCTGTCTCAACTCTCACGTCTCTGGAGAGCGATCCGTGGTGAACCTCAACTTTCACTGAAGGGTCGACCACCTTGATCCTCGATGAGAGCGCCTCGGCGTGCTCCCTCGTATTTGTGAAAACTAGGACGGATCTGTGCTCCTTGATGAGCTCTAAGAGCCTGCGGATTCTTCTGACGCTCCCAGTTGAAAGTAGGAGCCTCTTCGCCAGCCCCTCATCCTCGTCGGATGGAGTTGGGCTCTCGACCCAAACCCTGATCTCCTTCGACTCCTCCGCCTTCGCTACTTTCGCCTCTTTCCCTGAACCCGAGAGAAACCGGGCGACTAACCTCGGAGATCCGATCGTGGCTGAGAGGCCGATCCTCTGAAAGTCTCGACCCGTAAGTTCCTTCAGCCTCTCCAGCGCGATGGATAACTGAGCACCCCTCTTGTCCGTTGCAAGCTCGTGAATCTCATCGACCACAACCCACCTGACGTCCTTCAGGTACCTCCTCAGCCGAAACCCTGGCAGGATCGATTGAAGCGTCTCCGGCGTCGTAATCAGCATATCTGGAGGCTTGAGGACCTGCATCCTCCTCATGTAGGGCGTCGTATCCCCATGTCTGACCGCGACGCTGATGCCGACCGCTTCAGCCAGCTCAGACAACCTTCTGAAGATGTCGCGATTAAGGGCTCGGAGCGGCGTCACATATAGGATTCTGCCAATCTCGCCGCGAGCTCTGTCTCTGAGGAGAAGCTCGAAGATCGGAAGAATAGCGGCCTCGGTCTTCCCTGTCCCAGTCGGTGCTATCAGAAGGACATCCTCGCCATCCAGCACCGGCTTGAAGGCTCTGATCTGGATCTCGGTCAGACTCGACCATCCGAGCTTCTCGATCTCACGCCTGAGGACGGGCGAGAAGAACAAGAGACTGTTCTCTATGGAGAGCCTATGGATCGAATCTTCTTGTTCACGGCTCATCTACGAATCACCGCATATCGAGAGGGGAGACGCTACGGCATCTTCAACCGACAGATCTCTTTTGGACGGAGGGATCGAGCGGTCTAGCTCTTCTTCTCCGAGCGGCCGAAGGCGACATAGAGGTATGCGAGAAGCAGCGCTATGAAGATCATGACCGAGAGCGTCAGGGAAAGAGCGGTGTAGGCATCTGTAGCGCTCAACCATCTCTCTCCTAAGGGTTATTTGAATCCCGATTGTCCTTGCGTGCTGGATGACTTCTGCTGTGCAATATATATTCCTATTTACGGGCTGGCCGATCATCGGCTAACTGTCGGGGCCCTGATACCGCCACTCCCTCATAAGGGTCTCCAGAAGCTCATCTGACTCCTCGAAGTCATCGTACATCTTTAGGCAGTCGGCCAGCCTCTGCGCAATGAGATGGTAGCAGAGGTGCGCCTCATGCTCCATCACTTTGAAGTAGAAGTCATCACAGGTGCAGAACTCAACCTTGGGCAAGACCTGATAATCCCTCTCACGTCCCACGACTATCCAGACGACCTTCCCACTCGGCACGAAATAGTATCTCTTCACCCTCCTCTCCCGAACCGCCCCCCAAGCATGGCTGAAGCGTTTTCCGAAGATCCCGGAGAGCCTAGCGAGATCCTCCTCGGACAGCGACCCTCTCAGCTTAGCCTTGGCACAAATGTCGTCCAGAACCTCAACCTCCGAGCTCTCCCTCAAGGCCCACCCCCCGAGGATGAAAGCAACAGGAACCGTCAAAGCGTAAAAGCATATTGCAGGTGCGCGACTTGGCGCGTTCTTGTGCGCGCTCAGCCTCAGAGCCACAACGGAGTAGGGCGTCGAAGTCCTCAGAGTAGCTTACCATATGAAAGACAACAGAGCTCCATTCACTTCCGCGCTGATTCTTCGGAGCGTCTTCAGACCAACCCGCAGAGAGTCCATGGTGTCGCCCTAAAAGCTCTCATCGAGTACTTGGATAAGATCTGAGACAATCCTCAAGCGCGCGCTGAGCTGTCCGACCGACTCTCTACCAGCATTATTAGGCGCGTAGAACAACGAGGTCGCCAATGCTGCCAACCCAAGAAGCCTGCACTCATGGATCGAGAAGAGCGGCCAGTGACATGCCTCCCCGAACGTTCGAACGTGCCTGAGCACCACTACCTACAGACTGCCAACGAAAGCGCCGGACTTATAGAGACGGGCATCTCGGAAGATGAATATGCGCGCGAAAACAGATACGATGTAGTCGAAGATGCTTAGGCCGCTCTTTCCTGAACCAGCACTTCTCGTGGAACAGAAGGAGAAGATCCTAGTAGTGGGGGATATCCACCTCGGCTACGAGTTCACCCTCGCAGAAGTCGGAATAAACATACCATCGCAGACGCAGAAGATCCTGAACAAGCTGATCCGAATAGTCGACGAAATCAAACCAAGCAAGCTCATCTTCCTAGGCGACGTAAAGCAGAGCGTCCCAAGGATCTCATTCCAAGAGTGGCGCGACATCCCAAGCTTCTTCGAAGAACTCGGAAAACACGTAGCAGAGATCGAGGTAGTCCCCGGAAACCATGACGGAGACCTAGAGCCTCTCACCCCAAGATCAGTAAAAATACTGCCAGTAGGAGGTGTACTCCTCGAAGACGTTGAGAAGGTCGGCCTCTTCCACGGACACGCTTGGCCAGATGCGAAGCTCCTCGAGGCAGAGCACCTAGTTCTCAGCCACAACCACCCTGCAATCCAGTTCACGGACTCCCTCGGATACCGGTCCATTAAACCCGTCTGGATGCGTATACCAATTGACCAAGAAAAAGCGGCACAAGCCTTCTTGGAGAGACAGAGGATACGATGCGACCCCCCATACAAGGAATGCTTTAGAGAGAAGCTCGAAGTCGCCCTCAACGCTAAGAGGGCACTCGTCCTGCCCACGTTCAATGAGGCAGTGGGAGGACTGGCCGTCAACGTGAAGCGAGCACGAGCACTGCTGGGCCCCATGGGACGAACCGGGGCACTTGAGATCGACAAAGCGGAGATCTACATGACCGACGGAACATATCTCGGAACACTCTCAAACCTCCGTAGGATACTCTAGGCCGTCAAACTGTGATGGTGGGGTCGCGGAGATTTGAACTCCGGATCACGTGGGCTCCCGGCCAGCTCCCGAGCCACGTAGCCTGTCCCAAGCTCTAGACCAGACTAGCAGACGACCCCGTGCCTCTCATATTCGGGCCGTGCACATCATAAGGATTTTTCCACCCAGCCGCTCGACCGAACCTCTAAATATCGAAGCCCTCGATAGGGCCTGTACACTCGTAAAGGACCAGACTCACCAAAGAGCCGAGAAACACCTCCTTCAAGGTGCCCCGATTGACGGCCTCCAAAATTGGAGAGATTAGGCGCGACTTCCTACAAGGCAAAATAAGATCATACGAACTAGACAAGCTAGTCTGGCTAGATGTCTACAGACAAGACCCAGCAACTTGGCCAGACGCCTGCAGACAAGCAACCTTCATGAGGCTCGAAAACCTCGAATCGACACTGCAAATCAAGCTACCAGCCATAAAGAGCCATTTCGTCGACATCTCAGCAATCAAGAAAGACTCCGCAGTCACAGCGATCGAACAGCAGATCGGTGGAGCAGTCGTCCCGCTCGGAATAGCGGGCCCACTCAGAGTTGCAGGCGAACACGCTCAGGGAGAGTTCTACATTCCATTGGCGACCAGCGAGGCCGCCCTAATCGCCGGAATGAACCGGGGCTGCAAGGTTATCAACGAGTCAGGTGGAGTCCGCGTCAAGATTACTAGAGAAGGAATGACAAGGGCACCCGCGATTGAGACGTCGAGAATCGAAGACGCCTTCAGACTCAGCCAGGAGATAGCCTCCCACGGTGATCTCTACCAAACAATGAAGAAGGCAGCCGAATCCGAATCCAAGGTCTCAAGACTTCTGGACATACAGACCTACCAACTCGGCCGCCACCTCTGGCTGAGATTTGTATTCCAGACGGGAGACAGCATGGGCATGAACTCAGCCACAAGATACGCAGCGAACGCTATCAGAGTCCTGAGACAGAAATGTCCATGGGCAAAACTGGTCGCTCTCTCTGGAAACCTCTGCACCGACAAGAAGGACGCCCATATCAACGCCCTTCTAGGAAGGGGAAAGTCAGTCGAAAGCGAAGTCGTCGTACAAAGAGAATCTTTACAGAAGAGCTTCACCTTTGAGATGGCTGATACAGCTGCTTCCGTAACTCCCGAGCGCATATGCAAAGTGAACCTCATCAAGAACTACGAAGGAAGCGCGCTGGCAGGAAGCCTCACGGGCTTCAACTCAAATACAGCAAACACAATCGCCGCAATTTTCGCAGCCACTGGCCAAGACCTAGCACAGGTCGTCGAAAGCTCCTCAGCCTTCTGCCACACGGAGATAACAGAGGAAGGCGACCTATACTTCGGAGTCTCCATTCCCAGTCTGGAGGTCGGAACCGTCGGAGGAGGAACGGAGTTCGGAACCGCCAGAGAATGTTTGGACATACTCGGCTGCAAAGGCCCTGGATCCACCCCCGGCAACAACGCCAGAAGGCTCGTCGAGATCATCGCCGCCGCTGCAACAGCTCAGGAGCTGAACCTACTCGGCACACTCGCCTCCGAATACGAGCTTAGCGAGTCTCACATACGCCTTGCGAGAGGCAAGAAGTAGATTCAAAACGTTCAGCCTGATGCTCAATCGAACCCTGCCACCTCATCTCTAGCCAAAGAACCCTATTTTTTTAAACTGTAAGAGCGCAATTAGCTGTACTTCGACCCATCGGAGAGATGTTCAAATTGCCGCGCCAGCCGAAGAAGGCCGGGGGCCGCGTTCTAGACTCAGCCGCCTCCCCAACACGGATGCAGATCCTCTTACTTCTGAACTCGAAGGGCAACCTATCATACAGCGACATAATGGGCCTTCTAGGCTTAAACCCTAGCCGAGACGCTGGAAAGTTCGCCTACCATCTCCGTAGCGTCCTCCGCGCAGGGCTCATCGACGCGGACAGAGACACTAGAAAGTACAAGCTGACCGACCTCGGTAAGTTGGTCGTCAACTTCTACCAAGATGTCGAAGAGTATTCTCTGCGGAGAACTGGAAAACTGCTCGTACGATCCTCCCGACTCGCGATCGAAGAGTTCAACAGGGGAAAGATCGCCCAAGCCCTGATCAGAGAGGCAGGAACCCCCACTGAACTTGCCCAGAGGATAGCCCAAGAGGCGGAGCAGAAGCTCCTTAATCTTCAAGTCAAATACCTCACCGCCCCGTTGATCCGAGAATTCGTCAACGCGATCCTGATCGAGAAAGGACTCGAAGAATATCGACATAAACTGACTAGGATAGGCCTCCCCGTCTACGATGTTGGCCAGCTTATAAAATCACCCGAGATGCGGACCTCAAACTCGGATAGCATCCACATCAGAGCTGGCGACTCCGTGATGGAAGAATACGTCCTGATCAACGTCCTCCCTAGGGAGATAGCCGACGCACACCTGTCGGGTTCCATCCACATCGCAAACACAGGGAATTGGATACTAAAGCCGGACAAGGTCCTCCATGACATCAGAGTGTTCCTGGCCAACGGCCTAAGAACAACTGCAGTCTCCGGCGTGGGTGCAACCCTTGGACCGCCCAAGTCACTTGAGGGAGCGCTATTCGTCCTTACAAACATGATAAGATCAACATCCAACGAGGTTTCACAGGACCAAGGCCTAGACTACTTTAACATCTTCCTAGCGCCTTACGCCAAAGGAATGACCTTCGAAGAGCTCCACAAAACCCTGCGGACATTCATGTTAGGGTTGAACCAGCCGGTCTCCGGTGAAAGATGCGCAGAGGTTTCCATCGGAGTCGAACTTGAAGTCCCCGACCACCTCGCTAATGTCCACGCGGTCTGCCCGGACACACAGATAGCATCATCCTACGGAGACTTCAGACTAGAGTCGACACTGCTCGCTGAGTCGATCCTAGGCTGCATGGTCGAGGACGACGAATCAAAGCCCATGTTCAACCCGCAAATCATCCTCAAGGCCAGACGAAATGTTGATGGCGACGACATCACAAGAGGCTTGATTGAGAAGGCTCACAACCTCGCGTCGAAGTACGGCCTTCCCTACTTCGCAAACACGAGTGGCGACTGGCAACGCAACGCAACCTATCTGGCAGATGGTAGCAGACTGAGAGACGACTGGACCGGTGACTGGGAACTCGACACCCTGCGAGTATCTCCACTCAACAACATCGCGATCAACCTGCCGAGACTGGCCTACGAATGCAAAGGTGACGACGACCGATTCCTAGATGCCTTGGACGAGAGGCTGAAGATGGCCTACAGAGCCCTTGAACTGAAGTACCGCGCCATCGAGGAGAGAATGCGCCAAGGATTTCTCCCCATACTATCCACGTCATCGAATGGCGAACCATACCTGCGCATCCAGAACTCTCTGCGCACCGTGAGCCTAGCTGGCCTGAACGAAGCCGTTATGGCACACACAAACAGTTCGATCCATGAGAGCAAGGACGCGATGAAATTCGGACTTAAGATCGCCACTCACCTCTCAGGCTCCGCTCAGAAACACTCTGAGAAACCTGCGGTCCGGATAGCTGCAGCGCAAGTCTCCGACATAGACTCAGTACGCACCATGGCCGAACTGGACGTGGAAAGATACGGCTGGTCAAACGCCCGCGCACAAGGACCCCGAGCTGACCCATACTACACGGACCTCGTAGCCACCCCACTCGAGACAGAGATATCTTGGCAACGAAGGGTACAAATCGAAGGCAACTTCCAGAGACTAGCGTTAGGCGGCCACTTGTCCGTCCTGCAGATGCACGATAGCGAGGTAAACCCGGATGTCCTGACAAACGCGTCCAAGGAGATCATACAGCAGGACCTTGGCTTCTATACCTTCACAAGAAACGTATCGTTCTGCTCCCAGTGCCGATCCGTCCTCTCAGGCCTAAGGAGGAAGTGCCCCGGATGCGGCTCGTCCACATCGCTCACTCATTTCGTAAGGCTTACGGCTAAGTACCAGCCGCTCAGATGGTGGGAAGACGTCGACAGAGAGCTGGTATCAAGAAGGCAAAGCTACGACTTCGAAGTGAAGTAGGATCGATCATCCCTTCAGTCGATAGCGCCCAGCACAAGTGCGAGGAGGGCCATCCTGAGCAGTAGTCCATACCGAGCTTGCTGGAAGTATCTTGCGTGTCTGGTCTCATCGACGTCCGCTGAGATCTCATCGACTCTCGGTAGAGGATGCATGATGATCGCCTCTTCCTTCATGCTCTTGGTCGTCTCCCTCGTGATCCTGTAGACTCCTCTCACCTTCGCGTACTCCGCCGGATCTGCAAAACGCTCCTTCTGTATCCTAGTAACGTACAGCACATCTAGAACGGGCAGGACAGATTCGAGTTGGCCGGTCTCATTCACTTGGACTCTCCGCCTCACGTCCTCGACCACCTCCTGCCTCATCTTCAGCACCTCAGGGGAGACGAAGAAGAGCTTCACATCAAAGAGTGAGAGCCCGTATGCGAGAGAGTGAACAGTTCTTCCATATCTGAGATCGCCGATCAGTCCTATGTTCAAGCCATCGATTCGACCTAGCTCCTTCCTTATCGTCAGCATGTCAAGCATGGCCTGAGTCGGATGCTCCTCGGCGCCAGTACCCGCATTGACGACAGGGACTGAAGAGAACTCTGCGGCAAGCCTCGCCGCACCTTCCAGAGAATGCCTCATCACTATGATGTCCGCATAGTTTTCAACAACCCTGACGGTGTCCGCTATCGTCTCGCCCTTCTCAACAGAAGATGTCTTGGGTTCGGCGAAGCCTATGACGGCTCCTCCGAGCCTTAGCATGGCGGACTCGAAACTTAACCTCGTCCTTGTGCTGGGCTCGAAGAACAGCGTTGCCAGCACCATGCCACCGAGCATCTCGGAGCCTGATGACAGTATCGGCTCCATCGTCTCAGCGGCGTCCAGTACGTGCTCGATTTCTTCTCTGGTGAAATCCTTTATCGAGATTATGTCTTTACCTTTGAAACTGTGATCCATACCCTCAAGCGTCCGTTGAATCTCATGTATGCAATTAAATATCTACTCTCCACAGATGACCTGTAGGTGATTTTAGCTTCTTCGGAGTGGACCCATGCAATGTCAGGCGAGGAAGAACTCAGAGTCAAGAAGATCAGAGATGGAACCGTCATCGACCACATAAGCTCCGGGCACGCACTAGATGTTCTTAGAATCTTGGGCGTCAAAGGGCAGGAAGGAAACGTCGTGAGTGCAATAATGAACGTACCAAGCCAGAAGTTCGGCAAGAAGGACGTCGTCAAGATCGAAGGAATGGAGCTGAAGCCCGATGAGGTTGACAAGATCGCTCTGATAGCCCCTGACGCAACAATCAACATAGTAAGGAACTTCTCCGTGGCCAAGAAGGAGCGAGTGAGACTCCCAAACGTGATTCGCAGCATAGTCAAATGCGCGAACCCTGCATGCGTCTCCAACCTGAACGAGCCTGTAGAGCCGAAATTCATCGTGGAATCCGAACGTCCACTCCGACTGAGATGCCACTACTGCAGAAGATTCATGGAAGAAGTCGATATAATGAAGCAGTTCTAGGTACGCGAGAGAAACAGAAAAGCTTTTACAACCTACTTCGTGAGAGTTAGCACCTCTTCTTGAAAAGTCGGTTCCCACGCGGAGACAAAAGAACATGGCAGACGAGACGTTCAAACGAATTCTGGAAGCCGAGAAGAAAGCCGACGAGAAGCTGATGGATGCCAAGAGAAGAGCAATGGAGATAGAAAGGGAAGCCGAGGCGAAGTCTACACAGGCCCATGACGAGACCTACGAAAAGATCGTCGAGGACGCAAAGCGAAAGGCCGATGAGGTAGTACGTAAAGCGACTGAAGAAGGAACCGCGGAGGCCAAACGCATAATCGGAGAATCAGAGAAGACGTTGACCGAGATCAGAGCGAACGTTAAAGCGAACATACGCAAAGCGATACGGTCAGCAGTTGACATGATAGTTGCTGAGGTGTAAGCGATGGTCGAATCTGCAGAAGGCGTTCAAAGACTCCTTGATAGAATAGCCAAGGACGCAGAACAGGAATCGGACGAGATAATCGCGAAAGCAAGAGAAGTCGCACTCGCACTCATAAAGAAGAAAGAAGACGAAGCCAGAGAAAAGGCTGAGAAGGAATCAAAGACCATCCTCACACAGGCGAACGAAGAGGCGGACAGGATAAAGAAGAGTGCAATCGCCGAGGCCAAGATAAAAGCAAACTGGACAATCCTCAGCGAAAAAGACTCAACCGTCGAAAGAGTTGTCCACGAGGTCAAAGAAGAACTTCAGAAGTTCACCAAGACCAAGGAGTACCGCTCCGTCCTCGAAGCCCTAGTTCTCGACGGAGTAAAGGCGATGGGTGGAGGAGATCTGGAAGTACTCTTCAACAAGAACGACTCAAAGCTCGACATAGATCTGAACGCCATCTCAGAGAAGGCTTCCAAAGAACTGGGCAAGCCAACCAAACTGTTCGCCTCAAAGCAGAACGCCGAAGGCATCGGCGGATCTATCATCAAGACCGCCGACGGCAAAATCGCCATAGACAACACCTTGGATAGACTGATCGAAAGGAGAAGAAAAGACATCACACTCAAGACAGCCAAGATGTTATTCTCCGAGTGAGGAAGCTGCCAATGGCAAAGCTGGCGGTGGTGGCCGACGAAGAAACAGTCTCCTACTTCAAGATGATCGGCGTGAAGAGGAGCTTCGCGGTCCACTCAGCCGAGGATGCCGCAAAGCGGATCGGTGAGCTATCCTCGGATCAAGACATAGCGGTGATAATTACTACCGAGAAGATCGCGGAAGCCCTCCATGCACTAATACAACAGATCTCGATGGCAAAGCTATACCCTTTAATCGTCGCGATCCCAGACAAGAAAGGTCCAATCCCGAGGAAGGTCGACCCCATCGCCGACCTCCTCAAACGAACCGTTGGAGTTGAGATAAAGGTTCAGTAGGTGGACGTCGTGCAGTCCCAGATGAAGAGCAAGATCGTCGGAAAGATCAGCCGGATCGCAGGCCCCGTGGTCGTCGCGAAAGGCATGACGGGCGCCAAGATGTACGAGGTCGTTAGGGTCGGCGCAGCTGAACTGATTGGGGAGATTATCAGAGTCGAAGGCGACACAGCCACAATCCAGGTCTATGAGGAGACAACCGGTATAGAACCCGGAGAGAGAGTAGAGTGTACCGGTATGCCTCTCTCTGTCGAACTGGGCCCTGGTCTGATAAGTCAGATCTATGATGGAATTCAGAGGCCGCTGTCACTCATACAGTCAAAGGCAGGGCCCTTCATTCCGAGAGGAATTCACACAGTCGCACTCGATCATGAGAAGAGATGGCACTTCATTCCCCAAGCCAAGGTGGGCGAGGATGTCATCGGCGGAGACATTCTGGGCGAAGTTCCCGAATCTCCGCTCGTGATCCAGAGGATCCCCGTTCCCCCGGGCGTGGAGGGAAAAATATCTGAACTGTATCCTGAAGGAGACTACGCCCTGAAGGATGCTATTGGAAAGATCCGCACGAGAGGAGAAGAAAGACCACTATTTCTTTGGCACTCCTGGCCGGTGAGAACTCCCAAGCCTTTCAAGTTCAAGATACCGGCGAACGTTCCTCTTCTCACGGGACAGCGGATAATCGACACATTCTTCCCCATAGCTAAAGGTGGAACCGCAACCATCCCCGGAGGGTTCGGAACAGGAAAGACGATCATGCAACACCAGCTCGCCCAATGGGCTGATGCAAACGTAATAATCTACGTCGGGTGTGGAGAACGCGGCAACGAGATGTCCGAGGTCCTCGAGAAGTTCCCGCAGCTCAAAGACCCGAGAAGCGGACACCTGCTCATGACTAGGACAATCCTCGTGGCTAACGTCTCCAACATGCCGATCGCCGCGAGAGAGGCGAGCGTTTATACGGGCATAACGATGGCTGAGTACTTCCGTGACATGGGATACGACGTCGCCGTCATGGCAGACTCAACCTCGCGATGGGCAGAAGCCCTCCGTGAGATCTCCGGACGCCTTGAAGAGATGCCAGGAGAGGAAGGCTACCCGGCTTATCTGGCGTCAAGACTCGCGGAATTCTATGAAAGAGCAGGGAGAGTTTCGGTTCTAGGCAGAGAAGATCGAGTAGGTTCGATCTCGGTCGTCGGAGCAGTCTCTCCATCAGGCGCCGACTTCTCCGAACCAGTCACTCAGAATACGCTAAGGGTTGTCAAGGTCTTCTGGGCTCTTGACGTAGCTTTAGCTCAGAGGAGACACTTCCCTGCGATAAACTGGCTTACAAGTTACTCCCTGTACCTCGAATCCCTTGAAGGCTGGTTCGCGCAGAGCGCCAGCCCAGACTGGCCGACGCTCAGGGGCGAAGCCATGAGCATACTTCAACGCGACGAGGAGCTGCGTGAGATAGTTCAACTCGTCGGTCCAGACGCCCTCTCGGAGAGCCAGCGTGCACTCCTTGAGGCCGCCAGAATGATCAAGGAGGACTTTCTCATGCAGCACGCCTTGCATTCAGTGGACTCCTACTGCTCGATGGAGAAGAACTACGCGATGTTGAAGGAGATCATGAAGTTCTATCACAAGATGCGAGCAGGCGTTGAACAGGGCGTCCCTCTCATGAAGATCCTCGAACTCCCGGTCAGAGAGAACATCGCGAGGCTGAAGATCACGCCGCCGGAAGAGTTCAGTACAGTCTACAAGGCCCTAGACTCGAACCTAGACCTGCAATTCAGCCAACTCAGGGAAGATTTTGGCAAGGGTGTAACTAGATGAGCCAAATCTCCAAGCTCGGACGACGATACAGTACTGTAAAGGAGATCTCCGGGCCGCTCCTCTTCGTTGAAGCCGTCTCCGGAGTAGGTTACGGTGAGCTGGTCAGCATAACGACCCCCGACGGTCAGGAGAGGCGAGGGCAGGTCCTCGAAGTAGGAGAAGGAATTGCGGTCATCCAAGTATTCGAAGGCACATCCGGCCTCGACGTCTCAAGAACCACCACAAGGTTCACCGGCGAGACGATCAGACTCCCAGTATCTATGGACATGCTCGGAAGGATATTCGACGGAAGTGGAAAGCCGATCGACGGCGGGCCGCTCATTATCCCCGACGAGGAGAAGGAGATACACGGAGCCCCAATCAACCCGTATTCGAGAGCTTATCCAGCCGAGTTCATCCAGACGGGGATCTCGGCAATAGATGGCATGAACACCTTGGTCAGAGGCCAGAAGCTGCCGCTCTTCTCAGGATCAGGACTGCCACACAACTTGATCGCTATACAGATAGCCCGCCAAGCAAGAGTCAGAGGCAAAGAAGAGGAGTTCAATGTCGTCTTCGCAGCCATGGGCATAACTGCCGATGAATACCAGTTCTTCAGAAGTGACTTCGAGAAGAGAGGTGCTTTCGAAAGGGTAACCATGTTCGTCAACCTCGCCGATGACCCAGCCATCGAACGCATAATTACGCCCCGACTAGCCCTCACTGCGGCCGAGTATTTCGCGTACGAATATGACATGCACGTACTCGTCATCCTGACAGACATGACAAACTATTGCGAAGCCCTGCGAGAGATCTCAGCCGCCCGTGCCGAAGTCCCGGGCAGACGAGGATATCCAGGCTACATGTACACCGACCTGGCGACGATATACGAACGGGCAGGACGAATACACGGAAAGAAGGGGTCCGTAACACAAATGCCGATTCTGACCATGCCCCACGACGACATGACGCATCCGATCCCAGATCTCAGTGGATACATCACTGAAGGACAGATCTTCATCGACCGTGGACTCTATCGTAAGGGGGTTTATCCGCCGATAGACGTCCTCCCCTCGCTCTCTAGGCTCATGCGTGAGGGTATCGGCCAAGGTCGCACACGAGAAGATCACCGAGAGGTTTCGGACCAGCTCTACTATGGCTATGGAGAAGGGCGCAGTCTAAGAGATCTTGTGGCGGTCGTCGGAGAGGAAGCCCTCACGGCTAGGGACAAGCAGTACCTGCAGTTCTCGGACAGATTCGAACAGGAGTTCATCAACCAAGGACCTTACGAGAACAGAAACGTCGAAGAGACTCTAGACCGAGGATGGGAGCTGCTCTCAATCTTCCCCGAGGCCGAGTTGAAGCGAATCGACCCTGAGACGATAAAGGCGATGCACCCGAAGTACAGGGCAATGTAAGGTCCTCGAAATGAGTAATATCATCCCTGGAGCTCGTCCAACTAGGATGGAGCTCATCGCTCTTCGTCGAAGGAGGAGGATTGCTGAGAAGGGCCGCGATCTTCTGGAGGAGAAGAGGGATGCGCTCATCATGGAGCTCTTCAACTTCATCGGCGAAGTCGCCCCCTTGCGCACCAAAGTCCTCGAGACCCTCAAGAAGGCGTACTCGACCTATACAGAGGCCGAGATGCTGATGGGGGTTACCAAGCTCAGAGAACTCTCGGAAACGGTTCCAGATAGGTTCGAGATAGATGTCGGGTCAAGAAGCATAATTGGCGTCCAGATACCCTCGTTCCAGCTTCTGGAGAAGCCGCCACCGGGGAGACTACCCCCTTATGGTTTCCTGGAAACCACATCAAAGCTGGATGAGTCCACCCTCAGCCTCGTCGAGGCTTTGAGAAACGTCGTCAAGCTTGCGGAGATAGAGGCGACGCTGCGAAGGCTCTCCGAGGCTGTCATAACCGTCAGGCGCAGGGTGAACTCACTCGACTACATAATGATCCCCAGAATCGTAAACACCATCAGATTCATCGAGATGCACCTCGAAGAGCGATCGAGAGAGGACTTCTTCAGGCTGAAGCGCATGAAGGCGCGCGCCTAGGAGGACTTTCGACCACCAAGTCGACGCTGACTCGCTTTCATGAGGACAGCACTTCTCCTATCTGCTTTCATTTCGCCTTGGAAAATCTGCGGATATCGAACCTGCAGTGAGACTTCTGAGTAGGCAACAATTTGGGCAGAAAAAGTTAAGGTGAAGACCTTCTAAGACGCCTCCTTCTTCGAGGAGCGGTTTCACTTTGAACGTCATACCCTGATGAGCTAATGCTGGGCAAGGCTCCACCCGTGCTGCCCACGGATGACGCAGTGAGTTGCTCATGCTTTGTCTCCCAGCTCATGTGGCGGCCGTAGCAGTCGGGACAGAACTTCTTACCGCAATATGGGCAGACTCGGCCATCCTTAATTCGCCTATTGCAGGATGAGCAGCTACTCAACGAATACGAGGACATATCAAGTCGCTAGATGTGAGTCTGATCGTCTACATAAGTCCCTACGTTCAGGTCGGAGCTGTCAGCTGTCCCTGACACGGACGCAGCTAATCTGAGCAGGTTGTGCTTGATTGGGAAGACATCTGAAAGGGCGACAGCATTTATTACAGGAAAATATCTTATGGTGGCCTTGAATTTGGTTCAACGATACGGAGGAGTCTCAGTGGATCGTATTGGAATGGGAGCTAAGACGTCCGCATTCTTGGTTGTCGACCCTGAATGCAGGATAAGACTACCCAAAGAGATCTGTGGCCTCTTCGACATACGGGAGGGCGCAGCTTTGCTGGCCGTGGCTGATCTCTCCAGCTTTGAGATCGTGCTGTTTCCAGTGTCTCCTCAGGACAAGAGGCTTTTCAGAGTTAGAGCCGACATCTCGGACGTTCCGGGTGCTCTGGCTAAGCTGTCTTCAGAGATAGCGGCTGCGAATGTGAACATAGAAGCAGCCTTCATGCCTCCTGGCGTCAAAGGAACAACAAGCTTCGCCGCGGTCCTTGATTTCTCGAAGAGTTCGCTAACTCATCATCAACTGGAAGACGCGCTTCTCAAGACCAAGGTAGTTCAGAAAGTGGAGATTGCGCCGATACATTAGGACTTCAGAGGCTAAGGTTGCAGCGAGATGTTCAAGAAGATCCTCGTCCCAACCGACGGACTATTCCACTCACGAAAGGCCGCGGAGTACGCGACCAAGCTAGCGAAGCTCACGAACGCCGAAATCGTCGGGATACACGTCGTGCCGACCTCTCTGACCGCTAGAACGTTTGCTCGGGACCTATCTCAGCTTCGTTCAGAATACTACGAGAACGGCAAGGCCTTCCTAAAGCAGATAGAAGGCATTTGCATTCGGGAATTGGTGCCTGTCAGGACTGTGCTTACTGAAGGACTCGTCTCTCAAGAAATTCTCAGAACAGCCGAAACAGAAAACGTGGACATCATCGTGATCGGATCTCGTAGAAAGAGCTCGATAGAGAGATTTGTTACAGGCAGGGTATCAGACGAGATAATCAGGAACTCCAGGTGCCCGGTGATTGTTCTGAACACGCCGTGGTGATAGATTCTCGCTCGTGGTTGCTACAAATGACGCAACCCCGCCAGTTCAAGTTCTAAATAATATGGTCAATCCTCAAGCGAAGAGGTCTGGGACAGAACTTACGTCCCGCTGGAAACAGAAGGCTTCTCTCTTCGCCTCTTAGTTCCTATAATCCCCATCGCAACGAACAACCCGAACAAGCCAAGAACGAAGCCTATCAATCCCCCTGCCAACAACCCCAAAATGTCATACTGCGATCCCAACCTCTTGCCGATCAGATATCCCAAGTATGCAAACAACCCCACCATGATCGGCAGCTCAGTTGAAAGGGAAACCCACTTCATGGCCTCCCTGAGGGAAGCTTCACCCTTCCCGGCTTCCATCTTCGGGAGAAATGGCATACCCTATTTGCGCCCCGTTATTCTGGCTATGAAAACGGTTATTAAAAGCTGAAGGCGAACTTCGCCCGCTCAGCGTTGAGGTAGGAGCGGGGGGGCTAGGACACTTTGATCAAGCCGGCCTCGATGTGGAAACTCAGAGCGTTTGTTCCGTCGCAGTATGCGGACGCTGTGCTTCTCTCCGTGGGCCAAGAAGGCTCGATACACTTCATCGACCTAAAAGAGAGACTGGGAGATTTTGGCGGTGCGCTGGAGGCCGTGAACCCTGGAGAAGCCTTCGTGTTCCGAACAACTGACTTGACGCATAGACTATCGAAGCTTATGAAGACACTAGATGTTGCGGAAATCGGCCCAACAGAGAGCAGTAAATTTGAAGGACGGTCATCGTCAAAAGACGCTCTCACCGAAGTCGAGCGAACCATAGAGGAGATCGAGGGTCTTGCGCAAGAGTATACTTCTAGGCTGGCAGAGTATGAAAGCGCAGAGGATCATTCTGAAGAATCGGCTGAAGAAAGTCAGAAGTTACGAGAGCAGTTGAAGACGCTGGGCGCACAGAGAAAAGAGCAGCTTCAAAGAATGAGCCTTGTCCTTGAAGTTCAAAGACGTATCGCAGAACTGAAACTGATGCTCCTCAGGTCCAAGAGGACTTTCTACCTAGAGGGCTGGGTTCCGAAGAAGAACCTCAAGAAAATAATCGAACGTATTGAAAACGCATCCGACCGCTGCGCCGCCACTATGATGGAGCCACCTGAGCATGGCGAGGAACCGCCCACTCTCCTGATGAACCCCAGCTTCATAAGGCCCGTCGAGAGCCTCGTTTCAGGGTATGGACTACCATCTCAGAGAGAACTCGATCCTACCAAGATCATGGCGATAACGTTTCCACTCGTTTTCGGTCTGATGTTCGCTGATATCGGACATGGTCTTCTCCTGCTTCTCTTTGGGCTGATTGCAATCTATCTCCGGAAGAGGATGGCCAATCTGGGAGACATCTTGAAGCTTGTCTTGGGAGCCGGAGAGTTGTATGTTCTGCTTGGCGCTTTCGGAGTTTTCGGCGGGCTACTATTCGGCGAATTCTTCGGATATCATCTCGGCCACTTTGGAATCGAGGAGCCGCCCTTGGGTTTTCTGCTCAAGCTGATCCCGGGTATCGGCAAGGTCTTCAGCCCCGTGGATGAGCCCATGAAGATGTTTAAGCTTTCAATCATGTTTGGTGTCATTCAGATTTCCATTGGGATACTGTTCAACCTGTTTAACAAGCTGGGCGAGAGAGAGTACAAAGGGGCAGTCTTTGAGTCAGGTTGCTGGCTGTGGTTCTATCTTGGATTGATGTATCTTGTTTTCACGTTCAAGTTCAACATCGACCTTTGGTTCAAAAGCCTCAATCTGGTTGCTCCCTTGGTCATCGCTCCCATCGTGGTTATGCTTGCCGGAAAAGCGCTGACAGAAGGATTCATGGAGGGATTCTCATTCGTGGTCGAAGCTGCCACCTCATCGATTGGAAATACTGTATCTTATGGACGAATATTGGCGCTGAACCTTTCCCACGCTTATATGAGCTCAATGTTTGTGATCTTTTCTGAAGGACAGATTCTTCCTCTGCAGATACTCATAATCGCTGTTGGGACGATTGTGGTGATGGTTTTGGAAGGTCTCATAATATTCGTTCACACAGTCAGGTTGCACTG
Organism: uncultured Candidatus Bathyarchaeia archaeon; assembly: GCA_964460055.1. Classification (GTDB taxonomy): domain Archaea; phylum Thermoproteota; class Bathyarchaeia; order RBG-16-48-13; family CAYWPD01; genus CAYWPD01. The sequence goes on from CAYWPD010000006.1 coordinate 24,283, forward strand.
GGTTGAGTGGTTCTCGAAGTTTCACAAGGGAGAAGGGATTAAATACGTTCCTTTCAAGTCTATCTGAAGGCTTGGCAAGAAGGAGAGGGATGAAACAAGTTGGACCCTGATTTTCTGATCTCCATTGGAATCGCTCTATCGTCAGGTCTGTCTGGAATTGGAGCCGCCATCGGATTGGCCATAGCAGGCCAAGCAATGGCGGGTGCAGGGGCGGAGAGACCAGAAATACTGTCAAAAGCCATGATATCAATTGTGCTCGCAGAGGCTATAGCAATCTACGGTCTACTCTCTTCGTTCATGCTGATCGGGAAGCTTGGCACAATAGATGTTGAAGGCGTCGCGTCCATGGGTTTGGCAGCAGGAGCCGTTGTGGGCATCTCTGGTCTAGCGGCGGGCATCGGGATAGGCTATATGGGGGCAGCTATGTCAAGCGCCATGGCGGAGAAGCCTGAGACCTTCTCGAGGAATGTGGTAGGCGTCGTTCTTGCAGAAGCAATAGCAATCTATGGTCTTCTGGTCTCATTCATGATAATAGCAAAGATAGTCTAGTCTAATCTATGCTCATAGGCACTTAATGTGACCGAAGATTACACTAGATGATCAAGAAAGCTTGTATCTTGTCAGGAGCCAGTCCTTCTTCAACACCCTTTACTAAGGTTCTTAGGTTCCGCAGCTCGTTCCACTTTAGGTTCAAGAAAATCAAGGCCAGACCAAGGTGGAAGGACGATGGATGCCTGAGCAACAATTTCTCGTTGAGTCCAAGAAGAAATCGGTCGAGGCTTGTCTCAAAGGTCGCGAGGGATCGAGACGATCGATAATCCCTCAATGAAGAGGTAATTACCTCCTCGTAAGGCCTGACAGCCAAACTCTCAAGGCTTTCCTCCACATCGGTTGAGGACGCGACCCGTTCGACGATGGACCGGGTGAGGTTGAAGTAGATGGGGATGAGATTGCGCATAGTCTCAGGGGCACTGAGGCCCAAGGACATGCACCTAGAGATGGTCTTCATGTTCGAGATGTCGACTTCACTCCCGAAGAGTTCTCTGGCGATCTTCTTGGCTACGCCCTTGAGTCGGTTAGCTGAGCTCCAGAGGCCAGTATAGACGTATCGGTCCAAGGCAGATTCAAGCTGAATGGTTCCTTCTCTTGGAGGACGTTCACGCATCGAGTCCGCCAAGATTGTTCCATACTCCGAGTCAGAAAGTGAGCTTATCAAATCCTCAACCGATTCAGCAGCTTCATAGAGCGTTTTGCACCTCTGTGCATCAAAGGTCTCGGCAGGGGCTATGTACCTTAAGGCCTCCTCCGTCCCCATATTGGCGAACTTCGAGCGAAGAAGAGTCTTGATGTTGGACGTCTCGAACTTCTTGAGCATCTGACTAATGATCTCTCTTTGGGAAGGAGGCGAATCATCGAGTATGTCGTTGAAGGTCTCGAGAGAGATCTTCTTGGCAACACTCTCAAATGTCGACGAGTTGAAGTCGCTAGGAGAGATTTTTGATATCTCCTCCCCGTAAGGCGTTTCTTGCAGAAGCTTGTAGAGCGATTCAAGGTTTCCTACAAGAAACCTAGCGTAGTCTTGTCGAGTGAGCAAAGAAGCCTTCTTTCCTCGGATCCTTGCGCCGATGTAGGCATACTCCAATATCGAGGCTCGCACGCCATCCCATCCATCGCATGAGCTTCTCAACACTGCCTTAACTAAGGCTTGGCCCAATCGAGGGGGATTAGGGCCTCTTACGGGATCTTGATCAGTATCATGAATGCAATAACTAGTCCGTAGATTGCTATAGCTTCGATAAATACTATGTAGATCAGCGTCTTACTGAAGACTTCAGGACGTTCTGCCACCGCACCAACGGCTGCTGCTCCGGCGGTCCCCATCCCTAGGGCTGCTCCCAGCCCAGCCAACCCGATGGCAAGTCCTGCTGCCAACATCGAGAGGCCGAAGTCCTGTGTTTGTGTGGGCTCCTGAGCTGCCACGCCGCCGAAGGCCATAAGGGACAGGATCAAACCGCAGGACAGCAGAATAGCCGTCAGAAGAGGCCTTTTCATTAGTCCTTTTCTCCGTAGAGTTGAACTCCTTGTTCTCCGATGAATTAGTTTAAAGATTTCGGTTATCTGAGACGGTACGCTACTAGGCTGCTGGCTATCTTTGAAGGGTCAGCCCCCGATTTCTTGCCCACGAGAATCGTCCTGATATCTCCTATCTCAAAAAACTTCAGGTTTAAGAATGCCAGAGGAATGGCCACTTGCAATGGATATCCAAGGAACATAATGGAACTTTCATGCACAATTACCTTTCGCAGAGCCAACTCCCAAGGCAGAGTCGATCTTGACGCCTCAGACTCAGAGACCACAACAGGATCCACGTGATATGCTCCTCTTGACAAGGTCCTCATCGCTTCGAAAGGATTCTTTGAGCCGAGAGCTTTGTCAAGAAGATCGCCAATTCGAAAACGTATCGGTACCAGGAACCCCTTCGTCATTTCCCCATTCAAACCAAGGTGGATTGCCCTAACAAGCATCATCATGTTGTCCGCATCGATTTCGGTGCCCACAAGCCGCTGAGTGTTCTTTAGATCTATTCCCTCCAAGTGGATTGTACTGTTCCAAATCTTTTCGAACACGTACTTCTCGATCGACGCCTCAATTGGCAAGGATGAACCTGACTTCTCGCATTCAGGGAGCTTCTTGAGAATCTCGTCTCTCAGGTCCTCGTCCGATGCTAGCGCGGCTACTTCCCGTGCGTCACGTGTGGTTATGGCTCTCCTACACATTTCAGGCGTAAATCTTCCCACCGGAATAATGTAGTCCATAGACTTCTCGACAGGAGTCCTCGTGATGATCATTCGCAAGAGCGACTTCAGGCACACCGCTTCGTGTTTCTCGAAGAAGTCATCCAGAATAGGTCTTGTCGTTTCGTCGGCATATTTGATTACTCGCTCAAAGGTCTCATAGTAGCTCTGCGCCAGAGCGTTTTCGAGGTTCGGAATTTCCAAGTCTTCCCTTCTCGCGATGCCTGCCAAAGGTTGCAAATGGGTCGTTTCGGACAGGATTCTGATGGCGTCGGCCACGTCTTTCGCTCTTACGAGCGAGTCATAGTCTTGAGGAGTCAGGAGTTTTGATCGTAGTCCTCTCACTCTGGCGTTGAGGTAGCCGAATCTCGCGGCCCTTCTCAACAGTTCTGGGCAACCTCCGGATGCGGCGTGCGAACCTTCTCAACGTAGAGCAGCAATATTAAAGTTCCCAAACCAAAACCTGCAAAGGTGAGCAAAAAGGTGAGTAACATGTCGTAAGGTGGCCCCAAGGCTTTGCCTATGGTCCATCCCGTAAACATCGAGACAATGACAAGAATGGGTAGCTCAAGCCCGAAGATGAGAAACTTGACCACCCAGAGCTTGGTTCCACCAACAGGCAATTAGCTCTACCACGTCAGCAGAACGCTCATTTGCGCCCTTAATAATATTCTTCCCAACTCGTATCTAGGGAGCCCGCGGCTATGGAAAGAAGGGAGATTGCGAAGGCCTTCTGGTATCTCACCCTGACCTCAACCATACCGATAATGGCTTTTCTGGGATACATCGTCGGCAAGGAGTTCAACATGGCTTTGCAGGGCGCTTTGTTAGGCGCTCTATTGGGCACCCTTCTTATGTGGCTTGACATTCTGAGGACACAGAATCTACTCTTTCGGGGGAAGAGAAAAGGATGAAAGTTAGCGGGCCTGTTCACCTGACTTCGGATTTCTAGAGCAAATCGGCCGCCTTGGCAAATTGAAAACCGAGATAGGACGATTTCTCAGCCAAGAATGTGATAAGTTGAACAGAAGTCGAGATCATATTCCGTGGTAGATTGGGCCTCCGCTCATCGCCAGATCATTTATCAGAGCCCTGAATGAATCTGAGATATCGTCATATATGGTGTTGAGATGTCCGCAAGATCAGATGTCGCCAGGCCCCCAATATCCTGAGCATTCGGGTCTTCATCAAGACAGCTAAGAAAAGGAAGCATTCATCTGATTCTTGCCCATCAGAGCCATAACTACGACTTGCCAACATACGTGATGGTTCTCGAGGTAGCGAGCGGGCTGTAAGGAACGCCGGTGCCGGAATAGAACTTCAGAAACCATTCTACCCAATGAAGCCTGAGTGTGTGCATAAATACGAGTAACCCTTCGAACGAGACGACCAAGACTGTGAGGAACCCGGCGAGCGCTAGGAAAGCCAGAGATCCAGAGGCGGCCATTCTATATATCATCAGACTGAAGCTGGCGTGCGCCATCGCCAGAGCTAATATTCGAGCGTAGGAAATCGTATTTGAGATCGATGAAAGAGCAGATTCCAGGGTTTCTCCGAAACCTTCCATTTTGTGAAGCGCAATCCTTGAAATCATCATAACCAAAAATGGGAGAACCAAGAACGACAGCAGGAACGTTACGTTCGACAGATACACTTGAAGCATTCTCGAGCCGTAGGCCAGGAATGGATAGCCGACTGCGCTCCAGTAGAACCACAGCCACAGAATGGGTCCTACTAGCGCCTGCCTGTACTCTTTACTCCTGACGTGATTCACTACCCGAAGGACTAGGCCCAGAGAGATTTGAAGCATTGCAACATACAGTGCCAGTCTCAGTATCTCCATCGGATCCTCCATAATGCGAACAGGAAACTTGAATGGTCCTAGGGCTATCTCTGGTGCCTCGAATCCAAAGAAGTGCCAAGCCTCGGCTCCGAAGAACTCATCGTAGAGGAAGAATCCAAAAAAGATGGAAGATATCCCACACAGTAGTATCAGATGCGACCCCTTCAGGAAGTACTCACCTATCTCTCCAGCTCTTACGCCGCGTCTTCTAGCTAGGGCGAGAACAAGGCCCGTCAATGCCACCAAAGCCCCATGCCCAACATCGCCAAACATCAGTCCGAATATCAGTGGAAAAGAGAAGAGCATGATTATTGTAGGGTCGATCTCTGCGTAGTTTGGTATCCCAAAGCTTCTGGTTAGCGCCTCGAAGACTTGTGCAATTCCAGGGTTACTCAGAAGGGTTGGAGGAGCGTTCACAGGCGCTTTCCCATGCTCCTCATGCGATGAGAGCTCCACGGGAAGGAGAGTTAACGCACAACAACCGTCTGTTGAATTGTTTACGATCTTTCTTGTCTCGCCAATCCTCTTGAGGGGCACCCAACCCTCGATCACGTTAGTTCTCGAGGTGGCGCCAATGGACATCTTGGAATTCTCAACTTTTCTCTCGATTTCGAGAAGTTCGTGAGCCAGGTAGAGATCGAGTCCGAACCGCTTACCAAGCGCCTCAAGCTCACCTTTCACCTTCTCTATCTCAGCCTCGTCCCCTGAGGACCTCCGTTCGGATCTCTCGAGCTCTGACAGTCTAGCCTGCAATTTGGTCGTCAGCTGTTCGACAAGCACTATGGTCTTCTCCGTCTCTCCTAGCCATTCATCGGAGAGCGGTTCCTCTACAGGGACACGCTTCTGCGGAGGCTGAACCCTCAGGTTGTCCAAGAGCGTTGCCGCTCTCGAGGCGACCGACGATATCCTAAAGAGCCTGTCAGAAGCTTCGAGTGGCTTCAGCTTGCCCACAAAGTCTTCCACGCTATGTCTCACGTCTATTATCTCTACGGTTCCGGCCTCAGCCAACTTGTGAAGAACGGAGTCTGTGTAAGCGCTGTGCACTTGGATCCTAACTCTGGCCATGCGATCCGGTACTAGCATCGCAAATCACTTGGGCTCAGCGAAATCGGCCTAGGAACTGACAGCAAGCCCATTTTATAACTCTTTCATGCCTTAGAAGCTAGATGTCCATCACTTTTGCTTTGAGGAGAGAAGCATGATGGCTTGAGCTAGGTCTCCATTGGTCTCCTGCAGCGCATTCCTGGCCTCATCGAGGCTCGTCCCCGCCTGTTGAGCCACCAGTAAAACGTCTTCCTCTCGAACTGCAGTCCCTCCCGCCTCAGTCCGCTCCTCGCCAGTTATCTGGTAGATTCTCTGGCCCTGCATGTCAAGTATGTTGACATTCGGGTTCTCGATGATCACATTGCCTTCTGCAGTGCTGATAATCACTCTCTGAACGTTTGGAACCTCTTCGACCTTCATTCCCAGCTGAGACATCATCCTTCTAGCTTGTCTGGGGCTTACCCTCTTCATGGATTTGGCCTTCGAGTGCGCCTCGCCTAACCTTAACGGCCACACCCCTCTTAAAAACCAGCATCTCCTTCCCGCTCAACACAGCCCTCCCGATAGCGAGCAAGTTGTCTATCTGATCCGTGACGATTACCTCGTCGTGAGGCCTGATATTCGGGTCAGCATCCTTGACGTGTTTCGCGAAGGCGTTCCTCCCGCTGAGAACAGGGATGCGTGCATCATCATCCAAGACCACCCTAAGCTTGGGCGGAGGCAAGGATCGTAGCAGCCTTGCTGCGCCGTCGGGCGTGAGCGCAAGGAAGCCGTCGGTTGGCCTGAGCGTCGCAAGCAACTTCCTCCGGAAGTACACATGTCTGATCCTGCCGGTTTTCGGTGAGAAGACGACCTTAATGCGGTCTGGGAACAGGGCTTCTCCAGCACCTTTTCCCAACTGGTAGCTGGCGATGCCTCTAAGCTTCCTGAGGATCTCCCGTGAACTCATCAAATCACGGTTCCAAAGACTATAAGAAAGCGGGACTATAAGCCTTTGACAGGCGCGGAGGACGAACCGATGAACTGCGAAATCTGTGGCCGGCCGATAAGAGGCCCGCCAACAAGGATCATCGTCGAAGGCGCAAAGATGCTAGTCTGCCAAGACTGCAGCGGGCTCGGAGAGACAGGGTGGGAAGTCGAACAGCCTCTCAAGCAGCGGCGACCCGTTGCCCCGAAGGCAATTGTGAGGCCAGCTCGAAGACCACGATCATCAGGGCGGCTATCCGAAGATCTCGATATCGTTGAAGACTATCCACAGATCGTGAGGAAAGCAAGGGAGAACCTTGGCCTAAGTCAAGAGGATCTAGCGAAGACG
>CAYWPD010000006.1:31379-47287 GCA_964460055.1 uncultured Candidatus Bathyarchaeia archaeon
GAGATCTTCGTTAAGAGAGCCTCTACGAGAGAGGCGAAGCTTCAGATACAACTTGCGAAATTGCGATACGAGTATCCGAGAGCCAGAGAAAAAGTAAGGTTCGCCCGTATGGGCGAACAGCCTGGATTTTACGGGCTCGGTAAGTATCAGGTCGACGTCTACTATCAGGCGATCAGAAGGCAAATGCATCACATAAGAAGGAATTTGGCCTCAATCCGTCAGAAACGCGGCACGCGCAGATATCAAAGACAACGCACGGGCTTCTACACGGTATCACTTGCCGGATATACAAACGCAGGGAAAAGCACACTCTTCAACGCATTGACGTCTGAAAGAGTTCCCACAGATCTTGGACTCTTCACAACGTTGTCGACCACAACTAGGGCTATAAACATCGGAAAGAGGAAGGTGTTACTGATCGACACCGTCGGATTCATAGACCGACTCCCTATAGCTCTGGTTGAAGCATTTCGATCGACGCTAGAGGAGACTATATTTGCCGATCTGATAGTTTTGGTTGTCGATCTCAACGAACCGATAGTCGAAATCGAGAGAAAACTCTCCACGTGTATCCAGACAATTCATGAAATGGGTGCATCAGGCGTTCCTGTGGTCACAGCCCTTAACAAGATCGATCTGATATCTGCGGAAGACGCGGAGGAAAAGAAGAAATGCCTAAGTCGATTCGTTCAGAATTCAGTGCCCGTGTCCTCACTCAGGATGATGAATATCGAATTGCTCCTCTCAGAGATTGAGAAGAACTTGGAAAGCCCAGTCGAGGCAGGATTTGTACTCCCGCTGGGTAGCAGAGTTCAACGAAGCCTCTCCCTGATCCGAGAAATGGCCACTGTGCTGGACATCGAGTATTCGAAGTCTCAGGTCTCAGGTAAGGTTGCAGCCTATCCGCGTCTCGTCCCGAAGATCATTGCAGAGGTCAGGAAGGCAGGTGGAGTCATAACACTGGTAGGCCAGCCACTTCTAAGGAGCGAGCATAGTATATCTGGCGCGCACACCTCACAGACTTGGTTTTGACGTTGCTGAGCATCCGAGAAGGAATCCATGAACAGAAGAGCCTGAACGGACAATGGGATCCAGCGAGGGCACATGTGTGATCGAGTCTTCCACAAGACGTGTGTGGGTGATGCGGTGGGGACACAGGTCTTCAAGGGACGCGAGGCTGACCACTCACGTCGCGCTCGTAGCTAGGGCACTTGGGGCCTCGGGGATATTCGTCACGGACGTGGTAGACCGTGGGCTCGAACGCGTTGTCGGGGAGACCGTAGAAAACTGGGGCGGCTCGTTCAAGATCGAGACCGGCATACCTTGGAAGAAAGTCGTAGAAAGCTGGAAAGGATCTGCAGGCATCACGGTTCACCTGACAATGTATGGAGAGAACATTGCCGAGGGTGACGTGCTCAAGAGAATAAGGGAGACAGGGAAAGACGTTCTTCTCATCGTAGGATCTCAGAAAGTTCCGGCCGACTTCTATTCAAAAGACGTTTCAGACTTCAATGTGGCTATAGGCAACCAACCCCACTCGGAATGCGCGGCGGTGGGTATCTTCCTCGACAGATTCTTTGACGGTAAAACCCTCCGAAATGAGCAGATAGGTGGACAGATAAAGGTCATCCCGCAACGTAGAGGCAAGATGGTCATAAGAAGGACCATGGGCAAACAGCCTTAGCAGAAATCTGATCTTCATAGGTTTCGAAGCCTATGATCTGAACAACGATTTAAAGAACTACGGATTCTATAGTACCACAATCTCCCATCGAGGCGGAACATATGAGCCGCTCCAGCGACTTGCTTGCCCAGATCGCACAAGTTCTCGGCGGCGACGAGGCGGTCACAGTCATTAAAATCCTGCAGGAGATGGGGGAGGCGACAGACGATCAGCTTGCAGCTAAAACCGGTGTTCGCATTAACAACATAAGGAAGATCCTCTATCGCCTGTACGACCACTCCCTCGTATCCAACAAACGGCTAAGAGACGATAAGACAGGCTGGTTCATATTCCTCTGGCGGCCTCAGCCAGATCAGGTCGCAGGTTTCATCCGAACTCAGAAGAAGAGAATCTTGGAGAAAATGAGGATAAGACTGGATCACGAGAAGCAACACGACTTCTATGCCTGCGACACACCGCAAGACGAACGCCTGACATTCGAGCAGGCGATGGAATCCGTCTTCAGATGCCCCCAGTGCAATAAGCCTCTAAAACACTTCGACAACCAGCCTATCATAGGAGCTCTAGAAGACAGGATGAAGCTCCTCGAAAAAGAGCTTTCAGATTGACAGCCATCCGTCCTTGAAAGTCGTGGATTGTGCCTCGGCCTTGATTTGTACAGGTAGCATACCTCAATCTTTGGTCGAATTTGATTTCCGAATCAGAATCGTTTCGAGCTTGTAGTGAAGAAGAAAGCCTTCACTTGAGGCCTAAGGAAACTACGCGAACGGCCCGGTCTTGGCCCCTCGTTCGTCATGATCTGCCGAGATCTTGGATCAATATCGGTAGGAGTCGACGGTATCCTTGGATCGCCGCACCCAGACGTTGTATTCCGGGGAAACGTAGGATGCAACCATCGTACCTACTCAGGAGAAATCGGTGGTCAACGATTGTAGACATAAATGGCAACACAGATGAAGACGCGACGCCTCAGGTTAATAGTCTTAAATTGTAGTTATCTGAGGATATTGCTGTCCCAAGCACTGAACTCGGAGAGGCCTCATTTGAAGGAGCTGCCATCTCAACGAGAAGCCCTGAGGATATTGAAGACGGCTGGCTGCTCTGCAAACGTTGTAGAACACTGCAAAGTCGTCTCAAGGCTGGCAGCCGAGATGGCCAGGGAGTGTGAGAAACGAGGCCTCCCCGTTGACAGGGAACTCGTGCAAATAGGAGCCTTGCTACACGACATCGGGAGGTCCGAGACGCACGGGGTTACGCACGGCGTACGAGGCGGTATTATTGCTAAATCGTTTGGGCTGCCCGAGGCCCTGATCAAGATTATTGTCCGCCATGTCGGAGCGGGAATCTCGCGGTACGAGGCGCGAGAGCTGGGATTCCCGGAAGGAGAGTACGTACCCTCCACACTGGAAGAGAAGGTAGTGTCCTATGCCGACAAGTTGGTTGAAGGCAGCAAGCGTGTTAATATAGAAAAGACGGTTCGTAAGTTCAGCGAAGAGCTCGGTAGCGGTCATCCATCAGTTGGAAGATTAAGAGAGCTGAACCGAGAATTCTCCAAGATTTTGGAGCACTAGTTATTGGCGGTACTTACAATACCAGTCAAGGTGTATGCCGGGCCCGAGCGAAAGATCATCGCTAGACTTGTATCCCACATCGAGAGATTGTGCGAAGACCTCAAAGTAGTTTTGGCTTCGGCGGTACTGACCGACAGGAAATGGGTGAGAATCGAGGTCAGCGGTGAAGACCAAGAGTTCACGATAGAGCTACTCAAACGTGAGCTCGGAACGGCAATCGACAGTTTTGAGAATCTCGTAGAAGGCTCGGTTATCACCGGGCGAATCGTGGACTCAGGGAAGATAGGGTACGGGCTATACGTGGAAACTGGGAGCTCTCAAGTAGGAGACGCATTATATCCGTTACACGAAATGCGAAGACAGCTGGCCGGAGAAAGGAAGCTCTCAGCAAAAAGCATCATCTCGACTTTCTGCCTCTACGATAACCTCCCCGTCGAAGTTCGAATAGACAAACTGGACAGATCGACCCGCAAGATTTGGGTGAGCTTGACCCAAAGACAGATGGAGATATTGAAGAGACCGTTAAATGATCATCTCGAGAGGTTGATAGTCCTAGGTGCCACCAGATCAGCGGTAGTCCGTTCTCTGGTACGATCTTCACATACGCAAGATATCATCGAGATTGAAACTCTGGGATTCTTGGAGCATAGAATGGTATGCAAGGCAGGAACTCAGGCAAGGGGCCTCATACCTGAGGTGGGTCTCTTCCTAAGACAGGCTCGCCTCTTCGTTATGGGAGAGGCTCGTGTCCACAACTTCAACGTTTAGACGTCAAGTCCAAGCGGCGAAGGTCGGCAATGTCCGCTTGTCCCACAACTCCCAAGCTTGCTGCCAATGGAATCCCAACTGACATGGGGACTATCACTCAGCCGAGATGACTCGACATATCATTGACAAAAGGCCTGTTGAGGCCTACTCCCAGCATGCGCGCCACACCGGTCCATGGGACTAGGGAGAGGACAACAGCCTCTCCCTCATAAAATATGAGAGGGGCGAGCTTCGTCGGCCAGGAAATTCCCGGGCAGCCCATAGCGGCCTTGATCTTGGATACGAGATCTATGGGTCTGATGGCTCATTATTCATTGACCCAACTGGGGAGATAGGCATTGGCATTTTCACGGTCGCCTCATTGAGAAAAATTCGGCTAGATCGTTGAAAAACAGAAGCCAAAGAAGGTTGGATTACCCCTCTGGAGAAAGCATGAAACCTACGGATATCTTTCCGAGCGTCAGCGTTTCATATTGTGTCCTCAAGAACGAGATGCCGAAAAGGAATCTTGTAGACGGGCTTAGGGCAAACCGAATGCTTGATGCTTGCTACAAGTCGATGAAGTCCTGAAGGTGGGGATCCATAAGCTCTCGCTGGACCCAGAACGGGCCAACTTGAGATGGAGCCGATCTAGACTTCGGAACCAAATGGGATCGGTTATTGTGTTTCTGACCAAATTTGGTGGGCCGGGCCAGACTCGAACTGGCGACCACTCAGCGCCATCTCTTGGCTCTACCTCGTAAGGGTAGTATCTTAGCCCCTTTCAAACCGTCTAGCCAAACTAGACGACCGGCCCAGCCTTGGCGCCGGGGACGGGATTTGAACCCGTGAGACCCTACTCCCCGAAGCCTAAACGGCCACTATGGGTCACAGACTCTCTGCAGCGACCATAGCAGGCCTGCTCCCTACCAGATTCCCCTTCCCCCTTCAAGGGACGAATCTAGGAGACCCCGGCCAGCCGCGTAAACTCATTCGGCTGTCTTCATAAAAGCGTTTGGTCGACCATATCTCCTTTGTAGTAAGAATCCGCTCGTCAGACAAGTCTTAATACTGCCCAACCGCTCAACAGACTTGGGCGGTGGGCCTTAGACGGGAAGCTCGACCTTTCCTGAGAGGTGAAAACCTCGACCGTAAATGGTCGATACGACGGGTCGAAAGCTTGGGCGAGGCTCGTGAGCCTTCCGGGCTGCTTGACCCGATGGCTGTGAATGCTCGTCTCTCGGGGTCGGCGGTTGGGACTGCAACCCGCGTAAGAGGGTTGTAAGCTCCATCTACTTGCCGAACCTGGCCAGGACCGGAAGGTAGCAACCTAAGTCGAGACGTCTGACGCTCGGGAGGGTTCGGGTAAGAGTTCATCGATTGAGCTGCTTGGAAGATCCTCAGGTGTCGACCCCAAGTGGCTCATCGCCTTTCTGTCAAATGATGATGCTTTCGCAGCTGATCTTCGGCCTAACCTCTGCGCCCGAAGCACTGCTCTGACAAGAGCTGTCGGTGGGAGTAAGTGAATGCTGCAAGCCGAGAACTACAGGACACCGATTTTCTGGAGCATCTCGCATGGTTTGCAGATGTGACCTACCGTGGGCTCTCCGCATGAGCTGCAGTCCTGTATCTTGACCGATGAAACCATTGTCTTCAGCGCGGGCCTAAGCCGTTCGAATGAGCTTGATATGGCGTATTTTACTCCCGGATGGTTGAACTCCAGTCTGTTGACTATGTGTCTAATTTCGTTTCTTAGGGATGTTTCTCTGTAGGTGCAGGGGTGCGTCTGGAAGGTAACGTGGTCAAGAAGGGCGTAGAGAGCCAATTCGCTTTCGGGAATTCTGCAGAAAGGTTTGACTCTGGTCACGAATTTGGGGTGTTGAGGTTCAAGGATAGGTTCAACCCTCGCGTTTCGAGTTATGTCGCCATGTATCAGATTCAGCAGGCCTGTCTGAACCTCATCGTCTAGGTTGTGCGCGGTCACGAGCTTATCCGCGCTGATCTCTCTCGCCGCTTGGTTGAGTGCTTTCCTTCTCAGCACGCCACAGAAGGAGCAGGGAGAGATCTCGCCTCTGAGGGATCTCAACTTCAAAACAAGCTCGTCCAGCGTATCTCCATAGAGTTCCTTGAAGCTGAAGACCCTGTGTTCGACTCCGAGTTCTTCACAGTTTTTTGCTGCTATGGCGATCGCCTCTTCCCGATATCCCTTGATGCCTTCGTCGATCGTTAACGCGGTCATCTGAACCCTTGGAAACTTCGTCTCCAACTCAAACAGTATCCTGAGGAGGCTGACGCTGTCCTTTCCGCCGGAGATGGCCATGGCGATTCTGTCATCAGGATTTAGCATCTTGTACTGGGCTACCGTACGGGAAGTTTTCTCGCTGATCGAGTCCTTGAAATGTCTGGAGCAGAGCCGTTCCCCTGAATGACTTCTAAAGATTACAGCTTCCCTCTGGCATCGCATGCATTTCATCGTCGGCACCGCTCTAAGGCAAGGGTATGAACTCGAACCTGATGAATGAGAGTAGTATGTTCGATGTGAAGATGAAGAGGAAGAGTCCGGTGATCATGGTTCTGAAGAAGCTCGCTCTACCGGGAAGGAAGCGGTTGAGTATTGCCGTGGTGAACTTCTCTCCGTCCATGGGATATATTGGCAGCATATTCACAATGGCAACCCAGATCGACAAGTTCTGGATCCAAGACAGAGTGGCAAGGAGGTTGTACTCATATTGTGACTGTAGGAGACCGCCTCTGACAGGATAGTACTCCACAGACCCATAGCTATCCAAACCAATAATCGCCCTACTCGCGTTCTCAGGATCTCTAGCGACGATCTGGAAGTCGCCCCTCTGCGTTGTGAGGATGAGAGTGGAGCCCGCTCTCACCGAGCTCATGAAGGTCTGCAAGTCTTCCCAAGTTCTTATCACCGTTCCGTTGATTGATTGGATGACATCCCATTCATGCATACCCGCAACCTGTGCGGGGCCGCCTTGTCTGAGACGAAGTACTAGTACCCCGGAGGGGCCTGTGAAAAGCGTGAGGATCAATATGGAGACCACAAAAGCTGCTGCAAGATTTCCTAGTGAGCCAGCAGCCGTGACGCGCAGTTTGGACGCCAATCTGGAGCTCTTGAAGGCCTCATCATCGGGCTCCACGAATGCTCCAGGGAGGAAGAGGAAGAAGAAGACGCCGGAAGATTTCACTGGAATCTCTTCGAGTCTTGATGAGATCCCGTGGCTTCCTTCGTGTGCAACAAGTACCATTGCCAAGGCAATCAGTATGTAAGGTAATGTCTGCAGCCCTATGGTGACCCCGGGTATCAACAGGATTATCCTTCCTGCGGCCTCAGGTTTTGAAAGGAGTGCAAGGAAATTCGTTATGAAAAAGTAAGTACCATACGCAATCTCCACGAGAGCCAATGCCACGCCTGCATCGAAAAAGATTCTCCAGCCGCGTTGATACCTGTGGGCAAGCTTGTCGAAGAGCTGATTGAACCTATTCGTGCGATAGAGCAGGAGAAATGGCTGAATCTCGACGCCTTTGTTCTTCAGCCCAAAGATCCTCCCGTAGAGATAGAAGACCAGCCACACTATACCGAAGAGGATGAGGAACCCCTCTATGTTCATCGGGAGAGACCTCGGTCTTTCATGGCTTTCCAAAGAGGATTCTAAAAGGTTTGCCTGTGGAAACACGCCAGTTCGTCGATGGGCTGAATGCAAGATGGAAATTGTATGAATTGACAGTGGCTTCCAACGGCGAATCTCTCACAAAATGGCGGATGCTGGAAACGCTGTTGGTGCAATAGATCTCCGAGAGCCTGATTCATCTCTTGAGCAAAGCTCTCCTCACAGCTGGGTTTGTCTCGGCCAACCTCTTCAGAACTCCCTCAAAGGACTCGTCCTCTTTTAGGATTTGGATGATGAAGTTCCCAGTCCTACCGATCTCATCTCTACGCATTAAGACTCTTATCCGTTCCAGAACAACGTCGATCTTGATGCCCAAGAGCCTTGCGACTTCGGCCTCTCTGCCGATTATCGACGACTCATAGTGTCCACTCTCGAACGGCTCGATCAGAGTCAACTTCTTCGTGCATCCGGGAACCCTGTCTCTTCTAGCCAGCCCGTCCAAGTCAATTATGCCGCCAAACCTGTAGAAGTCGTACTCCTGCTTTCGGAAGGGCAGCAGTGGAAACGAGACGCACCTCTTTTCGAAAGGATCCAAGAAGATGTGACCCTTTGGAACCAGATTGGGAGTGGCTTGAGCAAACTCTCTGGAGAATATTTGATGACCTTCAAGGCTCAGAGCCAATTCGATCCTAGAAGAAGAGATAGGATTTCTGACGATGACGTCGACATCACTCCTGGATTCAACATCTCCCCTCGCGACGCTGCCATGCACCTCAGACTCTATCCCGTGCTTCAGAAGGGTACGTATCAGAGCGGTCGCTTCCTCTCTCATGTTCGAGAGAAGGGACCAATGCGAATCATCGTAGATGACTGTCACTTTGTCGGGATATCTGATAGGCTTCTTTGCCAAACCTCGGACTCAATGCCTCCTTGATGACTCGTTCTTGCCTCTGCCATACTTCATCCATAGATTGGAAAGCGCAGTAATGCTCCTATGCCTCCCAGAGATGTCAGCTGCCTCCCGGCCTCGTGCTCACTGCTGACGATGACTATCTTAGCCCTCTTCTGTTCCGCGCTCCGAATCAGGCCTTCGGCTCTCAAGGCGTCATCCATCGGAATCTCCTGGAGAAACTTGGACGAGACGAGCAGGGTGTCAATCGCACCAAACGCATCCGCCCGCGAAACGTCTTCAAAACCATAGGCCACCTTCTGATTTGAGGATCCGATTCTAGACAGCATGGCTTCGACTAATTCACTTTCGTAAGCTGCCCGTACGTTCCTTAGCACTTTCGAGATGACGCCTATTTTAAGAGCCTCGTTCAATCCCGAGACTCCGGCCGTATTTGTGGTGGCGACCCGCGCGATCCTCTTCGCCAGTTCTGTGTATTCCCTTTGAAGGAGTGCTTCCAAGCGATTCTTTGTAAAGCCGGGGCCAACAATCAATATCGGTCCTCTCTCGGATTGCGCATGTTGTTGCAGTGATTGGACAGCACCTTTGACATATGAGTTGAGAGCAGCCTCCCTTTCATCAGGGCTCCGTTTGCCAGGTAACCTCGTCCTGAACTCGGTCTTCACATCAAATCCGTATTCTCTGAGTATTCCCACAGCATATTCTTCGTCGTCTATGGCGACAACAAGAATTGGTGTCCTGGCCTCGTGGGAGCTTGATTCTATTCGATGGATGTCGTGTCTGAGCCAATCCTCTTTTATGATCGATATTCGGCCCTCTGCAGCTAAATTGAAGGTATGGTGCGAACCTTTTACTCCCTCAAACTTTTCAGGTCCATCTATCACGACTCCTGTGATCTTCAACCTGCTAAGGTCGCGGTCCAAACTGATCTTTTCCACTCTTAGTCCAAGCGTCATGGAGAACCTCTTTCCGGCCGAAGGCCTTGCACCCTCTTGGGTCGACTTGACTTCTCGGCTCGTCCTAGAGTAGACCGTGTCCCCCCTCCTTATGATGTTGTAGCAATGCCATAGATCGTCTGGGCTCTCCAAATCAAGCTGAATCAGGCCCCTCTTCATGTCAGAACGGACGATCTTCAGCTGAGATGCAACTCCTTTCGAGACTACCTGCGGAAGGGTAAAATAAACTAATTGAAAATTCTTGACTTCAGAAATCAAACCCAAGGTCAGTGAGTTGAGAGGTGCAGAGAGCGAGAGAAGACTGGCCGACCTGCTGAGATCACGTGGCTTTGCAGTTATGAGAGCTCCTGCCTCGGGCAGTAGGACGAAGCATCCTATGCCCGACCTAGTGGCGGGATGTGCACGCTTAGGCAAGAGATGGGCCATCGAGGTCAAGACGAGCCGCCGCGTACGACTCTATGTGCCACACGAGTCGATAGAACAGCTGGTTAAGTTTGCGGAGATTTTCGGATGCGAACCTTACGTAGCGATCAAGTTCAAGGGATTTCGAGCAGGCTGGCTCTTCATGACACCGGACAGCCTGGCCGTAACCCCTAGAGGCAACCACTCCATGTCGTTGAAAGAAGCATTGCGTAACGGGTCGGATCTGGACATGCTTCTCTCAGGACAGACCCGACTGTGAAAGTATGTCCAACCCAAGTATCACAGTGAGAAACGCCCTTTTTGGAGACCTTCCGTCGATCCACAGACTGGAGAAAACCTCGTTCTCAGATCCATACCCTTACTCACTGTTGTTTAACCTTCTTTTGAGGAATCCAGAGACCTTTATCGTCGCCCAATTCGAAGGAGACATTGTCGCATACGCCATTTCGTCAATAGGAGAAGGGGACATCGGACATGTAGTCTCCATAGCTGTCCTTCCAAGCCTGAGAAGAAGGGGCATCGCCAGCATGCTTATGGACGTGTTAGAAAAGAAAATGGTTGATGCTGGAGCACGCATATTCTCGCTCGAAGTCAGCGAGGACAATCTATCCGCACGGAATCTGTACGCGAAGCGAGGGTATCTGCCAAAGGCTCTATTGAAATCCTACTACTCGACGGGCAAGGCCGCTATAAGGATGGAGAAAAGAATCTGGAAATCCGATACGGGAGCATACTCCGACCTACCTCCAAAAACGTCATGAACTAGTGAAACGAATCATGCTTGCGTCGTGAACAACTATGCGGATCGAAATGGAGCTGGAAAAGCTTGGCCTCACTTTGCCTGAACCACCAAAGCCAGCAGGGCTCTACGTTGGAGCAACGGTCGCAAACGGATTTGCTTTTTCTGCTGGCCAGGGACCCAGCGTCAAGGGTGAGATAAGGTATCGCGGAAAGGTTGGAAGGGACCTGACCGTTGAAGAGGGGTTCGATGCTGCAAGGATATCTGTTCTAAACTGCTTAGCGCAGTTCAAAGCGGTGCTTGGTGACCTGGACAAGATAGAAAGGATATTGAAGGTCATAGGCTTCGTCAACAGTGCAGATGGATTCAGAAATCAGCCAGCCGTCCTCAATGGAGCTTCAGAGCTCCTGCTGAAACTCTGGGGCGAGAACGGAAAACATGCTCGAGCCGCTGTGGCGGTGAGTGTCGAAGGCTGGATACCAGTTGAGATCGAGGTAATCGCAAAGGTTAGAGAATAGAATACTGATAGAGGAGTCTGACCAAAGCTTCTTTGGTAGGCTGCGGTGTCAGACGGGAGAGCAGTTGAAACAGCTCTTTTGGCTACTCGACATAAACCACGAAGTTGTAGAAGGATCTCCCGAGATAGGGCTCTGGGCGATAGATGAATCCGGCGCGCCGATTCTTCTCCGAGATCGTACCTATCGCCCCAGCTTTCATCTGATATTAGAAGAAAACGAGAGGGCAGACGAAATCATGGCGAAGATAAGCGGTCAGCCTTCTCTCAAAATCTTGGACATCCATAGGGTTAGGAGCAGGCTACTCGGAAGAACAATGGAAGCTCTCAGAGTTGAGATCGAAGATCCAGACTCGATCGAAGACCTTGCAAGATCGATGTCAAGGACACTCGAGATCGTACAGCCTCTGGAGGCGGATATCCGGTACTCATCAAAATACATGATCGATCGTGGAGTTCTTCCCGCCCGATGGAACATAGCCGAGGTCCGCAGGACAGACGATACGCCGGGTCTTGGTGTCTCAAAGGTCTTTGATGTGGTTGGTGAGACCAAGCCGTCAGAGCTCGAATCCGTCCCCGATCTCGATCTTCTAGCCTTCTCTATTACTACTGGAAGTGAAATAGGTAGTCCGAATCCGTCGAGAGACGCGATTCTGGCGGCCACGGCCGTCACCAATAGTGATGGGCCTATCCAATTCGTAAGTGATGGCACCGACGATTCAAAGGTCATCCAACAACTAGTAGAGTACTTCGAGACTTCGGATCCGGATATTGTGTTTGGTTTCGGGAGCAGTCTCGGAGACTGGCCCTACCTCATGAGGAGAGCGGAGAAGTCGCGAATCGGTCTGAGCGTAGACAGGTCTGGTGGTATACCTCATCAGAGCCTCTTCGGACACATTTCGGTCACGGGAAGAGCGGCCATAGATCTTCTCGACTTTGCAGAGCTCATACCTGAAGTGAAGGTAAAGACGCTGTCCAACATATCCAAGTTCATAGGAACGAAGTCTGCTGAAAACGTTCAGGAGATTGAGGAGCTCAGAGTCTTTTCAATGTGGAAAGACGAAGCCTCCAGAATAATGCTGCTAGAAATGCTTCGAAACCGTGTGAAGGCAATCCTCGAAGTTGGACAGATCTTCTTTGACTTCGGCATCGAGATAGCCGGCTTGGTCTCTATGCCGCTTGACTATGTGATGGCATCCGACGTCGGGCACAGAGTCGAATCGTACTTGATGAAGCGTGCACATTCCCTAGGGGAACTGATTCCCTCCCGTAAGGACAGAGCTTACGAATCGTACAAGGGGGGCTTCGTCCTTGAGCCGGAACCCGGCCTCCATGGGGACATAGCTGTATTGGACTTCGCTTCGATGTATCCTAGCTTGATGATAAGATACAACATATCACCCGACACCTTTGTCCGGCCAGATGAAGAGGTTCCAGAGGACGAGGTGAACACAGCTCCGGAAGTCTTACATAGATTCAGGAAACACCCGACTGGCATCTACAAACAGGCTCTAGCCAACCTCATAGAGTCGCGCCGAAGAGCACGCCTAGAGATGGAGCGAAGCCCGAAGAACAGTCCTCTACGTAGGATACTTGACTCCCGTCAAAGGGCCTTGAAACTCATCACGAATGCGATGTACGGCTACGCAGGATGGGCTCCCGCAAGATGGTATATGCGAGAGGTAGCTGAAGCGACAGCTGCTTGGGGAAGGAAAGCGATCTCGGATACGGTTGAGAGTGCTAAACAGTTGGGCCTGAGAGTTCTCTATGGAGACACTGATAGCGTCTTCATTGAGAATGACCCGATGAGGATTGATACGCTACTTCAACGTGTCAAGGGTCAGACTGGAATCGAGATCCGCGCCGAGAAATTCTACAGGACATTGCTATTCACCGAAGCCAAGAAGAGGTACGCTGGGCTAACCGAAGAAGGCTCTGTCGAGATTGTGGGACTTGAATTTGCGAGAGGCGACTGGTCTGACATCTCTAGGCAGGCGCAGCAGAGAGCACTTGAGGTGCTTCTGAGAGGTGGAACCACTGAGATGGCAATCTCTGATGTCGAGAGACTGGTTTTCGAACTGCGAGCCCGCAAGATTCCGACCGACAATCTCATCATCTGGAAGACCCTGACCAAACCTCTAGAGGAGTACGAGGTTAGAGCGCCCCACGTTGAGGCTGCAAGGGCTCTAGCCCGTCGCGGTTTCAAGTTGACGGCTGGCGACAAGATAGGATATTTGGTTTTGAAAGGAAAAGGGCGCCTGGCCGAACGGTCGGTTCCCTACGTCTTGGCCAAGCCGGAAGATGTCGACATCGAATACTATGTCCAAGGACAGATTGTGCCAGCTGTGCATCGCGTGTTAGCGGTTTTCGGGGTTGCAGAAGAGCAGTTGATGGCTAGACTGGAGGCGGCCTTGGAAAGTAGTGATGTCTCGCAGCAGAAGACCCTCTTCTAATCACAGGTGTTTTTCTGGCGTTCGTGCAGTCGGCAGCTCAGGGAACTTCTCCTTCATCTTCTGGTCCGCGATGACCGATGCTTCGTGGAGTATCTTGTCCGCTTCCTCTGAGGATGAGGCCGGCGGGACAGCCTGTGCACTGACCTGGCCTGCATCTATCACCAAGTTGTTCAGACTTTCCTCCGTCTCCACTAAGCCAAATGACATTTCTGGCAGAGCCTTCTCCAGATTCTGCTTGGTCGATCTCACAATTCCGACAAGGGGAGCCAATGCTTGATAGAGATCTCCAAACTGCTCTATGGTTTCCAGCCGCAGTATGACGCGTTCCAAGGCAAACTTGCTGTTCAGCACGACCTTGGCGATCTTTCGAATCTCGTCACACTCGTTGGCATACATCGCACTTGCCTCTTTGTCGCCAGCCTCAGAGGATTTAACACACTTGGCGAAAGTCTCCTTGTCTTTCGCCTCCAATCTGACGAGCTGGCTGTCCAAGCGCCTCGCCTCGATTCGAAGCTTTACAAGCGCATCGTCGATCCTTTCCTTAAGAGATCCTTTCCTAGGAGCGCCTCCAATCGAGGGGAACCCCCCTCTTCGGCGGCGATAGAACAGGCCCAAGCCGACCAAGGCAACTAGTACGATGATAGCTCCGATCAGAGCTGGATCTAAGAATGGTAGCGAAATCCAGAAAGGCTGTTGAACGTTGAGCTCGGCTATCTCAGTCTGAGAGATCATGTATACCTCTCCGTTTTGGAGCTCTCTGAGAGAGGCGGTGACTTCGGCCACACCAGTACTGTCGATCGTCGCTTGGGTGTTGGGCACCTTCTCCTCATAATTTGACAGGTTGCCGTAGACTCTGTACGGTGATCCGAAGAGGACTCTCCCGAGATCCTCATCGTCGGACTTCAGTAGCAGCGAACCGTCAGTCTCACTCCATGTGAAGTTCAAGCTGGTATCTCCGAACGTGCTGAGCTGGGTCTGAGTATTGGTGGCAAAGCGTGTTTCGGGATATTTCAGAGCGCTTATCACGTGGTGCTGTTGGATGACCATCTCCTGGTCAGAGAGCTCTCGGTTGGACAGGATCAGATCTCTGCGGATGACCAAGCTCGTCTTTCCGTCTGACTGAGAAACTTGGAACATGTACTCGCAAGTTGCATTCAGGCTGGTGTGGCCGTCTATCGCGATGTGCAGATCTTTTATGAAATCGACGAAGGCCTTGTCATAGAAACTCAACCCAACGTATCGTAATCCAAACACGAGAAGTGTGTTGCCCGATGAGTCGCTAGTGGAGTTCGGGCCTATCGTTTGCATCGTTGCAGGGATATCTGTGGATGTCTTCGAAGTTCCTCCGATGGCCATCCACCCCGAAAGATGGTCGGACCCGTTCAGAATCTGGATAAGACTTGGTTCGTCAATCTTGAGTCGGATTGTCTTGCCGAGTGGCGAGGTGACGGTCACATGAAGTGCTATCGTACGTGTGAGTTCCGAGTCGCGGTTGTGTGGCGCGTTTCGATAGGATCTCTCAACGACTGTGATGTTGGCTTTGGCGAAGTTGATCTCAAGCGACGTCTCGTTGCAGTAGTCGAAGCGTGGATCATCGGTGACCTGAAATCCTCTAGTCGTCCACTGTGGTTCAGGAGACTGGCCAGTCACTTGGTTCTGCTGCCATGTTGCCATCAGGAAGAAGAGAATCAACAGCATGGCAATGTAGTCAAGGCGTGACCCGTTTCTCAAGAGATCGCCTCGGGTTTGGCATGCAATTTGATCGATCGCGCTAGTAAGTCTTTCCTAGGGAGTTTCGAGTACACTGGTCGATCAACTGTCCTCAGAAATTAATATCGGGTTGAATTGTGGCTGTTTTGGGCTAGAAGACGTGCATTTGAGCTTTTCTGGGTTATTGAGAGGTTGTAGTTTGTTCTTTGTGGCGAACTCTGCTCTATGGGACGGTTTTCGCCATCTGGTTTTGTCAAAGGTCTTAAGAGCTATCAGAGCCAAAGTACACAAAAGTGTACACTGGTGAGCTTTCGTGGGAAGAAGGTTTCTGGCTGCAAGCGAAGGCGTCGTGGATCAGATAGGAGAGATCGCAAAGAGAGAGAACTTCACGCTCTTCGGACTTGTTAACGAGACCCTCGAGCAAGCGGTCAGGGCGGATCGTTTTGGCACATCCCTCTCAGACATAGTTGATGAGTACTCCATATTTCAGATGGCCAAGGAGAGTGGCTTCATCCTAGTCTCCGAAGGTCTGTTCTACCAAGTTCTGGACTGGGTCTTCGAGGAGAAGAGAGAGA
>CAYWPD010000006.1:47387-53035 GCA_964460055.1 uncultured Candidatus Bathyarchaeia archaeon
TCCGAAGGTCTGTTCTACCAAGTTCTGGACTGGGTCTTCGAGGAGAAGAGAGAGAGTCTGGAGAAGCTCTGGTACATTTTTGGCCAATGGTTCGGAAAGTATCACTGCGCGAAGTTTCCTCAGGAAGACCAGCTGCGGATGTTCGAGAAGGTTATGAAGACGTTGACTTGGGAGGCAAGCGAATTCAGCCTCACACAGAGCACTGACAGCGTCAATCTGAGGGTGATTGCACCCCGTTTTCCGCTCTCCCACTCCATCCTACTTTCGTCGTTCTTCAAGGGGATCATGCAGACCTTCGGTCTATCATCCTCCAGAAACGAGATCTCCCCCGGCGTGATCTTCCTATCATTTGTCAGGGAGCGAGAAGCCCTAGAGCGCGCACCATAGGCAGACCGCTAACGATCGAAATGCTGCGTTTCTCTTCACGGTAGATCAGTCGAGTCATCCGCGTTGGTTCCAAATACTCCGAGGTCAGATTTTGTTCTTGAGACCTATCTTTTCAACAATATCTTTGAAGACAGTAAGGTTCGATTCTAATTCGGGTGAAGGAAAGAACACGACCCCGTACCCGCTACCCACTGCGATGAGGAGTTTGTTGTCCAGCAGGACGTCCAAGTGATGTCTGATCGTTTTGTAGTCCAGGTTGAGACTCTGAGAGAGTTGGTTGGCGTTCTTCGGCTGAGCCAATAACTCGGTCAGGATCCTAGCTCTGGTCGGCCCTCCCCTTGTGCCCGCGACTATCCACCACAGTGTCCGCTTCAGCATCGAGGACATTGCCTTTGTTTCCTGACCGTAGTTCCGCTACGATTGATTGGTTGTGGTTCTCATATAGAACGATCTCTTTTCGATTTTCAAATGCTTGACTTGGGCGATACGGCACCTATGTGGAGCTTCTCATCTGTCGATTCGAGCTAGTTGTGTTTTCTTGGCTGGGTGCGACTCCAATGTAAAGTGCTGACTTTTGCGCGTATTCAGCTCTCTCCCATACAGAAAGGATTACTAGGAGGTCGATCTTGAACGGGTCAGAACACCCTGAGGAAGACGGTAAGGAGTTTGGAGTCAACATCGTCCACAGAGAAGACCTTCAGATCAACTTGCCCGAGAAACTGCTATGACGCCTGCTCTCTGTTGACCCATGTGAGAGATGGCGTTGCCGTCAAGATCGAGGCCGACATGGAGCATCCGATAACACAGGGGTTCCTCTGTCCTAAGGGTGCGGTCTATCTCGAATACGTGTATGGTAAGGACCGTATTCTGTATCCGCTGAAGAGAGTCGGAGAGAAGGGCGAAGGCAAGTTCGAGAGGATAAGCTGGGAGGAAGCCTTCGCCATCATAACGGAGAAGTTGCGAAGAATTGCTGAGGAGTGTGGACCTGAAGCCGTCCTCTACTACGATTTCTCTGGCACGCTGGGAATTGTGAACCAATTCTTTCCACATAGATTCTTCAGTCGATATGGTTCTTCGAGACTCGGTCGGACGCTGTGCGACGTAGCCGGTGAAGTAGGGATCTCATACGTGTTCGGTACGCCGCAGGGGATGGATCCGCTTGACATGCTGAATTCGAGACTGATCGTCTTCTGGGGGTTCAACCCCGCTTGGACCAACGTTCATGGCATGAACTTGGCGCTCCGGGCGAAGACGGAGAGAAGCACCCTCATCGCAGTCGTCGATCCGCTTCGCACTGAAACTGCGGACAAGGCCGATCTGCATGTTCGGCCGAGGCCAGGGACTGATGGTGCTCTAGCCTTCGGTATCATGAACGTTCTGGTCGAGGAAGGTCTCTACGATCGCGAGTTTGTGAGAGACCATACGCGCGGCTTCGAGGCTCTACGATCGAGGCTCAGCGCATTTCCGCCGAGTAAGGTTCAGGAGACAACTTCGGTCCCCGCGGACGTGGTTGTCGACTTCGCTAGAACATGGGCTGCGAGGAAACCTTCGTGTCTGCATATAGGCTACGGAATGCAGAGGAACCTCAACGGTGGCGAGATGGTAAGGGCTGTTTCATGCATTCAAGCACTAACGGGAAATGTCGGCATTTCGGGAGGAGGTCTCATCTACAGCAATTCGCGATATTTCGGACTTGACCTCGGATGGATGGAAGCTCTCCATCTCTCTTCGAAAGAGCGAAGGACCATCAACATGGTCAGGCTCGGAGAGGCGCTGACGAGTGAGGAGCTCAGTCCTCCAATAAAGGTGCTATTCGTTTTCAACAGTAACCCCGCAGCGGTCTGTCCGAATCAGCCATTGGTGAGGAGAGGGCTGGCACGTGAGGACCTCTTCACGGTGGTTCATGACCTCTTCCCGACCGATACTGTCGACCACGCGGATCTCGTTCTGCCTGCTCCTTCGTTCCTAGAGTACGAGGATGTCTTCTTCTCCTACTATTCTCTGTACGCCTCCATCAATGAGAAGGCGATAGAGCCGCTTGGGGAGTCTCTTTCAAACATCGATCTCTTCCGTGAACTCGCGAAGCGCATGGGATATGAGGAGAGCGAACTCCTCGAGAACACGGATCAGGTTATAGATCAAGTCCTATCGAGAGGCAACCCGCTACTCACAGGAATAACACGTGAAGAACTTATGAAGAGAGGGTATATCCACCTCAATACGTCAAAGATTCCACATATAGCCTTCGAGGACAGAGCCTTCCCGACTCCGAGTGGAAAAGTCGAGTTCTACTCGGAAAAGGCATTAGCCGATGGTTATGATCCGGTTCCGAGGTGCGTGCTGGCACTGGATGAGCCCGGAACGTTCCGGCTCTTGACGCCTTTGAGCAGGTATCTTCTGCATTCACAGTTCCATAACCTCCCGAAGGTGAAGGAGCTGCTCGGCGATCCCTGCCTTGAGATCTCGCACGAAGACGGCTCAGATCTTGGCATCAATGACGGAGACTTGGTATTAGTTGAAAACGATCGGGGGGGCTGCATCCTGAGGGCTCACCTCTCAGACAGAGTATCAAGAGGGTTGCTTGCAAGCTACAGCTCCTTTTGGCCTAAACTGAGCCCGGATAAGAGAAACGTAAACTTCACGACGCCTGACCAGACAGCCGATATGGGAGGGAACTCCGCGTACCACTCCAACTACGTCAAGGTTAGGAAGGTCTACTGACTTCCACGAGTTTCCACCAGAGTAAGTCTCCTTTCTCATCTTCTTAGAGCCGGGCAATTCGCCATGTCGGTTCTATTTTTTGGCGACCGAAATGCAAGCGAGTCACTTGATGCGGAGTATCTGCTGTATCTACACAACTCTTATCAAATTACTAAGAGGCAACTTTGGTCTGCCCCGGCGGTAGCTCAATGGGAGAGCACGGGCTGAATACCCGTATGATCTAGGTTCGAATCCTAGCCGCCGGATCTTCGCCCCAATGCTCGGAGATCGGAAATCTACAAGGTGGCTTCGATTGCGAAACCCCCTTGGTGATGCTAATTTGAGTCCTCAAAGTAGCAGCGCCAAGTTCTCTAGGAAGCGCAGGTGACCGAAAGAAAAGTGGGTAGGTTTCTCCTGTGGAGCCGGGTGTGGGAATCGAACCCACATAGTAACGGGTAACGGCTCTCGGTTCTGCAGCCCGTCGCCTGTACCGTTCGGCCACCCCGGCGACCAGATGTCTCTATAGACGCCCATGCTCGTTATGAGGATTTTGGAGACTGCTCACATACTTGTAGAACTTTCCCCGCATGTCACGCAGGTTGGGCTTTTCTTGGAGTTTAGCGGTCTCCTTGAGCTTCTTTATGGCGTACTTGACCGTTCTAGAGGGCAGAGATGTTTGGTCGCTTATCTGCTTCTGAGTCATCCAACCGTTGGTCTCTAGGACTTTGAGGACGAGCCTTGCAGAGGGAGACAATCTCGGTTCCCTAGGATCATACTCCCCTGGCATGTCCACTCCTTCTGGATCAATGCACTTAAGGAGGCTATTTATAACAGCGTTATAAATCCAATATAAAGATTGCTCCTACCGAAAAGATGCCTGGAGCGTTTCGGGACATATCGAGCAGGAGTTTGGAATCGCCACGAGGTCCCTGTGGAGCTTACAGAGCGCCCTGCTGCTCCTGAGTGACCTGCAGGAATCGCAGAACTTGACCAATACGTCAGTAGAGGAGCCATTATTCGCAGCGATCTCTTGGGCCATCTGCTCTGCGATCTGGCGAATCTCAATTGCAGCTTCGAGTTCGTGCAGCTTCTTGGTGCCGCGCTTTGAGTATAGGTACTGACTTATCGCTGCCTGCGTGGTCCCAATCTCCCTTGCAGCTCTTACTTGGGAGAACTTGTGCTTCTCTATCAGTTCCTTGGCGACCATCGACCGAAGCGTTGGCAATACGTACTTGGATACGAGTTCACAGGGGAGGCGCACACGAGTTTCCTTCCTATAGCGGCGTTATCATGCTTATTAGAGACAGTATATACAAGCGTGTCGATCGGATTGGCATCCTTCACCAAAGGCTCAAACGACATTCAATTCTCAGTCAGGCTTTGTTCGGATAGAGCCGCATACGAGATAAGGTCAAGCCACCGAGGACTGGATCTTGAGAGCCTCGCCGAAAGAGCCGAGTCCATGAAGCTCTTTGTGGTGATCCTTAGGACTAGACATCTGCTCGTTCTGAGAAGTCCTCAGGGAGCTGAGATCACAGCATCATCGGATGGCAGAATACTCGTCCGCAGAATCTCCAGCGAAGAAGAGGCGAAACAAGTGGCATCGCAACTTTTCTCATCTCTCATCAGGACGCAAGATCCGAGACTCAGGAAATGACTTCAGATGACTCCATGGCATCCTAATGCTGTGTCATACGCGCGAGGCTACGCTGAATCATGAGATCCAAATCCAGCTCCTTCTCCGCCTCAGCCATCTCATCGATCCTTGCGTGGGTTCTCGGCCGCTTCGGAGGGCCCGTACAGCACGAGGCGGGCCTCGTTGAGGCGCCGAATGTTCCGATCGCCCTTCCTATTCTCTCAACCTCAAGCTTGTTCATCCCTATCAATGGGCGAACGACGGGGAAGCTGGAGGCTGCTGAGTTCTCGACGAGCAGGTTCCAAGAGGTTTGGCTTGCATGCTCTCCTAGGATCTCTCCGGTGACTATGGCTGAGGCACCCTCTCTTCTTGCAAGTTCCACAGCTATTCTGTACATCATTCTTCGACAGCAGACACAGGTCAGCTTGCGCGGGCACTTCCTCAGTATCTCTGCGAGGTTCTCGCCATGCGGCACGATGTACGTCTTCACCGGACCGTCAGTAATGTGCCGCTTCAGTATGTTGATCGTTTCAAGCGCTCTAGAGGTCGTGGTCTCATCGCTCAGCGGATAGTTGTCGAAGTATAAGAAGGTCGGTTCGAATCCACGTCTGATCATCAGCCATGCCGCGACGGGGGAATCTATGCCTCCCGAGACGAGGCACACCACTTTCTCACGCGAATTCAGCCTAGGTTCCTCCATAGGAGACGCGCACTCGATTAGGCGTCAGTCCACTCGTTCTTGAGGCACCAGATGCTGTTTGAGATATCTTGTTCTGAGGTTCTTCTAATACCTTCAATGGATTTGGCGAATATCGAGGCTGAGGCCTCGGTCATATAGTTGTTACAGCCATCACTCTCTTCATAATATTACGGTAGATCTCCAGAGCCTCGTCCTCATCTTCGACGTTCTTGATGAGCATTCGAC
>CAYWPD010000007.1:0-49220 GCA_964460055.1 uncultured Candidatus Bathyarchaeia archaeon
AGGATGGGAAGACACTACACGAATCCCGGAGGACTAAGATTGGGAACTCCCGAGTTGACGAGGTTGGGCATGAAAGAGAGCCACATGTCCGAGGTGGCAGGCTTCATCAAGAGAATCGTAGTGGACAGTGAAGACCCGAAGAAAGTTTCCGCCGACGTAGGCGAGTTCAGAAAAGACTTCCAGAAGATCGCATACGGTTTCGATAGCGTAAGAGAAGCGTACGAGTACATACCGATCGCGTAGACTCGAAAGACAGATAAGAACCTCGACCTTCACCATCTAGGGCGGTAAACACCTTTGAGCAGCAGGAGAGAGCGCAGGAGAAGAGACACCGCCCCAATGCCCTCAATGAGCGCAGGCCTCCTCAGATTCTTCGAGGAGGAGACTGAAGGGATCAAGATCAGGCCACAGATAGTCGTGATCATGGCACTGGCGCTATCTGCCTTTGCTCTACTAGCTCATCTGGGCGTCTTTCCATTCTAGGAGAAAAGATAGTCGGTCAGGGATTCTCTCGAGAGATTCCTTATCGGATACGCCTCGATCTGACAACGCTTGCGAATAATCGTCGCAAGCTTGTCATCGAAGCCATGGCACGTATAGACTATTCTGGGGTTAGCCGTCTCCACGTAGGACAAAAGCTGTCTGAAATCAGCATGGAGCGATAAGGGGAACGCTCTGTCAACATCCCACTTCTTGAATCTGAGGGCCCAGCCCGTCGCAACCGCTCGAGACACCTCGCCTTTCGGAGCAGTCTCCTCGCTCTGCGGATAGATGAGTATAGCCTCACCCCGCGCAAGCATCTCCTCACCCTCCTCCGATTCCATGCCATAGTATCTCAGCTTCGCACCGTTCCCGACATACACCTCACTGAAACACAGGACTCTAGGATGAACCACCACGTCAGCACGTGTCAATTGGTTCGCGATCGCTATGATCTCCTGAGCCTTCCCAACAGGCGAGACCTTGAAAAATGGCGTCCGCCCAACTTCCAATGTCTGGGAGATCCACCTAGCTATATCCGCATAGGTACGCTCTCGCCTCGGAAAGACGTATGATGGCTCGCCATAGGTGGACTCAATTATCAACACGTCCGCGTCCTCGATTTCTGCTGGAGCCGTCACCAGAGTCTCTTGTAAGTTCATGTCCCCCGTGTATACGACCACTCCTTCGGACGTTTCGATCTTGTACTGAGCGGAACCGAGTATGTGCCCCGCGTTTAATGATTGAACTCTACAGGTGTCGAGTTTCAGCGTCTCGCCGTACTGTAAGGACCTGTGATCTTTGGGCCTTCTCCCGTTGCCTGCGTGATACAGATCGGCAGTTTGCTTGGTTGAGCATTTCTTACCGGGATTTGAGAAACCATATACGTGGTCGCCGTGGGCGTGGGTTATGAATGTGACCGATCCCTCAATTCTCCTGCGAGGATCAAAGGTTATCTTCTCGTGTCCATCCGAGATAACCACGCCGTCAGACCAATAGATCTTCACCGGCTGTTCCTCGCAGTCACTGTTGCTTGTGAAGCACTTCGATCCTGAGTACTGAGTTCAGGTTGATGAAAAGCTCACTCCTCTTTTCCCGGCTCGCCACCTGTGGGAGAGGGTTAGCGAGCGAAGACCTTAGTATGACGGCTTCCGCCTCCGACATCCAGAGACCGGGGGGGTGCTGCGAAACCGCCGTCACAATCCCTTCGTATCCGAAGTCTCTGTCGATGACTACAAGAAGCTTCCTTCCGATCAGTTTCTCAAGCGCATGAAAAACAGATGGACTTATCGACATAGACTTCTACAAGTATAGTCAACTGCAGTTCGGTAACTAAACCTTTGCTCGATCGGTCCTCCTTTTCCGGGCCAAAAAGGTTGGGCCGCTCTTTAGGCTCGCCAGCTCTCTCTTGGACAGGCGCCTACGTTTCAGCTTCCAAGAGTCGTCAGAGAGAATTGCGCTATTTCCCAAAGGATCCATC
Organism: uncultured Candidatus Bathyarchaeia archaeon; assembly: GCA_964460055.1. Classification (GTDB taxonomy): domain Archaea; phylum Thermoproteota; class Bathyarchaeia; order RBG-16-48-13; family CAYWPD01; genus CAYWPD01. The sequence goes on from CAYWPD010000007.1 coordinate 1,961, forward strand.
AGGATCAATCTGAACTTCAGCTCGCCTCTCCGTGCTCGTTCAAGTTTCTCCAAGAAATCGATATACTTCTTGTGCTTGGACCCCGACTCTTCCCTCGCGATTATCGAGGAGGATTCCTGCACTCTCTCCAATATCCCTTCAACATTCGAGATGAAGCCCTCTGCAATCGGTCCCGGATCGATCCTCACTCCGATCTCGGGAATTCTTATCGTCCCACTGCTAGAGCGTATCACCCTAGTCTTCAGGTCCCCAGCGTCCGTGATGGTGAAGACCAGTTTTGACGGTTCTCTATACTCAAGGGTCGCCACGTCCCGTCTACTGTAGCCACACCTTACGCATCTGATGAGAGACAGCAGCATTTCTCCGAAATATGGGATTGTTCCCTTACTCTCTGAGAGCTGCAGATCGCCTCCACAGATCGGACATTTCGCATCCAAGAGACGCGCGACACTGCTCTCTTCCAAGCTCTGTCGCCACCATAGGTTTTTCAATACTTAGATAGCCTTTACTAGAGACCGTGCTCGGGTGCCTTGGATGGCTTCCAGCGACCCAGTCAGGTTCAACCTGGCCACTAGCCGCTACCGACTACTCTTCTCTCTGCCCCGAATGGCCTCGATAATCGTTCTTCTTATTCTACTGCCGACATCACTAGGATCTCTTGCATTTCTCATCAAAGACCCTACAATCGCTAGCGCAGGAACGGGTGTAGCTCTGGGAATTTCGTTAGCACTCACCTCACTTGTTACAGAGGCGTTCTCTTCAAGGCTGATCCTGCCTGAAGACCCTATCATAAACCGAAGGCGACTGTTTGGTCTTTCATTGGTTACGGGGTTCATCTGGGGGTCATTGCTGCTCCTAGGTGCGCTTTTTGACAGAGCCTTTGGCATCTCATTGCTTAGGGCCTCTTCTCTCTATGGGCTGTCCTTGGCGGGCGGGCTTAGATCAATCGTCATAGCCCCTTTGTCTGGACATGGGAGACTCAGAGTGTATTGTGCAGCGGTCCTGCAACCGATTCTGCTCGTGCTGTCTTCCTGGCCATTCTTCGTGTATGATGCCGCTGAAATCACATCTTTCATCGCTGGCTTGATGATAGTATTTGCTGCAGCCTCGCTCTTCATTGCGCTAGTTGACAAGAACATACTTGCGAGAACCGGCAAGATTGGACTTGGATTGTTTAGAGGCTTCGTTCTCAACTGGGTCGAAGATCGACACGAACTTCTCGAATCGATCCTTGATGATCTGGGATGTGAGGCTGACGTTAAGATATCTACTCTGAGATTCACCAGCCGCAACCAAGAGAGTCTGATTGTGGTCCCAACCATCCATCTCGGCCCCTTCAAGAACGTCGGAAGTAGTGAACTCTCTCACAAGATCTCATCTGCATTGCGTTCGAAAACCAACACCACCGTCCATGTACCACATGGCCTGTCAGGTCACGAGTCCGACCTCACCTCGCACAAAGAAATGCAAAAGGCGCTGAGAGCTTTCGGAGAACTCTTGGACGCTAGACCTACTGAATCCGAACTCGCAACTAAGTTCACCCGCGTACAGAAAGGAGTAGCCAAGGCTAGCTGTCAGATCTTCGGACGCACAGCGTTCATAGCCCTCACAACGTCACCGCTCAGCATGGAGGACATACCTCGACGTATAGGGGAGAGGATTGAGTCGACCGCGAAGGAACTAGGATTAAATGCAATCGTGGTAGATGCCCACAACTCATACGATGACAGCGCCCCCTTGCCAGACGAGGGTGCTCTCTCAGATCTCGTTGAGTCGGCCCGCGAGTCCATGCGCCTATGCAATTCATACGAGACTTCGGCCTTCGCAGTCGGATCGGCTAGAACTCAAGTCCATGGATACGGAGTCTATGAGGGAGTCGGGCCAGACGGAGTCGGAGCGGTCATCATTCGCACAGCCGGACAGACAACATCGTACATAGTGATAGATGGCAATAACATGGTAAAAGGGCTGAGAGAGGAGCTCCTGAACTTCACAAGAGAGCTGGGAATAGATGAAGGAGAAGTCATGACTACCGATACACACATGGTCAATGCCCTCTCTCCTGGAGGACGCGGTTACCATCCCATAGGCGAGGTTGTCAACAGATCAATCATAAGACACAGTGTTAGTGAAGTGCTCGGGCGTGCTTTGGGCAACATGGAGTCAAGCAGAGTTTCATTTGGCGAGACCAAAATAGAGAAGATAAGAGTCTTAGGGACGGATTTCGCAACCATCGTTGGTCAGTTGGTTGATGAGTCAGTCCTAAAAGCAAAACGCCTTGCTTTGACGGTTGTATTACCATCATGTATACTCTCCGCCCTCTTGTTCATTCTACTTCTAATGTGAGTCGTAGGAACCAAACGGATCAAAAATCTGTGGAGGCACCACACAAGACTCCGATTTTCGGATGGACTTAATTACAGCTGGAAGATGATCATTCCAGAGCTGATGAGAGATGTGCGTCATAGGCAAGGATCTACTCGAACGACTTCAACGAGAATACAGACTGGTATGGCCTTTCGATCCCGCACACTTTGATGGTGACGGTTACGTCCTCTCCGTCGCTGAGGATGTCACCATCAACTACTTGGATTTCGAAAATGTTGTGAGCTTAGAATTTGTCCACATTCCTTGGTTTCTCGTGGGCTACATGACCACGAAATCCAAATTCGGGCGACTCGGCCTAATGTTCTCAAACTCTGCAAAAGCTCATAGCGGGTTCATAGGCAGAATCGTGCTTGAGCTAACCAATGTATCGAAACTGCACAAGCCGATTACAATCTCAAAGGGTGAACCGCTGATTCATCTCGATTTCTGGACACGGCTTGGAAAGCCTTCACCTTACGACGGAAAATACATGTACCAACACATGAGCGAGGAAGAAATCAAGATGATAGAGCCCTTCGCCATCAAGAGCGCGAAAATAGAGTCGCCAGAAAAAATCTTGGAGATCGAACGCCCAAGAGAGCAGATAAGATCGTAATACCCAAGGAGTGACTCGAGAGGCTACATGAACATCGCAAAGTTCCATTTCCAAGGGACATAAGACGCGGACCACGGATGCTTGTGCCATTCTTCTTAAATTCTTCTCGACGTCAATTGAGGAAGCCGGAGGCTCTGTGGATGTCGACCCTCACGCCATCTGAGATACGATCAAAGTTCGGCCAACTCTTCTGTAAACGCCTCATCACGATGGTTGACGAGGTCAGTCAAACAGTTGAGATCATCGAGGAGTGCTCTGCCAAAGGGCCCGTGGAATGGGATGCCGTGAATAGACTGAGGGCTGGAGGCGTTGTCCAGAGAGCTTGGACGGAAGGAACCACACTCCATTTGATCGCCAAAATTGGAGAAGTGCCTGTCTCATTCGGACCCTCAAGCAAAGAACTCGGCGGACAGGCCCTCGAGGCGGTTGAGATCAATGGTGACAAGGTGTCCACCAGATGGGTCGGAATCGCAGGGGCAGGGCTAGGAGTAGCAGCCTGTCTTCCCCAAGGAGAGGGGGTCATCCAAGCGAACTATCCGACGGAAGAGGACCTGACAAAGGTGGGAGGGACGAGAGTCAACAGGGTTACAATAATCACACCGAAGACACAGAAAGTCGTGGTGGGCTTGGACGATACAGACGAAAAAGAGAAAGGGGCGACATGGGTACTCGGACTCAAGGCGGCACGATCAGTCCACGGAAAGACTGGGGTCGAATTTCTCGCTCACAAACTTGTCCAACTCTATCCCGGAGTTAGCTGGAAAACAACCAATTGTGTCTCAACAGCGCTGACTTTTGCGGCGAGACAGAAGGAACAGCTTGTCGCTGAGTTCCGCAAGTCGTTGGAAACAGGCATCTTCTCCCCAAACGCTTCTATGGCGGTGAAAGTTGGAATAGGCGTGCCGGAGGATTTGAGGGTTTACGGAAGAAGCGCAAAACGCAGGATTCTGACTTATGAAGAGGCTGTCGATGTCGCTTACCACACAGGTGTCGAGCTCATCCCTATCACAGGCAACAGAGGCTCCATAGGAGCATTGGCAGCAGTCGCATGCGCAGATATGGGCATCGAAGCGGCAGCGTTGGCAGAAGACTTGGCTCTTTTCAAGGTGTCCATCTGATGAAACTGACTGGCAACATTAGAGGACTCGCTTCAAAGAAAAGAGTTCGAGTCGCCGTTGGAGTCGGAGAAGAGGACGCGGCAAGCATACAGAGACTCGCTGAAGCAAGGCAAGAAGTTGAGAGGCTCGGCTTGGCGCGGACAATCCTTGTCAGCAAGGCGAGACTCAACGGCAACAACTACTGTAAGGCCGAGGAACCGGAGAAAGAGATCATACGCTTGTTGAAGTTTGGAGAGGTAGAGGCTGTTGTGAGAGGCACGCTACCTGCAGGGCCGTTCATTCGTCTAGTACGCACGGCATATGATATCGATGAAATCTACAGGATCGGCCTACTCGAGACGTTCGACGGGGAAGACTTCTTCTTTGCTCCCGTAGGCATCGATGAAGGAGCAACGATCTCTCAGAAATTGAGACTCATCTCGGAGGGCAGCCGCCTACTACGCTCGCTTGGAGCATCAGTCAAAGTCGGCGTTCTCTCGGGTGGCAGAAAGGAAGACCTAGGAAGAAGCGAAAATGTCGACAAAAGCCTAGCTGAAGGAGAACTCATTACATTGATAGCAGGAGAGACTGGAATTCCTAATGTCGGTCATTACGCCATCTTGATAGAAGATGCGGTCAGATCGGGCGCTGACCTAATCATCGCTCCAGATGGAATCTCTGGCAACTTGATCTACAGAGCGCTTGTCCACCTGGGAGCAGGCAGATCTCATGGAGCTGTCTACTGCGGCTTGAAAGATGTCATAGTCGACACGTCGAGAGCTGCTCCGACCGGAGAATACGTTGGCGCGATAGCTCTAGCCGCCGCTGTAGCACAAGTTACGAAGTTCACAAGATCTTCCTAGCCGGTGTCGACCCGCATGCTCAGTGATATCGTTCGACAGGTGAAGAGCTTCAAAGGGTTGACAAGGAAATCCATCCTCTCAGAGCCGTTATCCATCTTTGGCGACCAAAGCTTCGATGATGCAGGCGCGACAAAGGTCGGCAAAAACTACGTTGTTATCTCTGCAGATGGCATAGTGCAAGAGCTGGTCCGTGAAGATCCTTGGTCAGCTGGATTCTTCTCAGTACTGGTCAATGTCAACGACGTAGTAGCCAAGGGGGCAAAACCTCTTGGATATGTGAACGTCGTGTCATCTTCGAAGGAGGTTATCCGCCGGAAGATCTTTGAGGGGATTAAATTCGGGCTGGAAAAGTATAGGCTTCAGATGCTCAAGGGTCACACCAATCCCGACACAAATTACGATTCGGTTGATGCCGCTGTCGTGGGAGTCGCGAAGCGGTTTGTCCCGAGCAGTGGTGCTAGGAAGGGAGACGCGCTAATGCTCACTATAGACTTGGATGGACTTCCGGGAAAAAGGAGTTGGGTCAGAACCTTCGATTCAGTGAAGTCGAAATCGAGTGAAGAGGTCTTGGATCGACTAGGAGGCGTCGTCAGAGTCTGCGAACTTGGACTCGTGTCAGCCATGCGAGACGTAAGTGGAACCGGTATCATCGGCACCCTAGCAATGCTATGTGAGTCGAGCAGGGTGGGGGCAACAGTAAGGCTTAGCAAGATCGTGTCACCCAACGGCATACAACTGTCAGATTGGCTGCTCACCTATCCAGCCATGGCGTTCATCTTCTCCACAAGACAACCCAGCAAATGCGGAGAAATTCTGAGCCAGCATGCGCTCTCTTCGTCTGTTATTGGCGAAACATCCTTGGACACAAAGATAATTCTCTCTGATAACTCAAAGAGAGAAGTCTTCATGGACCTTGACAGAGAGTCGGTTTTCGGTTTCAAACCAGCACGCGATCGAGGTTAAGGGGCCATCTTTGACAGTGAACGTACCATGCGCCGTGCCAGCAGTCGCGACTAGCCAACGCCTATATTAGTTACCACCGTTTATTGACTGGCGACACGGATATTGAGCGATCCCGAACTCGAAAGAATACGGAAGAACAAGCTCAGGCAGCTAACGGAGGACGGGAGACACTTGTCATTAGCATCCGGCGAAGGAGGATCGACCCAGCTGGAGACCAAGAACTTCCATCAAATAGTTGATACATCTAAGGTGCCGGTGGTTGTTGATTTCTGGGCTGCATGGTGCATGCCCTGTAGAATCATGCATCCAACATTCGAACGACTATCAAAGAAGTACGTAGGCAGGGCAATGTTCACGAGACTCAATGTGGATGAGAATCCAGAAATAGCCTCAGAGTACTCGGTATACAGCATACCCACATTCATGATCTTTGTTGGCGGCAAGCCAGTTGAGCAAGTCGTCGGCGCCGTCGGAGAAAAAGCACTAGAGAGAGCGGTTGCCAAGCACATCTGATAGCCGGTGCAACGATGGGCGTCGGCACAGACGAACTCTTCGACATCATCATCGTGGGAGCCGGGCCTGCAGGCCTCACTGCGGGGATATACGCGGCCAGAAAAGGGCTCAGGACTCTCATTCTTGAGGCAAAATACCCAGGGGGCAGAGCGGCTGAGGCGGCTCATATAGAGAACTATCCCGGATTCCCTGAACGGATCTCAGGTCTTGAATTGACACAGAAGATGCTCGAGCAAGCCGAGAAACATGGTGCGGTTGTGAGGACCTCCGAAGAGGTTGTGAAACTTGATCTGAAAGATCCCATGAAGCTCGTCGAGACAAGAGAAGCCGTCTATCGCACCAGAGCCCTGATAATGGCAATAGGAGTTCAACACAGAAAGTTGAGGGTTCCTGGAGAAGACAGACTGCTTGGAAAAGGGGTCTCGTATTGCGCCGTATGTGACGGCCCTCTCTTCAGGGGGAAGAGAGTCGCTGTGATAGGGTCAGACAAAACAGCGGTCGAGGACGCTATGTATCTCTCCACACTTGCAGGTCAAGTCTTCGTTATTCCTCACGAGTATTCTCAGAAGAGCGTCGCAGCCATGGAACAGAGCTTGAAAGGCCTCCCGAACACCGAACTGATCCTTGGTGCAAGACTGAAGGATGTTAACGGGGACAATCATGTCAAAAGCGTTACAGTGACTCATCAAGGAACAGAAACTTCAGAGATGTCTGTAGACGGTGTCTTTGTCTCGATCGGGGTCATGCCTGCGACAGAATTGTTAGGTAGAGCGGATGTTGCACTGGATGGGTCTGGATTCGTATTGGTCGACAGGAAGCAGAGAACGAACCTCTCGGGAGTCTTTGCAGCGGGGGACTGCACTTCGAATGCTATGCAGATCGTTGCAGCTGCAGGCGAGGGTGCTACCGCAGCCATCTCAGCTATCTCCTACATTCAAGGTTTGCGCGCGTGTCCAGCGTTAGGCCCCTATCTGGTGTAGCCTAGATGCGCGCATGGAATATCAGAAAGTCGCTTTTCTGGAGAACTGTCTTTGGTAAATCGCCCTGACACGTTGAAGAGTGTCTGCCTCTTTGGGCTCCTTGTCGAGTCTGATTCTCTTTATCCTAGCGAATCTCAAAGCCATCCCCGATTCGTATTTGGGGCTTTTCTGTATCTCGTTGTACGCTACTTCCACAACTAGCCTGGGTTGGACCGTTACAACATGGCCATCAGTTCGCGTTGCAGTCGTCCCAAGTATGCTCGTTATCCGTCTAAACTCCTCGTCGGTCAGACCTTTGAAGGTCTTTCCTACCTCCATAAACCTACCCGATTCGGGATCGAATGCAGCCAGATGGTAATCTGAGAGCCAGCCTGTCCTCCTACCATATCCATATTCGGCGGCGACAACCACCAAGTCCAATGTGTCCAAAGTCTTCTTCACTTTGAACCACTGTTTGCCGCGTATGCCAGGAGTGTAGGGGCTGTTCGGATTCTTGACCATGACCCCTTCATGTCCGGCCTCCACAGACTTTTCAAAGAATGCCTTGGCCTCCGAGAGCTGTGAGGTGACTATCTTGGTCACCAGAGGAAGCTCGGATACCTCTTGCAGCCTCTCTCTACGCGTTCTGAGAGGTTCATCGATCATAGTATGCCCATCCAACAACAGAAGGTCGAAGAGGAAAAGTCGCGTTCGAACCCTACGCGATTCTTCTTCTATCTCCCGCACTCTCGTCAATCTTCGCATCAAATGCTGAAATGGCATCGGTTTGTCATCTTTCCCTATGGCTATCAGTTCGCCTTCCACGACCGCGGACCTAGCCTTCAGTAAGTTGACTCCGTCCGCTGAGATCTCTGGGAGACTATCCGTTATGTCTGTGAGCCTTCGGCTGAATATCCGAACGTTGCCTTCATCCTTATGGATCTGAACCCTAGCTCCATCCAATTTATGCTCGACCATGAGATCGCCTATTCTTGGGGTGAAGATCTCCTCCAGAGTGTCAGCGTTTGCCGCAAGCATGGGCTTCACAGGATGAAACAATGTCAGCTTCGCTTTGAGAAGTGTGTCTGGCCCCCCTCTCTTCGCCTCTAACCCCACGAGGCCGACATCTCCCATGACCAGTACAGCTCTTCTAACTACACCGTCATCGACATCGAATGCCCTAGCTACAGCTTCTTCCATGAGACCATCAGTGAAACCTATCCTCATCTCCCCGATCAGATTCTTTAGAACAAATTCAGCTTCGATAGGACTACATCGCCTCAAGAGGGCGTCGATGATGGCGGACTTCTTTCGCCGAGAGCTGGGGCCTTTCGATGACGCTATTGCCTCATACAACTTGTAGACTTCTACAATAGAGAGAGGAGACTCTGTCAATGTCGCCTGCTTCATAGGAAAGGCCCTCTCCAATAGGCCCCTAACATAGGACGGAAAATCTTCTGAGGTTCCCGGTTTGGATCCGACCATCGCAACCCTCGATCCAATCAACGTCGCGACATTGCGCCAGAGGATTCCGACGCTCACGTCCAGTACCTTTTGATCATAGGAAGGGAAGATCTTGCCAGTTATCATTCCAACAGCTGGCATCACTTCTTCCTCTTCAAGTTCAGACAGAAATTCTGCAACCTTTCGGATCTTTTCGATACGAGAACGAGTCCTTTCAAGCTCCTCACATAGCTCGGCGACTTGAAGTAGCGTTGCCGTGACGACGATCCCCCAGACTTCTAGCGTCCACCAAAGGAGATGTTCGAATAATGATAATAGCATACTCCTGCGAAAGTCTTTCATAACGAAATCCGTCGATTATCTAGGATGTGACGAACCCATGACCCAACGAAGTCAAGAGAATGTCGTTCTAATCGGCAAGAAACCGATAATGAACTATGTCGTTGCATGCATGACCTACTTCAACGCCGGAGGCAACGAAGTGGTCGTGAAAGCACGCGGAAGAGCGATCAGCAGGGCTGTCGACACGATCGAACTGCTGCGCCGATCCTTCCTGAAGGATCTGGCGATCAAACAAATACGGATAGGAACTCAGGAAGTCACCCGCGTCGAAGGAGAACGAACCAACGTGTCGACCATCGAAATAGCCGTACTGAAGCCACCGGAAGGCGGTAAGAAGCGAGTAGATGCCACTTCGGACTAGTTTCTGCTTCGTCCTTCTGTTTTCAATCACCTTGCGAACGGAGTTCGCAAAGTAATATATTGACTTAGGGCTTTTCACTTAGTCTTGACGCGTGGGATGGATTTGACGAAGTATAAATATCCAAACATCGTCATACCTCCGCCTGGCCCGAAGGCGCAAGCTATTCTGAAACGCGACGAGGTCATCATGAGCCCCTCCTATCTGACCTTCTACCCACTTGTGGCTGAGTCTGCGAGTGGCTGTATCGTAAGAGATGTCGATGGCAACGAGTACATCGACTTCAACTCCGCGCTAGTTTGCATGAACGTGGGTCATTGCCACCCAAAGATTGTCAAAGCCATAAAGACTCAATCTGAGAAGCTCTTGCACTTCTCTTACACGGATTTCTACTACGAGCCGATAATCGAGCTTGGTGAGAAGCTCTGCGACCTTGTGCCAATGAAAGCTCCAAAACGCGTGTACTTTGGAAACAGTGGGGCCGAAGCTGTCGAAGCCGCGATGAAGTTGACAAGGTGGCATACGAGAAAACCGCGCTTCATGGCTTATATCGGAGCATTCCATGGCAGACTCTTCGGATCGATGAGTCTCACTTCAAGTAAGCCTGTTCAGAGGAAATATTTTTCACCCTTGGTTCCGGAAGTTACGCACGTATTCTACCCCCACTGCTACAGGTGCCCGTTCAAGCTGGAGTACCCTGAATGTGACTTTTGGTGTGTATCCTACATAGACGAGTATCTATTCCACAAGTTTCTGCCACCCGAGGAGATCGCGGCGTTCTTCGCCGAACCGATACAAGGCGAGGGAGGATACATCGTGCCACCTGCGGATTACTTCAAGCGTTTGAAGAAGCTCCTCGACGACTATGGTATACTCCTAGTGGACGATGAAGTTCAATCTGGAATGGGAAGAAGCGGGAAATGGTTTGCGATCGAACACTTTGGTGTCAAACCTGACGTGATGTGTGTCGCTAAGGCGATCGCATCTGGACTACCCCTAGGCGCAATAGTCTCTAGAGCCGACCTAATGGATTGGGAAGGGGGCTCCCACGCAAGCACCTTCGGCGGAAACCCGGTGGCGTGCGCGGCCGCTCTCAAGGTCATAGAAGTCATCAAAGAAGAACGTCTACTCAACAACGCTCTCAAACAAGGCGAGCACGTAATGAAGAGACTGAACGAGCTGAAGGAGAAGTCGAAGATCATCGGTGATGTCCGTGGCAAGGGACTGATGATTGGCATGGAACTCGTCAAAGATAAGAAGACAAAAGAGCCCCACGCCAAAGCAGCTGCGGAGGTATACATGAGAAGCTGGAAACGTGGCATCGCGTTGATCTCTGCAGGCGTTTCGTCGATAAGAATTGCACCGCCCCTGATCATAACGAGAGATCTCGTCGACTCAGCCTTGGACATCATCGAAACAGCGGTGAGAGAGGTCGAGAAAGAGGGAATCTAGCCTCCACCTTTTTTATCTTTTCCAAAAGCTCGTCTCGGCATCTACTATTTTTGACTGCGCCTTATTATCTGGAGAAGCTCCTCCTCCACGGTAGGTGCCAACGTCGTCTTTTCTATGAATCGTCCCAGCTCTTTGCCACGTTTGTCATAGACAATAGCCGTGGGGACTCTCTGAACCCTCAGCTCCTCGGCAAGGTCCACATGTGAATCAAAGTCGACGATCTTGATGATAAGTCCACTGCCCGTCTCTAATGAGAGCTTTGTGATGACAGCCACCTCGGCTGTGCACTCCGAAGACCAAGGGGCCGCAAACAGTACGATGTAATGCTTTTCGATGATCCTGTCGAACTCAGCGACAAGTTCCCTGCTCAGAGTGTACTCTTGCATCCTTCGTTTGATTTCTCGTTTCGCCCTTTCATTTCGGAGTCTATTCACATATTCGATTGGATCCATACCAACCTTCAGAGCAGCCACCATCATGCGCGATACCTTGCCAAAAAGAAGTCACACTGTTCCAAGTTCGACAGAATTGATGGCGCTATGCATCGACTCCAGTCTCGGCTGACGAACATTCTCGACATTCAAAAGTTAAGCCCTTCTATGGCTGCATCGTCTTACGAGGCTCCTTCAGGAGATCCAAACAATACGTTCTGTTCCCTGCTAGATCGAAGTGTTATATCTACATCCAACTGCTTCGCTATTCTCTCTAACGTCGTGAACGCGGAGGATGACAGCTCAAGAGATCTCTGAGGGGCTACTCTCGCATAGAGATGCCTGAACTTGACGGAATCTCCTACTTTGAGATCCTCTGCGTCCTTGGCGAGACGTCCCCAAAATGAGACCTTCACTTCACCGCTGGCATCCTTGATCATGACCGAAGTCACCTCAGCGGGCCCACGGCTGGTCATGACATTCTTCATAACAGGGGTTTCCATTATCCGACCCGCAATCGATGCGTCGTTCATCTCCGGTTTCAGCTCGCTGATTTTGGTGAACTCATCTTCAATTTGTGGGATTTCAGCCCCGACGTTTCCCAAGCTTCGCGTTATCTCTCCTGATCTTCCAAGGCTGAGATCGGTTCTACCCTTATTCTCCTTAGCGTAGGCCCCTTCAATAAGCAGTAGGTCGCCCACTGACAGATCGCTTAGAATGTCCACTTTCTCGTCCCAGAGAGAAAGACGGATTGACCCTGTTTCATCCCGAATAATCACGTTAGCGACCTTCCCGCCTTCTCCGCTCTGCCTACGAAAGTCGGCCACCAGACCCTTGGCGGCGAGTCTTGCGACCACTGTGAGGTCGATGTCTCCAGGCCTGATCGATGATATTTTGGTTGTAGGAGGAGCAGGAGTAACCAGATCTGGAGGGGTATTCGAGTCGGGCTTAACTTCTCCAGATCTGTCAACGTGGACCTCGAGACCACCCCTGATACCTTCTTTAACACGGGCATTTCTAATGCAGACATAACTTCCTTTCGAGATAGTAGCCATCTCAGCAGCCCTCTCGCCCCAAGCGACGATGGTCACGGAACCACTATTGTCGGTTATTCGTGCACGAAAGACCGTGCCTTCGGAACCGTCTGATCGTTTGAATCTGCGAACCGTTAATATTCTCGATATTCTCCCGTGAATATCGACTTTCAGATCCCGTGTACTGAGTTTGGAAATCTCCGTAAAGCTTGGAAAGCCTTCGATTTGAGAAGCCGGCTGTCCAACTGGCAACACATCTCCCTTGTTTCCGATGTGTATTTCGGATTTCCCCTCGGGGCCTTCCCTGACGTATCCATGGACGACCCGCACAAGATCATTGACAGAGACTCCTCGAAGCTCAACAACATCTGCTTTGTCATCCCAGAGAACAACTCCTGCAGAGCCTGTCAAGTCAGAAACCACCATTCTTCTCACCTTTCCAGTCGACCCGCCAGCTTTTCTGAAGGTCTGGGTTTGATGAATTTCAGCAATCGTCCCAGAAAATGTAACGTCGCTCAGCCCGGGCACAAGGTCGCGTATCAACAAACTAGAAGTAGGCATGTCACGTTCGTTTAGATCCAAGTTGAGATCGGAAGCAATGATGTAGGCAGCGCCTTCATCAGATAGAAACCTAGAACCGATTTCTTGCTTCTTCTCCGCAATGGCTCTAAGGAGATCTTCCCTGTTCAGGACTGGCCTACTTTTCATTATTCTCGATAGAATCTCTTCAAGGTCAGACATCGGGAATTCAATCTCCGGTCGGAAAACGCTGCATTGCTTTCTCAGCAGCCCTTCTGAGCTCAGCCGCTTTGGCTTCAGGGTCTCCGTCGTATATGAACGTCCCCGCTCCTTGCTCAAGCCCTCCCAGAAACTTCAGCAGATCCTTCTCCCTATAAGGAGGGTAGAACTCAACATGAAAGTGGAAGTAGTCATACTTTTTTCCATCTGTCGGCCTTTGATGCATCGCCATCACATATGGCATCGGAAACTCGAATAGCAAGTCGTAGGCGAGCGAAATGAGTTTGAGCATCCAAGCTAGATCCCTTCTCTCCGCAGAGCTGAGATCCAGAAGAGACTGGCAATGTCTCAGCGCATAAACGTGGGTCTCGTATGGCCATCTTGAGTAAAATGGAAGAAAGCACACGAAGCTCTTGTTTTGGAGAATCACTCTGCGGTCTCTCTTCTCCTCCTCCATCACGTCGCAGAATAGGCATCTTCTGAATTTCACGAAGTAGTCCTTACTTGAAGCCAATTCTCTCTTGACAATGGGCGGTATGAAAGGCAGCGCGTACAGCTGTGAATGCGGATGACTTAAGGTAACACCGATCTCCTTCCCTCTGTTTCTGAACTCGTATACATACCGTATCTCCTCGCGCGCACTGAGTGCATCGAACCTGTCGGCAAGCAGATCGATCACTTTGATGATTCTCTCGACCGAGAGATATCCCAGATCAGTTTCATGATCCTTTGTCTCAAGGATCACCTCACAGAATCCTTTGGAACTCTCGAACCTGAAGAGGTTCGAGTGCGTCTCCCTCTTCGGGGGGGCGGTAATGGACAGGGAGGGAAATAGATTAGGGACGGCCTTGACCTCCCATGAGCCTTCCACATGCGGATCACCCTTGCAGAATGGACATGAGGTTTGTCGATCGGTTGACGGCTCAACGGGCCGCTCTTTTCGATGCGAGGCGACTATAACCCATTCTTGGAGAATAGGATTCCAGCGTAGCTCTTGCATACAAATTCCTCTCATTACGAGTTCTCGGAGATCAGTCGCCTCGCCGCCTCTCTGACGCTCTCAACGCTATTATGATGTGGAGACCATCCAACTCGCATAAGCCTTGACACATCCAACAGCATATTTCTGACATCGCCTGTCCAGCCTCTACCATCTTCAAATTCGGTTTTAAACCGCAGATGAACTTCCTTCAATCCCATCTCGTCTGCTACGATTTTTGCTATCGTCGCGGCATCTACTTGATCGACTGATCCGACGTTAAAGATCTCAATAATGTTCGCTGAGGCCTCAAGCCCTGCAAACATGCCGTCAATGCAGTCATCAACGAGCAGGTACGACTTTCTCTGCCGTCCATCGCCCAAGATCTCCAGCTCTTCCCGGTTCAACCTGAACTTGGTTATAAAATCCCATAGAACTCCGTGCCTAGATCTGGAACCAACAATATTAGCCAGTCTAAAGATGATCGCCTTCAAGCCGTAGGAATGGCAATACGCCGAAATCAATGATTCGCACGCAAGTTTTGATGCACCGTATATGGAAATGGGACAAAGAGGCCCGTAATCTTCAGGCGTAGGTATCTGTGATGCCTCGCCATAGATTGTCGAAGTCGAGGTAAACACGAACGTCTTGGGCAAGCTAGACCTCCTCAACGTTTCTAAGAGGCCAAAGGTCGCGAGAACATTCTGTTCATAGTGTGTCCTAGGATCTTGAGTTCCGACACGTACTTCTGGGTTAGCTGCCGCGTGAAACACGATTTCGCATTCACGTGGTAGGGCTCCTAGCGTTTTCTCTTCCAACAGATCTCCAAGCATAAACCGAAATCGGGGGTTTTCCGACCACTGGCTTACATTTTTCAAGTCACCCGAACTCAGGTCGTCAACAATGCTCACTTCGCATTCTTCACTCATCAGCCGATCGACAAGGTGGCTCCCTATGAAACCTGCACCTCCAGTAACCAGTACGCGTTTCCCGACGATCGACAATCCTGATTCAGCCTGTTATTCTCGACAGATTTTTCACATCAATACTCAGGTTAATTAGGTTTCAACTCCCGAAGCAGATTGCATGGTCACTGTGTTGGAGTGGCGTCAATGACACTTCAGCATGTCGAGAATAATCCCAACATGTTTGAGACCATTTGCAACGATCCTCGAGTCAAACCTTTCACTAATGGGTATTGGTTTGCAGCATCTGCTCCAGGACGTGCGGATTTCTTGAATACGCACCAAGACTACAAGGGCCTACCAGTCGTCCCGGTCGCGATCTCCCTGAGAACCTACATCTTAGGCCGTCCGAGAGATGACCGCAACATCACCGTGAGGACGCTGGACCTTGAAGATCAAGGCCTTGTCTCACATGACTCCTTCTCCATAGACGGGATCAGGTATCAAGGCTCAAAGTGGTTCGGCGACTACTTTCGAGCTGTCGCTTCTGTGGTCGGACAGTCTGTCGGCCACGCCAAGTTGAGAGGAGTGGATCTTCTTGTGAGGAGTCAGATACCTATCGGGTCCGGGTTGGCAAGTAGCGCCGCAATAGAAGTAGCCTTTCTCACCTTGCTCAACTATCACCTTGATCTGAGTTTCGATCCCCTCAAAATTGCTGCACTGGCTTTTCAAGCCGAGCGGGAGGAGCTTCGAATACCTTGCGGGCCGCTTGACCAATACGGATCATCTCTGGGAGGCATCATCAAGATAGATTCAAGACAGCCTATTACGGTCGAAAGGCTCCCGAAGCTTCCTCTCATCTTTGCAATCATAGACTCTGGGATCAGACATTCGACCGGCGAGATACACCCTACACGTCAAAGGGAGATAGATGATGCGTTGAATGAGATCCTTTCCCGACCGAAACTATCTCAAGAGCTCAGAAGAAAGCTTGGATCAAAGCACAATGATTCAAGGTGGGAACTGATAGAGGAAAGCGAGATCAGACCTTACTTGGAGATCTTGGACAAGAAACTCGCCAACAGGATCCTCTTCACCCTCAGAATGCAGCGATCCACAGTGCTCGCTTTGGATATAATCAAATCCACGACCGATGCGGTTGACGGCCTCAGGGAGATCCTGCCAGACGAGAGAGTTCGGTTGGTTCAAGAACAGTGTTCAGGAGCAAGGCAGTTGCGTGCACTCGGTGAAATAATGAATTACCAACATGAGCTTCTACGTGACCTCTATGATCTAAGCCTCCCGGCGCTTGAGAGAATCAGGAGGATAGCTCTGGAGACGGGAGCTCTGGGGGTGAAAATCTCAGGGGCAGGAATGGGAGGTGCACTCATCGCCCTAGCGGAGTCGATCGACGACGCTCGAAATGTTGTAGACGCATCCATTCACGCTGGAGCAAGCCAGGGCTGGACTTCCAGCTTCGAAGAGGGTGCCCGACTGGAAAAGCTCAAACCTATGTGATAGATCCGGTTAGATCTTCTCCGACTCTTGGTCGTCATGCGGCAGGAATATAGGGAATATAGATCCTGCTCTACCTTGAGGCGCGGATTAGTGCCATCTCATACATCACAATTCGAATCTCAGAAGGGAGTGATATTTGAGAGCGGCGGAGAGAAGATCTTGGCGATACTGTTCGTGCCAAGTGAAGAGGGAAAGAGGCCTACCATCATTCTGTGTCACGGCTTCCCGGGAATCGAGAAGAACTACGACTTGGCGGAGAAGCTGAGGGAGGGAGGCTTCTATGTTCTTATGCTCCACTACCGAGGGAGCTGGGGTAGTGGAGGCTCGTATCGGTTCCTCAACGTCCCAGAGGATATCGTGGCGGGTCTGAATTTTATGGAGACGGTTGACGGGGCCGACGCCAAACGCGTCGCCCTCATCGGCTACAGTCTAGGCGGTTGGGCGTCGGTCGTTGTCGCTTCCCAAGATAGGAGAATTAGCTGCGTAGTTGCTCTGGCAGCTCTATCGGACCTAAATCTATTTGGCCCCGATAGCGTTCGCCTACATCTCTCAAGTGACTTCAAGTTTGTGAAGGATTTGACCATCGAGCGTGCACTCGCAGAGTGGCGGACAATGACCGACAAGTTCAACCCCGTGGAGATGGTGAAAAACGTTGCCCCTAGGAAACTTCTGATACTGCATGGCGACGCTGACCCTGTCGTGGAAGTAGAGCATGCTTACCGCCTCTATGAGAAGGCTGGAAAGCCCAAGGCGCTATATGTCGTTCGAGGCGGCGATCACCGATTTACTGGAAAGCGTCGTTTGATGATTGCAAGAATAGACAACTGGCTCAAGAAGAACCTCTGAGAGTTCTTCTCCGAGATCGAGTGAGCTACCTAGGTTGGGTGAACATCGATTCCGGCAGCTCTCGCAATCCTTCTGAATTCTTCGTTGAAGGGTGGGTAGACGACACCCACGTCAGTGACTATAGCATCAATCAACTCGGGCGGTGTGATGTCGAAGGAGGGATAGAACCCTTCCACTCCATCGACAACCATTCGCCTATTCTCGAAGACGATCACCTCCTTCCCGTCTCTAACTTCTATCGGAATGTCGCTTCCGCGGTGTGTAAGGTAGTCAGGCCCACCATATCCCAGAACGTAGAAGGGTAGTCCATGATACTTTGCAGCAATTGCGTAGAGCCTAGTCCCAACTTTGTTGGCGATCGATCCGTCCATCGCAATACGGTCAGCTGCAACAAGGACTTTGTCTACGATCCCTTGTTGCATACAGTAGGCTGGCATGCCATCAGTAATCAGTGTTACACGTACACCGACCTGTCTAGCGGCCAAGGTCGTCAGCTTGGCACCTTGAAGATAGGGGCGCGTCTCTGTGGCGATGATATTCAAATCCTTCTGCTGCCTCAACGCCTCTCTTAGTGCATAGACGAATGCTGGGCCCGGATAACAATGTGTCAGTACCTTGTCCTCATCCATCAGAAGAGCGGCGGCGTTCCTTCCGCATCGTTCCGCAGTTTCTCTTCCTCGCTCCATCTCGTGTTCTACAAACTGGACGAGTGCTTCGAACAGGTCTTCGGCGCGCTCGTATGTCTGTTTGGCTGTCCTTATCTCTTTTTCAAGGAGTCTAGATAGTTTGTCTCCGGTCGGGCGGGTCATCTTTAGACTCTGAGCGCAACTGGTCAAATAGGGAATCGTCTGGTCTGCTTTCTTCTGATAGACTCTCTTTGCTTCCAAAGCTAACCCATACGCTGCTGCATACGCGATCGCAGAAGCACCCTGTATGACCATACCTTTGATGGCTTTCGCTACATCCTCAAGACTTCTGCAAGCAACGTATCGGACTTTCGAGGGTAGGGCGCGCCGATCGAGTATCTTGAGCATGCTCCTATCGATGAAGATCTGTTTGGACAGATCTTCGAGAGGCGGAATCTTTTCTATGCTCACTTCGTTTACAACGCTCCTCTCATTGCCGACTCCTAAAGCACGGCATTGAACTTCTAATCTATCCCTCATAGCCTGAGTTACTGAGTCATAATCAGCTTCATGAACTCAGGATTCAGAGATCAGTGCAAACACATGGATTTCCGCTGCATTTCGGACAGCCTTCGCCGTATCTCAACGTCGCTACCAACTCCATATCGACAGCTAAGAGGTTACACAGGGAGGACAGCCATGCCAAGACATCTGTCACTTCGGTCTTCATGCCTTCAGCATCTCCTCTTCTGATGGCCTCAGCCAACTCCCCAACCTCTTCAACCAACCACGTGAATGTCTCAAATTTTCCTCGTCTGGTATCCTTATCGAGATAGAGCTCTTTCATCAGGTCCTGAAAATCTCGAATATGCAAGGCTTCTCCTCCTTCAGTTTGATCTGCCGGTCGAGACGTTGCTGTCCGAATCCGGTGATCTGCCAGACATTTCTTCTTTTATGCGTCGTCTTCTTAACCGAGTTCTCCATCTCGAGTAGCTTTAGGTGGTATGTGACTTTGCTGTACTTCATCTCGGTGTGGTCTGCCAAGTGTCTCGCAGTGCTCTCATCCGCTTCCAGCAGATTGAGAATTTGACTCCTGGCCTCGATCCCTCGTCTCACATTTCTTTTCTTCGTGAGTATTGCCCTGGGGTTATGTCCTGCCCGCTTCAATCTTCTCCTCACATCCGTGCGGCAGTGAAGCTACACGTAGTCGGATATCCTCGTCGCCTTCTTCTCCTCCCTTCCGAAGATGCTTTTGATCTCCTCTTGGATCATCTCAATTCTCTGCTGATAGTAGTCTTCCACGCCGTACTTCCTTGCGATTCGTTCAGCAATGTCAAGGTACTTCTCAATTCCACCCCGGAAAACTGTGAGGCTGATCTTGCCTCCGCACCGGAGACACTCTCCCTTGAGTGGGTACCTCCTGAACTTCGCATTGCATTTTGCACACCGGAATTGTTGAGTTGTGAAAGCCTTGAGGTTTCCCGCCAGATCTCTCATGAAATGGGTCGTTAGAACCTTCTTGGCAACCTCTTTCGCGTCGACCGCCTTGAGCTTCTCCGCGAGTTGAAGTTGCATCTCCGCCTTGTTGGTCATCAATCCGAGCTTCTTGTAAGAGCTCTCTAGGTTACCTGCGTCTATGTTGGTGGTCGAATGTGTGTAGGCATAGCAATCCAGCTCAAGGTTGGTCTCAAGCCGGTGCTTGACCATGTCTATGAGGTCACTGGCAACTTTGGAGTCGGCGGACCTCTCAGCCAACTCGTAGAAATAGAGCGGATACCTCCCTACCACGTCTATATTGTAGGCTTGGTCTTCAACCTCTCGTGGGTCAACGACTGCTGAGATGAGGAGTGGGGCATCCATAAGACCGCCGATCTGAGCAGGAAGATAGCTGCGTGAGAAGTTGATGAGTACGTCGAGAACTAAGATCAGCGCATCTTCGTCGCTATCACAATCTCTCCTCTTTGACGCGTGCCAGAGTGGATGCGCATAACACACGCTCGAATTCGTGAAGCCTATGATTCGCGCGGCCACCGCGAGCGAAGTGTGAGGGGCAAGTCCTAAGACATAATGACCGACCAAATCGTGGTGCGTACTCATTCTATAGTAAGGTTGCTGTCCATAGAACTTGGAGAGAAGATCATCGATATACTTGGCTGCTCTGACTAGGTACTGGGCCGCTCTTTTCGGGACGACTATGTCTTGTGGCTTCATCTCGCAGATCTGACCGTTGTCAACGAGCGGTTCACCTTTGATGTCGAAGCGGTATCCCAGCTCGACCAGACTCTCCACGGATGTCTGGATTTCCTCTGGCTTAAAGTGTGTAAGGGGACCGTTAGTGGCGTCGAATCTTACGGTCCCGTCTTTGTAAACGAGGACATCGTGCCGCGCCCTGAGTATTCCCTTCTCAAGGGGTTCAGGCGTCTTGGTCTCGCTTGTTAGCCCCCTAACGCCCTTAACTATCTTGGGGGTACCGACACCGAGAGAGCTGCTAGCCTCACGCAGCAATTCTCTGATGTTAAGATCCCTCCTCTCATATGGTTGAGCAAGGACTTTGCAACTGGGACATCTCGATCGACCGACATTTCTCTTGCACGCTGGGCATGTGTATTCAAGCTCGGTTTGACTCGAGCATCTTTTGCATATGATTCCAGTCGTTATCTCCTTGCAGTTTGGGCATATTCTCCTCACTATCTCGACGCTTGTTGCCCTACCTTGCTGTGCTGCCACCGCGAGATCCCTACTCAATCCGCCTGCGAGTCCTATGGGAAACAAACTGTGAACGGGAGGCTTCATCCTTCGCCTCTCGGCTTTTTCGGGCCTACCCATCCTTGCCCCAATGTACGTTGGTGCCTTGTCCAAGATCTTGAGACCTGAGATAGACTCTATTAGGCTGAATACGTCTCCCTTGGATTCGAAGTCTCTGCTCTCAAGGTCTGGCACGAGACATTCCCAAAGTATCTCGGCCTCCTCTTCGATTTGGATGTCGCCGCCGATCAGTTTGTGTGGTATGAGAATCTTCTCCAGTTCTTCCTTGATCGCGTGGCTTGATTTGAGACCGATAATCCTCTGGTCCCTTGTGGTCGTTATGGCTTGAGCCAGATTCTTTCGAAGCTCAAAGATCTCGTCCTTTTCGAGATTCCCCCAGAAGAACGTGTACTTCGGATGAAGAGGAATACCAATGGTCTTCGATATCGTAAGAGCTTCGGTCGGGCTTGGGATCGCGTTCAACGGCTCCTCCAAGAACTGCTCTAGCCTTCCTTTTTCGATCCCCAATAAGCGCGAAACGACTTCCAGCGACCCATCGAAATCTCTAAGAACTACCTGTCTGAGGTCTTGCGACCACCACTCTTCTGTATAGCCCGACCGTGCCAGCGGTTTGTTATTCTCATAGAATTCACCGAATGAGATTAGTAGATCACCTAGGAAGAGAACCTTCGAGATGCTTCCTCGAAGGCGTTCGGCTTGATCAACGCTGTTGACCTTCAGCACCGAACCGTCTTCCAACTTCACGACCGGTGGTTCTATAGAATCCACTAGTGTGACTATTCCAGCCTTTCCCGGCCTCTCAATCTTAAGCTGAGTTCCCACGGCGAGAAAGTTCCCTAACACCGCCATCGTAGCCGGATGAATTCCTATTGCAGCCAAACCCGTGTTTCGCGCCCGTCCATATCTGAGTCGGAAACCTCCGTTTGCAGAAGGGAAGGAGAATATTGGCCTTCCTGCAACGACATCCTCCATGAACATGAATTCCGACATCTCATCGGTCGGCAGGTCTCCTGCTTGGCGCGCATGCTTGAGCCAGTCCCAGCCCTCTAACCCTAGGGATTCGACGATCCTGTAAATCTTTCTTGATCTGCCGATAATGCCGTCGTTCACTACCCTAAGAGCACCAGCCCTTATCCTGTTGGTCTCCACTCTAGGCAGATTCTTGAAGGATGCCACCTCGATCGGGTCAGTTCCAACACCGTTTACTTCGACGGGAAGCATTGCCAATGCGTTTCTGATCTCATCATCAGAGATATGGTACTGAAACCTTGCCACTTCTCGTTCATACGTTCGAATCTCCTCTAGGAACCTATCAATCTCGGCCTCGGTCGCACGAAATCGATCCAGTCCGAGCAGTTTTCTTACATGATCAGCGACTACGACCGTCATGGCCTGTTCCGTGCCGCCAGCGGATCTTATGGGCCCAGCATAATAGATTGCAAGGTTTCTCGACCTGTCTGGATTCGTACGAACATTTACCTCAGATATCCCCTGAAGGGGAGCGACTGTCTTACCCTCTGTTAGAACTGCTAACGTTGTTCTCAATGCCTGCTCTGCCACTGCGTCAATATTGCCCGGAGCAACATTGCCGTAGACGATCTCCTCTGCCAGCTTGAAGACCATCGGTTCCCTGTCAAGCTGCGTACTCAGCTCTCGTATCCTCACGGCTATGCCCGAAGGACCTACAAGCTTCTCAACCCTTTCGGCCAGATCCCTTGTGAGCGCGGCCTCGGGCTCAAGATCCGGATCCAAGCCCTTAGATCGAGCTTCCCTTGCAAGATCATAGAGCCGAAGAATCTCTTTCTCTATCATGTCGAAATAGCCGTCGTATCCTCCCACGTTCGTCACTTGCATGAAAGAAGCTCCTCTTTGCTTCAGCCTACACTTCTGCTCGTCAACCTGCGGTTCAAGGTAATATCTTTTCAAAGAGCGGCCTAATCTTCCTCATCAACTCCGCCTGAGGCGAGCTCCCTCTTCCACCGCGCGTACTATTACTCTCAGAGCTCTCAGTGGAGACTGCGACTTCTCCGCTATTGTGCCGGTTACAACAATATCTGCACCTGACTTCACAGCCAGCCTGGCCTGTTCAGCCGTTCTGATTCCACCTCCCACAACTAGGCGAGAACTGACCGCGCTCCTTACCAGCCTTATCATTCCTGGAGGAACAGGACTGTCGGCACCCGAACCCGCCTCTAGGTAGATGAATCTCATCCCAAGAAATTCTCCAGCGAGGGCATACATCGTAGCGAGCTCGGGCCGATCGTATGGAATTGGCTTGGCCTCACCAACGAGTCCTGCAATCCCTCCTCCGCCCACAACAACGTAGCCCATCGGTATCGCTTCAACTCCGAGCCTCTTGACGAGCGGGGCACCAAGAGCTTGGGCACCTATGATCCAGTACGGGTTTGATGAGTTCAGAAGGGACATAAACCAGATCGCGTCGGCATGTCTGCTAATGCCGGAGACGTTGTTAGGAAACAGTAGAATCGGCAAGCTGATCGCCGAACGGATCGCCTCGATTACAGAGTCGAGGTGTGAGACAAATATCGAAGTCGAGCCGCCCACCATGATTCCAGAAGTGCCTGCACATTCACTCTGGGTCGCGATGTCCCTCACTTTCTCTGGCGTCGTCTCTTCGGGGTCTATCAGTGTAAGATGTATAGCCCCCTTCTTTCGAATGTCTTTGTTTAGCCTCTCCTCGGTTTTTCCTGCCAACTTGATGGCACTATCCGCTTCTGTCGTAATCTGTAGCTGAAAATCTTTGGGGTTCGCTCTGGCAGATAGTGGTTTCGCTCTCGTGTTCTGAGCCATCGATACGGGTACACCATTTATCTCAATGAGTTCTACTCTTGATTGTGGATCGGTGAGGCCGTTGGGAAGGCGAAGAAGGAAGGTCGTGAAGATTCCAAAAAAGCACCTGCCGAAGATCTTTTACTGTCCGAAATGCGGCAAGCAAGCAGTCGGCGTTAGAGTGCGCACGCATTATGTAGTGGTCAGGTGTAGCTCGTGCGAATTGGAGCAACAACTCGACCGAAAGGGCGCGTACCAGCCCATCGATTACTATAACATCTTCATGGATCGATATGAGGGGCCAAGAGCGACGCCCATTATTGCACCTGAAGAGGCGAGCTCATAGCCTCGATTGTCCGAGATGGGCTCTAAGCCTGTGATATCTGTGTTGTCAAAAGAACTCCTCCAAATCAATTGCCGTAAGGAGCAAGAGAGGATATGCAGTTTCATCAGCGAATACATGAAGTCCAGCGGATCATCCGGGTTAGTCGTCGGCTTGAGTGGGGGATTAGATTCGTCCGTCGCTTTGGGTATAGCTTCAAAGCTGATGGGCGGAGAGAGATTGACCGCACTCTTCATTGTCACCGACGAAGAGAGCCGCGTCGAGGGATTGACTGACGCTGAGGGCGTAGCTGCCCTTTTCGGCGTCGGACTCGAGATTGTCAACATCTCTGAAGCATTGAGAAGACTTCAAGCCTCTCTCTCCAATTTCGACGCAGAAGACATGCTGTCACTTGGGAACCTTAAAGCCAGACTCCGAATGTCTGTCCTCTACTACTACGCCAACAGACTGGGAAGACTAGTTCTGGGAACCGGCGACAAGAGCGAACTCCTGCTAGGATACTTCACAAAATACGGAGATGGCGGCGTGGACATACTTCCTTTGGGCCACCTCTACAAGACCCAAGTCATGCAACTCGCCAGACATTTGAGTATCCCCGAGAGAGTTGTCAACAAGCCTCCCTCGCCAAACCTCTGGCCGGGCCAGACCGCCGAAAGAGAGCTTGGAATGAATTATGGAAGCATTGATCTCATACTGCTAGGACTCGAACAAGGAATACGAATGGAGGCGATAGCCAGAGAGACGCGATTACCCATAGACCAAGTCACCAGCATCGCTGAACGAGTGTCAAAGAACCAACATAAGAGACGCCCCACTCCTACGCCAGCAGACTGGTCCTAAGAAAGCTGCATCCCAACCCACTCGCGGGCATCACATTTCTTGAGTTCAGAGCTTCGAATCTTGCTCGCCAAGTTCCATCAAGATTGGCTAGATCATTAGGCCAGGGAGAGGACATCGCATCATGGTGCAGTCAAACAAGGGAGTTGTTTATGCCACACTCGGTTTGGTTGATTCAACACCAGGTCTCGGAGAGATGCCGCGAACGTACAAGGGAACTCTCCAAAAAATCGCCGCGCTGATCACAAATGATACGATTCGACAGAAGCATCAGTTTTTCGCAGAAGTGGGGATACAATTATGTATCTCTGAGGCTACATACGAGATCGGCAAACTATGGTCGGAAACACCTCGAATTTCGATTTGGCTCAAAAGCTCCAAGATCCGATAGCACAGCTTCTCCTAGAAAATAGCAATCTAACCCCAACTCAACTGGAAACACTCCTAATTCGTCTTGCGAAAGATCAAAACGATGAAATAACCGATTTTCCTTGGAATTTGAGGCGCAAAGGGGCTACAAGCAAAGGATCGTTCAATCGTAGCCTCCAGCAGGCTAGAAATAACATAATAAGGTCAATCTACACGATTTTCCTTCTCGAATACATCGGCTTCGACGATGCGAGGCTGGAAGACTATCTGGACGTCGGCAATCAGCTCCGTACGCTCGTTGGCAATCTCAGAGAAGCAGGATTGGCTAGCCCCGACAAAGAAGACGTAGTTTTCAAAGTTCTGCCACTTGTGAGAAACGAACTCCAAGCGGCCCTCCAGCGATTAACCTCATGCCGATTCCTATCCTCAAAGACGCCATAGGCATGATATCACAGATCACAACACACCTGTCACGGCAAACCACATCACGTAGTACAGGCAAGATCAACTATCCGTCTAACTACCCATGGAAAGGGTGTCTAGGGTCTGCCGTGCCGCTTGCATGACCTCACATGACGTCACGATATCACATAAAACACGAGCGGTTAATCCGTGGGAATGCCTAGGGGGCTACACAATTTGTCGGCATCGCTACCCACTTGAATCACAGTACCAGCGTCACCTTTGGCATATTTGATCTGCCACTTCAAGGGGTTGGCGCACCCAGTCATCTCTGCGTGACACGTGAGTCACATCATGTTACAGGCAACGCGCATTTTCGTCACGCCGGCGACATCACGTGATGCAGATAGCGAAGGTTTGCAGCATTCAAAAACTTCAATTGATGCAATCGACTTTGAAGCTCGCGACCTTGTCGAGGCTGAGCTATGGAACGCGCTGATGTGGTCTGTTCCGGCACTGTCCAAGGAGTCGGATTCCGACCATTCGTCTATCGCATCGCCACGCGAAACAATCTAGCCGGGTATGTCCTCAACATGGGAGACGCCGGCGTCAAGATCATAGTAGAAGGCAAGAGATCGGACATAGACAATTTTCTCAGCACCCTTCGAACCGAGAAACCTCCTCGCGCCAGCCTCGGCAATGTTACAGTTAGTCGAGCAAGATATACGGGCTCATTCGACTCCTTCGAGATTCGAGAAAGCAGCAAAGAACATGTTGAGACTCTCTCAACGCTGCCGCCGGACATAGCCGTATGCGATAACTGCCTCTTGGATCTACACGAAAGCTCCAGCCGTTTCTACAAGTACCCGCTTACCTCATGCCAAGACTGCGGACCCAGATTCACAACCGTGAAGGAACTGCCATACGACCGTGCAAATACAACGCTCGAATCCTTTCCGTTGTGTAAAGACTGCCTATACGACTATATGAACCCAACAAGCAGAAGATTCAGAGCCGAGGGGATCGTCTGCCCGAAGTGTGGACCTAAGTACAAGCTCTACGGAAAGAGCGGCCGAGAGATCGCGGTCGAAGACCCTGTTCAAGAGACTTGCTTGCGGCTGAACGGAGGAGCCATCGTGGCGGTCAAAGGCGTAGGTGGGATCCACCTCGCCTGCGGCGTAATTAATGAGGACATCTTGAGAAGACTTCGTGAGAATCGAAAGCACAGTGATAAACCCTTTGCGATAATGAGTCTGAACCTACAACACGTTGCAACCTTTGCTGAGATCCCACAAAAGGCGCGTTCAGCACTTTCGTCTTGGAGACGCCCCATAGTCATACTAAAGAAGAAAGAACCGTTTCCGCTCTCAAATCTCCTATCGCCTGGCCTCGATACAATTGGAGTGATGCTTCCCTACAGCGGCATACATTACATGCTACTGAATAACATAAGCGACCCGGCTCTAGTCATGACAAGTGCCAATCTACCTGGAAGACCTATGATCACAGACAATCAGCACGCGACAAGGCTCTTTGGCTCAATAGCAGATTTCTTCCTTCTTCATGACAGGGAGATCGCAAATCGATGCGACGACTCTGTACTCAAAGTCATGGATCGTAACCTTGTATTCGTGAGAAGATCTCGAGGCTACGTACCCGAGCCGTTCCCTCTGCCAAATGGAGTCGCTGGTTGCGCGGTAGCTCTCGGAGCGGAGGAGAACACCTCAGCCGCCGTAGTTAGAGACAACAGGTGCTATCCAACTCAGTTCGTAGGAGATATAGGAACTCGCGAATCGGTCGAGGCCTTAGAGAGCTCTATAAGGCATATGATGAACCTGTTGGGGAGGAACTCGATAGATCTTATCGCCTGTGACCTGCACCCTTCCTTCGAGACCACCAGATTCGCACATGAGTTGTCAATCAAAGAGAATTGCGATGTGGTTTGTGTCCAGCACCACCACGCCCATGCTGCTTCACTGATGATAGAGCAGAACCTTGACTCGATGGTGGCGATCACAGCAGACGGATATGGATATGGCTTAGATGGCTCAGCATGGGGAGGAGAGGTACTCCTCGCTGCATTCAAGGATTTCAAGAGGCTTGGGTATCTCAAGGCTCAGCTCATGCCTGGAGGTGACCTGTCTGCGAGATTTCCGGCCCGCATGGTCGCTTCAATCCTTCGCTCGAGGCTTGAAGATGGCGAACTGAGGAAGTTGCTTCTGTCGCTCTCGAAAGGGTCTTTTCCCGGTGGAGCTGAGGAGGTCGACACAGTGCTGGCACAACTCGACAGGAAGCTGATCTCGCCCTCATCCACCAGTGCAGGCCGCCTCTTGGACGCAGCAGCTGCTCTACTAGGTATATGCAGCCGACGCAGCTTCCAAGGCGAACCAGCGATGAAGCTCGAAGCTACCGCATCGTCAGGCGACCCGAAGAAGGCCCCGTTGTCTCCGGTGATCACACCAAGAGAACCCTGTCTTGATACAAGCGAGCTTCTCTACAACGCACTCCTACACCTCCGATCCGGAAAGAGCCTGGCCGATATCGCTGCAGCAATTCAGCAGGCATTAGCCGAAGGACTAGCCCGCTTGGCTATCGACGCGGCCACCAACAAAGGATTAAGGGTGATTGGATTCACCGGCGGAGTAGCATTCAATCGGCACATAACCGCGACAATACGTGAGGAAGTCGAACGCGCCGGGTTGAAATTCGTTACTCACAGTGCCTTGTCTCCTGGAGACAACGGACTTTCCGTTGGACAGGCGGCCGTGGCCTTGGCAACGCAATGTAGTGGAAAACCATACCGACCACGGCACAATCGTTAATAGCGGTATGGACAATGGAGACTTTGAGGAAGAAGGGTGTCTCCTGAGATAGTACCAGCGGTTCTCTCCGCCCTCTTGCTGACGGTCATCGGGATATTCGCATACACCTTCACCTCACGCATCCGAAGAGCGACTCGGCATAATAAGGAAGCCAAAGCGATTGTCTCTGGAATAGTCACCGAGTTTGCGCGTAGAGTCGGAGAGCAAGCTGTGACCATTGATGCTGCTCAGAAGGAAGCTAGCTTAGCGAGGCGCGAAATCCAGCAGGCAGTCAACAAGGTAAATACCGTCAACGAATCCCTAAACGTGTTATCTGAGAGGTTGGAAGAAGCCTCTGGGAACCAAAAAGCGCTCGCAGAGAGCTTCGTCGAATGCAATGAACGAGTCGGGAAGCTCGAATCGAGTTACACCGCGTTGAGGCGAGACGTAGATAGCATTCGCGGCGCGCGGATAGCCATCGCCTCGGACGAGTCTAGAGGGGGTGCTCCCCTGATTCCCCCGGGTGTCATAGGATTAGGTCGGCTTACACCCACCGAGCTTCAAGCGCTCAACATACTCGCAGAAGAGGGCCCACTCCCTGCGACTGTAGTCCAAGAACGAATATCCAAGACCAGAGAACACACCTCCCGTCTGATGAAGAAGCTCTTCGAAGAGGGCTACGTGGAGAGAAACGCCGATCGAATACCTTACACATATGCCATCAACGAGAAGCTCAGAAGGCTGTTAGCGAGAGCGTCTGCGCAACCCGCCGAAGGAAACACCAAGACAGCTGGCTAACGCGTCAGACCCAACGTAGGAAGCCTCCGAGATGCTTGGACGACTCTGTACTTGACACGTCCGTCATCCACCGCTCTCGATAGAACGCCTCGATCACAGAGCCTTGAGAGATATGTGGAGACTACGCTAAGGTGGATAGAGGCCCCAAAGATCTCCTCGAAGCATCCACACACTTCGGCAGATGAAAAAGAATCCGCGCTGAACCGAGTACGTACTATGAACTCAACCTTGTCGAATTTCGATGATGCCGGTTCTTGGTCGCAGAATCTGGTCGGGATCACTTTGCCTTCGTCGAACTCTTCAGGTCCCGCCACTAACTCGACCAACTCGAACAGTTGTGTGAACTTCTCACGGGTTACCGCACCTTCAAGCGTAACTGAAAGCTTGCGGCCATCTCTTCCAATCGTCTCTATTCGGATCTTCCTATGCCTCAACCCGGTTCCAGCCGATGCGCCACTTCTCAACTTCACAAGTTAAAATGGCGTGCTGTGAAGTGAATATCGACTCAAGGTACAAAACAATGCAGTGCGAGAAGCAGGATTGGACATTTTATCACCTCTTCTCCTTCCCCGTGAATAGTAACGTGAGCCTATGGCGGTTGCTCTGGATCTATTTCGTCTGACAGACATGGAGCGACGCTCATTCACAAAAATAATTCGCAAAATGGAGATATTCAATGGAAACAGCGTACTAGTGACAGACGTTCGTGCGTCAATGCCTGCGGGCTTCACAGAAATGATTGAGTCTATGCGGATCAGGGTAAGATATGATGTTGTAATCCTCCTCTTTAAACGCGTCCAAAAAGCAAGGCAAGGGGAGAAAGAGATCGGTTCTACGGGTTAGGAGAGGACACACCCCTCAGTTTCCACTGGAAAAATACGCCCGCGCCCGATTATAGGAAGGACGTTTCGTTTAAGGCGTCGCTGCTGTATACTCGCGGTCTACTGTGATAGACTGATTGCGTTAAATATCGTGCGTCGAACAAGCTTTCGAAGAATCTACAACCACCAAATCCGCAAGGATCTGGGAAGCGTCACGCGAACATGAACGAACTCGACTGGAAACATCGGGGTGTCTCTTCACATTTGAGCGATTTTCAATCTCGGAACATGTCCAACAAGCTCGAACATATCGATATCATCTTCGAAGAGTTTCTGAGGTCGACCTCGATATTCAAAGATCGCGAACGTATGAGGCCAGACTATTTACCGGAAACCCTTCCCCACAGGGATCGGCAGATGTCGCGACTCTCTTCAATGGTGGCCCCAGCTCTACGTCTTGACAGATGCAGTAACGTCTTCGTGTACGGAAAGACTGGGACCGGAAAGACCGCAGTCTCACGTTTAGTGGCATCTAGGCTATACAACAAAGGCATGGAAAACTCCATCCCCATACGGACCTCGTATGTGAATTGCCGCATCGCTGGAACTGATTACAGAATATTGTCACAAATGTGTTCCAACGTCGGACTCACCATTCCATTCACTGGACTCGCTGCAACTGAACTCCTCACGCGATTGGTGCACGCGCTCGAATCGACCGGACAGCTACTGATAGCTATCCTGGATGAAGTCGATGCACTAGTTAAGGATCAGGGCGACGACCTGCTGTATGAACTTACGAGGATCAATGAGTCTGGCTCAAAGGCCAAGCTGAGCTTGATCGGGATAAGCAACGACCTAACCTTAAAGGAGCGACTGGATGCCCGAGTTCTTAGCAGTCTTTGCGGAGAGGAGGTTGTATTCACTCCGTATACCGCTTCAGAGCTTTACGACATCCTTCAAGAAAGGGTCGCGTTCGCGTTCAGGCATGGAGTGGTTTCCCGAGGGGTGATCAGGCTTTGCGCCGCTAGGGCCGCCATAGAGCACGGAGATGCGAGGAAGGCATTAGACCTTCTCCGGGTCGCTGGTGAGTTGGCGGATAGGGAACACTGTTCGGAAGTCCTCGAAGGCCATGTCCTCTTAGCGGAGAGGCGGATGGAATGTGACAGAGTATCTGACGCACTCCGCACACTGCCTCTGCACGCTCGCATCATCTTATGCGACCTCGTCAATATGAAGTTAGGCAGTTGTGGCACTTCTACGGGTGAGGTCTACGATGAATACAAGAAGCTTTGCCGATCGCTCTTATTGGAACCCCTGACACAAAGAAGGGTAAGCGGCATCTTGAGCGAACTCGATTCCATGGGTCTAGTGAACGCAAAACTCCAAAGCTTGGGAAGGTACGGCAGAACCAAGAGGATCAGACTCTCGGTTGCGCCTGAGATGATCAGAGACGCCTTCTCACAGGACCTGCTGTCTACAGCTGCGCTTGGAGAGAAGGTTGCATCATGAAAAGGTTTTCATGGAACTTGGAATGCGTCTTGTGATCAAGCATTGAAATCAATTGGATGCACGTGTAGAGTCTGTAGATTCAACGCAGCGGCGATCCCCGGCCTGGGAGTAAGACCCATTTTCCGTTGATAATCGGTTTGGCCCTGGAAAGCACCTGAGTTAAGCATTAGAGTTCCACGGTAGTTTTGAAAACCGAAGACGTGCACATGCCCACAATGAAACACATCTGGAACCTCATCAATCACTAGGGTGTCGATCGCTGTCGGGGCAATCGGTGTTCTGCCACCGTATGTAGGCGCGAGATGCCGAGCCCTCAGCAGAGCCTCCATGGACTTCAGAGCAAACCCTTCTGACTGATATGTTACACTCGGAAGGGAGCCGACAACGTCATCGAGGCTCCTGCCATGATAGAGGAGGAAAGCAACTCCATGAACTGTGATACGTGTGGGATTGCCCACCAAGCTAACCCGTCTGGAATCGTAGATCGGTTTCGCGTACTGCCGCATGATTGGCGGTTGAGGAAGCGCCTGCCGGGTTGCATCATGATTTCCAGGAGCGATAACGACCTCAATGTAGTCGGGTACCTGTTCGATATATTGTGCGGCAACTTCATACTGTCTGCGGACATCAGATATCTCCAGCTCTTTCTCCTGTTCGGGATACACACCGATTCCATCAACGATATCTCCTGCTATCATGAGATACTTTACCCGCGAGGCGATCTCTCGCTGTTTTCCATCTCCTATCTTCCCGTTGAGCCAAAGAACGAATCGGTTGAAGGATTCTGACAGGAAAGCCTTACTGCCGACATGGAGATCTGATATGAGGACAGCATAGACTTCTTGGGCCGCTCTCTTCGGTCTTCGATCGGGCACATCTGCCTGCAGGATTTCATCCGCAACGACACGCTCGCCTTCGATTTTCACGCCCGAGATCGATACGACTTCATCGAGCAGTATGCGCCTAGACCGGTCGGCCAATTCCACATGAGAAGGATCTACAAAAACGAGAATCTGTGAAGTTTCGTCTTCGATTCTGAGGAAGATCTGCTTGGGATTCTCTCTCCTCTCTGTAACCATTCCGACAATTCTGATCTTCATGTTGGGTGGTAGCTTCAGGACCTTTGCTATAGGCAAGGAATCGCGTACGTCAACACGCTGATGGAGAATCTTCGCCAGTGCGGCGAACCTGCTGCGAAAATACTGCTCGAAGTCCAAGACTGTACCAGTCGACGTCAAATCCTCGTAAGATGGGCTTTGAACCTTGAGATCGGCATCCGTGTGAGCGGAGTCGGGCTGAAAGGGCGTCTTCGCGAGGTCCGTCTGGTCGCCGTCTCCTCTAGGGGGCGCCCCACCGATAGACTCTAGCAGATCGGCTTTCGTGATGATGAAGTCGCCTGGTCTGTTTGAGCGTACACGTTGCAGTGTACTCATAATGATGTCAAGAGAATTGCCACTCTCCGGCCAGTCGCGGAGAAAGATGAAAGCGTCCTGTTGAAGTTGGTAGCCGCTGGAGAATGCCAGCTTCAGGGCTGCCTTGAGATTCTCACTCATCGGAAGATGGCCTCGCCAGAGTGGCGAATCGACCTCTATACATCTTTAAGGTTCCGGCGTACAAACCTTTCACTATTAAGGGGATCGAGGTCTTGGAACTGAGACGGATTCAAGAGACAGGAGGTGGCACGGTTCTGGTCTCTTTGCCCAAAGGGTGGGCAGAGAGAGTGGGAGTCAAAAAGGGGGCCGTTGTAGCGATGTCAGAGAGAGAAGACGGTTCAATCTTGGTAGATCCCAGATATGGCGTTGAACAGGCGCCGAAGACGGCTGTAATCTCCCCAACAAAGAATGTCAGGCGCGAAATTACAAGCAGATACCTTCTTGGGTATGACATAATACAGGTAACGACCAAGGAGAGAATTCATCCGAACCTAAGAGACGACATCAAGAATGCAGTAAGGCGATTAGTAGGACTTGAAATCATCGAAGAAAATGCTAGGAGCATGACTATTCAATGTCTACTCGAGCCTTCAGGCTTCCCGCCGGAGAGAATCCTCAGGCGAGAGTATCTCATAGCTGGAGGAATGCATAGAGACGCGATATCCTCTCTTGAAGAAGAAGATGAACACCTGGCGAAAATGGTCGCTGAGAGGGATGAAGAAGTTGATCGCCTCTACTTTCTTCTCGTGAGATTGCTTCGTGCGATCATCCAAAATCCACGACTTGGAGACTCCATCGGTCTGTCGCCGCTGGACTGCTTAGACTACAGGCTAGTAGCCAGCTTCGTGGAGGCGATCGGTGACGGCTCTGCTGAGGTAGCCCAGGCGCTTCACGGGAAGGGACAGGTCAGTCTGCCGAAGGACTTTGTCTCCAAATTGAAGGCGGTCAGCGATGAAATATATTCGATGCATGAAGGAGCTATGAGAGCTTTCTTCACGCGGAATCTATCATTGGCCGAAGAGATCATTGACAAGAAAGACTCTATAGACAGGTCGCTCCAGAGCCTTGCTGGATTGATCAGCGGAGAATCCCAAAAGGCTTTGACGCTTTCTTCGATTGTCTTAGGCTCGCTTGACCGAATCGTCGACCACGCCATAGATATAGCGGATTCGTTGACCCCTAAGTAGCGATTGCAGAAGTCCAACACCTTACGCTCGCAGCAGATTGATTGCGAAATCGACGAGCTTCTCCACCTTCTCATGAGATCTGGCTTCGGCGTAGATCCTGATCTTCGGCTCGGTTCCGGAAGCGCGAACCAAGAGCCAAGCACCGTCATGAAAGTTGACTCTAACACCATCAAACATCCATACATCCTTGATGTTTGAGAGAGACACGACACCCCTTGAGAATCGGCCGAGAGCCTCGTGACTCGATCCGGCAGACACCGGAATGCTCATCCTCATTTGTGGGTAATCCGCGATTCCTTCTAGTAGGTCATCAAGCCTTCCACATCTCAAATCCATGAACTCTAGGATTCTGGCCGAGGCAAAGATTCCGTCTTGCCAAAGACCCCATGAGGGATCGATTATCTTCCATGGTTCAGCTGCCAAAAGAGCGGCCCTGCTTCTTGCATGCTGCTGGGTTCCTCCTAGACGGGTACGCTCGACGCTCCCTCCAAGAGCCTCTGCGACCTCATCGATGCATCTCGAGGTATCGATGGATGTCACAATAGTTCCTCCCCCCGTTCTCTCGAGGATTTCCCTAGCGAAGACGGCGATGATCCGATCATTGCTCACCAAATCGCCCCACTTCCCGATCACTGAAAGTCGATCAGCATCCCCGTCATACGCAAAACCGACATCGAAATCGCCTTCGCGGA
The DNA here is from genome assembly GCA_964460055.1 of uncultured Candidatus Bathyarchaeia archaeon. Lineage (GTDB taxonomy): Archaea > Thermoproteota > Bathyarchaeia > RBG-16-48-13 > CAYWPD01 > CAYWPD01. The sequence goes on from CAYWPD010000007.1 coordinate 36,783, forward strand.
CGAGCCTGCAGGTCTCTGCAAGATTCTCTGGAGTCGGTTCAGGCTGTCTACCTGGAAAATGACCGTCGCATTGTGCGTTGACTGTAAACACCTCAGCTCCAAGCCCTTGTAGGGCCGGAGGTCCAACAAGTGAGGCTGGTCCGTTGCTGCAATCGACCAAGACTCGAAGGTGGTTCCTCAGCCTTGGTACTCGATTCAAGATGGCTGATATGTATTTGTGGACGGATTCACGTTCGGCAATAGAGCTGCCGACGCGTTCCCACGAAACCAAGATGAAATCCTTCGACAAGATGGTTTCTTCAAGGATCTTCTCGCGTTCAATGGTGTACTCCATGCCCAAGCTGTCATAGCACTTCAATCCGTTGTCATGTGGTGGGTTGTGAGAAGCAGTCACCATGACTCCGGAACCGCAACGACTTGAACACGTGATATAGGACAGGACGGGTGTGGGAACAAGACCTAGACGCAGTGCCATGCAGCCGCCGGAGAGAACTCCTGAGACTACGGCTTCCTCCAGCATCCTTGACGATGTTCTCCCGTCGTGGCCTATAGCGACTTTCGAACCATGACCCATCTGTTTTGACATTGCAAGGCCAAGATCAACTGCCAGTTCGGGGGTGACCTTAGTCAGTATGCTTCCCCTAATTCCCGCCGTTCCGAAGAGTTGCCTCACTTATGCTCACGGTCCAAACTCGCTAGTGTTTCAGCACGTCAATAACGAATAATCTCTCCAGCCGCTCTCCTCCTATTCTTTTCGATGAGACACGTCTTTCTCACCCTGAGTCAGAAAACTGATTAATAGCGCGTTCAGGAAACAGATTTAACCAAGGCACTCACCTTCTCTGAGTACCGCGCCGGGGTAGGCTAGCCAGGAAAGTCGCTGGACATAACTTCCAGCCAGAATCGAGATCCTTTGACAGGTTATCCAGTGGGTGGACAACCGCCCGCATGGGTTCAAATCCCATCCCCGGCGCCAGAAGGAGAACTAGTCCGATCTTTCAGAGGTTTTCCGATTTCGTAAGTTCTCCAACACCCTCCTAACGCCATCACACCCCTCTCGCTCTTTGGCTGATATGAGTTCAAAGGCTTGCCGCGTTGTAAGGCGCAGGGGGCGTTCTCCCCCACATTCTCGGGTAAGGAAGTCGGCGGCCCGCAAGAGTTCGCCGCTTAACTTGGCATCGCACAGATCCGCGATGTGGCACACCAATGCCTCCACTGTCCTGGGGCCTATTGGTCCAGCCTCGTAACCGTGATGCGCAGAGACAGCGTGAATCACGTCTAGATCGAAACCTCGACGTATCAACTCTGCGACGACTAGGGTCAGGTGGTCCATCCGATCGCCGAGGGGTGATATGCCGTAGGTCTGATCTTCTTTCTCAGTGTAGGTCAGTGGTTTGGCAATGTCGTGAAGTAGCATCGCGGCGGTCACTACATCTCTGTTGATATTGATGTGATAGATGCGTTTCGCGATATCACATAAGGCCAGACTCACCTCCGTACTTGACCGAATATGCTCTACGAGTCCAGTCGAGTAGGAATGATGCCTCGATTTTCCAGCCGGCGAATCTTCGAGGGAAAGGCCTCTGAACGATCTCCCAGAGATCTCAACTGTCGGATTCTCCATGAATGAGACGACTCTCTCCCTTAGAGTGTGATCGACAATCTTAGCGGCCAACCTCTTCAGATGACGATTCAAAGTCAGTGAACCAACTTCACCGATCAAATTACTCCTCCAAAGATATCTCGATTGAGGCATCTATCAAGCCTGTCAATGCTTGAAATGGCGTATCCCGGTAAACACCATCGCTATCCCATGCTCGTCTGCAGCCTGTATTGAATCTGAATCTCTGACAGATCCTCCTGGCTGCATGATTGCTGTGATTCCTGCCCCAGCCGCGAGATCCACTGTATCTCTGAACGGGAAGAATCCATCCGAAGCCAAGACTGCGCCCTTGGGATCGAAGTTGTAGCGTTGAGCCTTTTCGATGGCTATCCGGCAGGAGTCGATTCTACTCATTTGTCCAGAGCCTACTCCTATTAAATGACGTTGTTTCGCGATGGTTATGGCGTTTGACTTCGTGTGCTTTGCGAACTTCCAAGCGAAGAGGAGATCCATTTCCTCTTCCGTACTTGGTCCTCGTTTTGTGGGAACCACGATCTTCTCAAGGTCGATCGTCTTCACGTCTGCGTCCTGCAGCAGCACGCCGCCAGTTATACCAGTGAATGCCTTTCGCCCTAGTTCGCTACGGCAGACACTTGTAATTTCTGGGATTTGCAGAACTCTTCTGTTCTCCTTTTTCGACAACTCCTTAATAGCCTCCGGCGAATAGGTTGGAGCCAAGATCACTTCCACAAACTGATTGTCGAGTAGATTGGCGGTTTCGCCGTCCACAGTTGTGTTAAAGACATAGACGCCTCCGAAGGCGGAGATGGGGTCACTCTCAATAGCCAGCGTGCAAGCTTCACATGTGGTTCTTGCGGTTGCGCCTCCGCATGGATTTGTGTGCTTTACTACTATGGCAGTGCATTCGCCTTCGAATTCTCTGATCATTGAGAATGCTGCGTCCGCATCGAGGATATTGTTGTAGCTCAGCTGCCTCCTTCCAGCTAGTTGCTTCGCTTCGGCTATGCAGAAGGTTTGGGATAGGTCTCTGTAGGATGCGGCGGTTTGATGAGGGTTTTCGCCGTACCTCAGGTCTTGCACCTTTACAAGGTGCATGGACAAAGTTTCCGTTGGGCTGATGGTCTCCTCGAGATTCCTCGGATTCTCGGCGACAATCTCGAAGAATGTGTGAATAGCGGTCTCATATCTAGAGGTGGTCTCGAAGGCCAACTTCGCCAGCTTGAACCTTGTCTCAATCGACAGGCCGCCCAAATTGCGCCGCATCTCCTCAACTACCGTTCGATATGTGCTGGGATCGGCTACCACTGCCACATTGCGATAGTTCTTGGCTGCCGACCTTATGAGAGTAGGTCCGCCGATATCGATCGATTTTAGAAGGTCGCCAATTTGGGAACCAGCTTGCAGCTTCTTTTCAAAGGGGTACAGATTTACGACGACAAGGTCTATGGGCTTGAAGCCTTCTCTCTGCAACGTTTCTTCATCCTCTTTCACTCCGCGCCGATATAGTATCCCTGCATGAATCGCTGGATGAAGTGTTCGAACTCTGCCGTCGAACATTTCGACCGATCCAGTCAGTTCAGAAACCTCTGTGATCCTGATGCCATTGCTCCTCAGCAATTCCGCTGTGCCGCTCGTTGAGATGATCTCAATGCCGAGCTCCGAAATGGCGGAGGCAAACTCTGCGATGCCAGTCTTGTCTGAAACACTGATGAGCGCTCTCGCGATTCGACTGTTCATTATCGAACTGACCTCTCAAATTTCGGGGCTTTGAGACCTCTCTGCGGTGGCACTCCTTAAGATTTGGGAAGGGATCATGTGTCTTCACACCTTTCCACTAGGGTCTCTTGCTATGAATCCAACTACCTCCCTAAGATCTCGGAGTCTCTAGGTTGTGGTTTGCATGAAAATGTAGAAAAACAATTTTAAAAGCGTTCAAATATGAATCAGCATGCATAGGTCCCGACTGGCCGAAGGCAAAACGAAGATAGTGCTGTCGTCCGGTGAAGAAGACAAAGCAATCCTGGTGTTTAAGGACGACATCACCGCCGCAGATGGCAAGAAGCATTCTGTCTTGAGCGGCAAGGGTAAAATCAACGCATCCGTAACTTCAGTCCTATTGAAATTTCTCGAGCGATCAGGACTACGGAGTCAGCTCATAGAGAAGATCGGCGAGAACGAGCTGCTCGTATGGAAGCTGAGGATGATTCCCATAGAGTGTGTTTGTAGAATTCACGCGGCAGGCCACATGATTGGTATAGGAAAATACCTCAAGTATGGTCAAAAATTGGACGAACCTGTTGTGGAGTTTTTCCTCAAGGACGACTCCTTGCACGACCCGATGATAAACTGGTACCACATCTCAACACTGCGTCTCGCTTCGAGAGAGGATATCGCCTTTATGGAGAGGTCGATTCTCAGCGCCGCACAACACCTAGAGGACTTTATGACCGAGAGGAAGATGAAGCTCGTCGACTTCAAACTCGAGTTCGGCAGGGACAGCCACGGAAACCTGTTGATAGGAGATGAACTCGATACAGACTCGATGAGGCTGTGGGATCTGGAAACATCTGAAATCTTGGACAAAGACAGGTTCAGGAAAGATATGCCAGAGGTCTTTGAGCTCGGTTACTGGGAGCCATATAGGAGGATTTGTGGTGGACAGTCATTTCACTGTTGAAGTATTGATCTCAAACAAGCTTCAAGCGAGGGACCCAGAGGGGGAGGTGATCCTCAGCGACCTCATCCACAAGGGCGGCTATGACAACGTCACAGAGGTAAGAACCGGGAAGCTCCTCATGATGGAAGTCGAGGCGCAGGATGAGGTGCATGCGAAAGATCTGGTCTTCAAAATGTGCAACGAACTTCGTCTTTACAATCCAGTTGCGCATGCCATGCGGATTGAGGTCAGGGAAGAGAGATGAGAGTGGCAATTGTCCAGTTTCCAGGTAGCAACTGCGATCTGGACACACTCCACGCTCTGAGAGATGTCTTGGAGATGGATGCTAGGCTCGTCTGGCACCAAGATTTCGAGGAGAAAGAGTTCGATGCGGTCGTTCTACCTGGAGGGTTCAGCTACGGGGACTATCTTCGAGCGGGAGCGATCGCAGCCCATTCAAGAGCGATGCACGGTGTCAAGAGGATGGCTGAAGGTGGCCGCCCAGTGCTTGGCATCTGTAATGGCTTTCAGACTCTGGTGGAGTCAGGCCTCCTGCCTGGTGCGTTGCTGCGGAATGCTTGCCTTAGGTTCATGTGCAGGTGGATGGAGCTAAGTGTCGTGTCGAATGACTCCGCGTTTACTGCTAGGCTTGAGGAGGGCCATAGAATACGGATGCCGATTGCGCACAATGAAGGCAGATACTTTCTGGATGAAGAAGCACTGGCAAATTTAGAGAGAAACCGCCAAGTAGTTCTTAGATTTGCTGCTGACAATCCGAACGGATCAGTGAATAAGATCGCTGGGATCTGCAACAAAAAGCGGAATGTCGTCGGAATTATGCCTCACCCAGAGAGGGCTTGTGAACAGATCGTGGGCGGGGAGGACGGAAAGCTGATTTTCACATCCTTAGAGGAGTGGAGGAGATGAGTTCTCTTCCTCCAGATGTGAGCTTAACTGAAGACGAGATTATTCATGTCCGGAGATCGCTGGCAAGAGAACCTAACGCGCTAGAATGGTTTATGATAGATGCTGAATGGAGCGAACACTGCAGCTACAAGTCTTCCAGAATGGTGCTCGAGAGACTGCCGACTAGAGGAAATCTCGTGGTTCAAGGACCAGGCTACGATTCTGGAGTTTTGGATATTGGAGATGGATATGTTCTAACGGCTCACGTAGAGAGCCACAACCATCCCAGCGCCGTCGACCCATACGGAGGAGCGGCAACTGGGATAGGTGGAGTGATTAGAGATGTCCTCTGCGTTGGAACAAGGCCCATTGCTTTGCTTGATATGCTGAGGTTTGGCCCAATCGAGAGCAGCTCACACTCGCGCTGGCTTCTGAAGAATGTTGTGAGAGGCATAGCCGACTACGGAAACTGCACTGGCATACCCACGGTAGCAGGAGAGGTAGAGTTTGACGAAGGCTTTGAAAGGAACTGTCTCGTCGATGTCGCGTGTATCGGGGTGGGAAGGAAGTCCGACCTTGTCCTAGCTGAGGCGCGCAACCCTGGAGACACAGTCATCTTGGTTGGGGGTTCGACTGGAAGAGATGGCATCCACGGAGTGACCTTCGCCTCAAGGGCACTCGCGAGAGACAGCGATGAGGATCGTCCCGCCGTCCAGATCGCAGATCCTTTTCTGAAGAAGCTGACGATCGAAGCTACTCTAGAAGCCATCAAAACAGGATTTGTGCGCGGCCTGAAGGATCTCGGAGGAGGGGGACTGACATGCGCATGTTCGGAGATGGCCGCAAAGGCCGGGGCAGGAATAGAGATCGACCTCTCCCAGATCCATTTAAGAGAGGAAGACATGTCGACCATAGAAATCATGATCTCAGAATCCCAAGAAAGAATGATGTTCATAGTAGAACAGGGGCGGGAAGGTAGCGTCGAAGAGATATTCCGCAGATACGAGGTGCCGTTCGCCCGCATCGGTAGAGTCAAGGAAGACGGCAATATAGTTGTCCGGAGAGGATCCGTGGAAGTTGCGCGGCTCCCCTCTCAATTTCTCGCCAGCGCCCCTATCAGTCCAAGACCGAAGACAGCTCCCAAGGTTTCGAAGCCAAAGCTGGAAGTCGAGTCCGTAGACCTCAAAAGGATCCTGATCGAGATGCTCTCGAGCCCTAATATAGCAAGTAAATCATGGATTTTCACGCAATATGACCATGAAGTCGGTGTGCGAACTGTTCTCAAACCCGGTCAGGGAGACGCGGCCGTTTTGAGGCTACCGAATGGCAGATTCGCGGCTCTAAAGGCTGACGGAAACTCGGTCTACTGCTCCCTGGACCCGCGCCGAGGAGTCCAAAACGTGTTTGCTGAGGCCTGCAGAAACTTGGTGGCCGTCGGTGCCAAACCTGTAGCGATGCTGGATCACCTGCAGTTTGGAGATCCGGGTGATCCTGAAGTGTTCTGGAGCTTCGAAGAGACGGTCGACGGACTCGCTGAGGCGGCCAGACACTTTAACATTCCTTGCATCGGGGGCAAGGTGAGTTTTTACAACGAGGATGATAGAACAGGGAAGGCGATCAAACCGACGCCCATCATATTCGTCATAGGTCTCATAGATGATGAGAAGAGTATCACACGCATGGCGATGAAGTCCACTGGCGACTCAGTGATAATCGTTGGAAAGACTCGCCGCGATATGGGAGGTTCGGAGTTCAGTAGGATTCATCGCCTCACAGGTTCAGCTGCCCCTAGAATGGACTTGGATTTGGAGAGAAGAACTATGGGGGCGGTCCTCGAATGTATTGGCGAAGGCTACGTAGGATCTTGCCATGACTGCTCGAGGGGAGGACTTGCAGTCGCCATCTCTGAGATGGCAGTAGCTGGAAATATGGGTGCCAGCATAGATTTGGATGCCGTACCATCAGACCCACTTCTGCCACACGAACTCTTGTTTTCGGAATCCAACTCGCGGTTCATCCTAACAACAAACCGTGCGCGGGATATCATCGCCCTATTTGAGAACCAGAAGATTCCATGTTCCGCGATAGGCACGGTCGGTGGAGACCAGCTCTGTCTGTCAGGGAGAGGCTCAGGAACCTCGGTTGCCATGTCTGAGCTAAGGGAAGCCTATGAAGAGTCGTTTGAGAGGATCGTAAACAGATGACGCGATTGAAGGAGAACTGCGGCGTGGTTGGTGCGACTTCAAAGAATGATGAGGTAGCGAATCAGATTTGGTTGGCGCTTCTAGCGCTGCAACATCGAGGGCAGGAAGCAAACGGAATATTTACCTTTGATGGCGCAAGTTTCCACCAAAGGAAAGACGTAGGACTAGTATCTTGGTCCGAGAACTACAACAGCCTCAAGGGAACAATGGGCATAGGTCACGTCCGATACTCAACAGTAGGTAAACCCGCGGGGCCGGAGACGCGCGCCAATAGCCTCGCTGTGGAGAACTTTGCGCAGCCATTTTTCATAGATCACGAGAAGAATGGAATCGCCTTCTCACACAACGGGAACATCGTCAACAACTTGGAGCTTGCAAGAGAGCTGACGGCAAAAGGGATCTTTCTATCCTCAAGAAACGATAGCGAAGTTGTTCTCAAGACATTGGTCGATCACCTGAGAATAGAAAGGGATCTCACTAACAGCGTCGAGAAATGCATGACTAGGCTGGAGGGATCATACTCTGTCACAGCGCTGACGGGAGAGGAAGAGGTCTTCGCCTTTCGAGATCCATACGGATTTAGGCCGCTTTCAATGGGCAAGACAGACGGTCTCACTATGATCGCATCCGAGACAGTTGCTTTGAACGTAAACGGGATCGATAAGGTCTCGGATGTCGCTCCGGGAGAACTTGTCGTCTCGAGTAAGGAGAACGTTTGGAGAGAACAAGTGATCCGAAATAAACGCAAAGCATTCTGCATGTTCGAGTTCGTGTATTTCAGCCGCCCAGACTCTATTCAATGTGGCCGAGACATCTACTCCGCGCGGATTGAACTGGGAAGGAAACTCGCGAAGACTTACGAGGCGAGCGCGGACATCATCGTGCCGGTTCCAGATACAGCTCGACCAGCTGCCGAAGGAATCTCGAGGAGGACGGGAATCAGAGTTGCCGAAGGGCTAATCAAGAACCGATACATCGGGCGCACATTCATCATGCCAAGCCAGCAGCTTCGAGACGATGCGGTTCATGTTAAACTCAACCCTGTGAGGTCGGTTCTGAAAGACAAGAAAGTGATAGTGGTAGATGACAGCATAGTTAGAGGAACCACTTCAAGAAAGATTGTCAACTTGGTCAAACAGGCGGGCGCCAGAAAGGTTGAGATGTGGGTTACCTGCCCACCGATAGTATCTCCATGCTTCTATGGCATCGATATAGCCACACACGCCGAGCTGATCGCAGCCGTGAAGAGCGTATCCAAAATTCAGGAAGCAATCGGTGCAGACAGGCTCTGCTATCAGACCATAGAAGGACTGGTAGAGGCGATCGGCATTCCTCGTGACGAGCTGTGCATGGCATGTCTGACGGGGGAGTATCCGACTCCCATAGCACAGAAGGTGTCTGATCAGATGCGAGCGAAGATGCCCGAAGGCAGGGTTCGATACTGGGAGATGGCTTAAGGTCTGAGGGATATGCCCGGAATATTCGGACTACGTGCCTACTATGAAGATTGGGTAGACTCGACAGCGAGATTCGTTGGCTACGGACTGATCGGGCTTCAACACAGAGGTCAAGAATCTTTCGGAATCGCTGTGGCCGATCTGAATGGGCAAGTGAGGACGTACAGAAAGAACTCGATAGCCAATAACGCCTTCGACGAGAGAAGCCTTCGAAAGTTTACCGGATGTGCTGGCATAGGCGCCGTCACAACTGTGAAAGAGAGCCTGAGAAGGGAGATCCAGCCAATATCGCAGAATCGAGTCAGAATTGTTAACGACGGGCGATTTCTAATTGAAGGAGGAGCACGCAGCTTCGCACAGGGCCTTAGCAAGGAGTTGGCGAAGAGTGACCCAGAGCAGGCAGCAGCCGAGCTTGTTGAGAGAACTCCGGGAGGCTATACCTTCTGTGCCCTCGCAAAGGATGGCACGATAATATTTGGCCGCGATCCAAGAGGGGTGAAACCACTGTCTCATGTCGGCTTGGGCTTCGATAATGGATTGATTTCTTCGGAGACATGTGCATTCCATGTGGTCGGAAGTAAGTATCCGCCGCAATTTGTGGAGCCTGGTGAATGCTTCTCGGTCACGCAGTACTCTAAGAGAGGTGCCAGATGCAAGGCTAGGCAGAGAAATGTCTGCTCCTTCGAGTATGTATACTTGGCAAACCCCCTCTCAAAGATAGATGAGATCCCAGTCAGCTGGGTACGTAGACGGATCGGAGAGACGCTGGCAAGAAAGTTCCCCCAGAGGGCCGATGTCATCTTGGGAGTTCCCGAGACCGCGCGTATGTTTGCGATGGCGTATTCGAACCAGACCGGGATACCAGTCGCGGAAGGCTTCTCGAAGATTGTGGGCGAGAGAAGCGCCATCAGACCGACGCAGATTGACCGAGAGATAGGAGTTCAACTGAAGCTCAATCCTATCAAAGAGGTGATAGCCAGGAAGAATGTCGTTGTCATCGACGACTCCGTCGTAAGAGGCACGACGACAAAGAAGACCTTCAGATACATGCGAGACTACTGCGGTGTCAAAGATCTGCACCTCCTAGTTGGGTCACCAAAAATAATCGCAGGATGCCCATACGGAACCGAGGTGCCGGGAGAAGACGAGCTGATCGCCAAGAACTTGGAAGACGAGGAGATTTCTCAAGCCATCGGCGCAGAAAGTGTCGGCTTCCTCACAACCAAGGACTTGGCTGAGTGCATTGGTCTGCCACTGAATGAACTCTGCGTGAGTTGCTTCACTGGAAGACATCCGGAGGACAACTGATGAAGATTCTCTTGGTTGGGGATGGAGCTAGAGAGCATGCAATAGGAGCGTCCCTTAAGGTAGGTCCAACCTGCCCAAAGCTCTACTGCCTGATGGGCTGCCGTAACCCTGGCCTAATTAGACTGGCCGATGGCTACAAAGAGGGCAACGTTGAGGCTCCGGAGGAGGTTTTGAACGCCGCCACGAATTTCGGTGTCGACTACGTGGTCATCGGGCCCGAGGCGGCAAACTTTGCTGGCGTGCCTGATTTGCTGGAGGAGCATGAGATCCCCTGTTTCGGAGCGAAGAGAAGACTCGCTGAGATAGAGAGAAGTAAAGTCTTTCTGAGGAGAATCATGCTCCGCGAGAAGATCCCTGGCAGAATAAGGTTTCTCGTCTTTTCGAATCGCGATGACGCCATCACCTACGCTACCGAGAACCCTGAGAATCTGGTCTTCAAGCCGTCCGGGCAGGTGGGTGGAAAAGGAGTCCGACTGATAGAGGGGGACAAGGTCTATCTCCTATCTGCAACGGAGTCGATAAAGAAGAGTGCCGCGCAGACTGCTGAGAAGTTCAGCTCCGTCCTAGCGCTTGATGAGAAGATTCTGATCGAGGAGAGAATCTTCGGTCCGGAATATACAGCGCACTTTCTTTGCGACGGCAGAACTTTCATCCCTATGCCTCTTGTTCAGGACAACAAGCACGCGTTTAACGGAATCGAGGGGCCTGAGACCGGCGGAATGGGCTCGATCTCGGGGCCAGGCATGCTACTTCCCTTCATAAGTGAAGAAGACGCGTCGAAGGCTAGGGAGATCGTTGAGAAGACCGTCGGAGCAATCCAGAAAGAGGCGATGGACGCTTACAGCGGCGTAGTTGCAGGCCAGATGATGCTTGGAACTGGTTGCTGGGATGTCCCCCTCGAGTTCTACTCAAGGTTCGGAGACCCCGAAGGGGTGAATGTCTTGAATATGTTAGACCTTGAGGCTGGAGCCAGTTTCGAGGAGATATGTTCTGCAACGATCTCAAAGAGATTGAATACGTTGAAGGTTAGGTTCAAAGAGGTCGCAAGCGTCGTCTGGGCTATCGCCCCTGAAGGATATCCGCAGAGACGGGATTTGGCCCGGGATCACCCGATCGACGTAGATGAGGCTGCGATCTCGAAAGACGGATGCAAGATCTTCTACGGTTCAGTAAGCCATGAAGGAGAGAAGATGGTCACGAAGGGATCAAGGGCAGTCGAGGTCTACGCGGAGGACAGCGAAATAGAGAGAGCTCGTGAGAAGGTTGCTCGAGCCGTGAGACACGTCAGATTGAGCGATGGCTGGGGGCTCTTCTATAGGTCGGATGTCGGGAGCAGGCAACTTCTGAGAGAGTGGATCGAGATCGCGGAAGACGCTAGGATATCGTCAAGGCACAGGGAGTCCAAAGGGACGCTCTACAGAAGGGTCGACTTCGTACCAGGAAAGGGTAAGATCGTTTATGAGATTTGAGGAGAAATGACGGTCAACATAGGAGTTCTTGCTTCTGGGAGAGGAAGTAATCTCCAAGCGCTCATTCAAAGTGCTTCAGAGGGACGGTTGGGAGACGCGAAGATCAGGATAGTCATCAGTAACAAGCAGGCTGCGGGGGCTTTGGATATTGCACGAGCGAACAATATCAAGGCGGTTTACCTGTCTGTCGAGGGTTCTGAAGAGAGCAGATGGAGCTACGACTCCAAGATTGCGGCGAATCTTGCTGAGAGTGAAGTGACGCCTGAGGACGGGCTGGTTGCTCTGGCCGGATACATGAGAGTCTTGAGTTCCGAGTTCGTCAGACTCTATGCAGGTCGGATCATGAACATACATCCATCGCTGCTGCCGTCGTTTCCAGGGCTGAACGCCCAGCGCCGAGCGTTAGAGTACGGCGTAAAGATTTCTGGATGCACCGTGCATTTCATTGACGAGGGAATTGACACAGGGCCGATAGTAGTGCAGTTTCCGGTTCCGGTCAGAGAGGATGACACGGTGGAATCGCTCTCAGATCGGATCTTAGTTGAGGAGCACAAAATCTACTCGGAAGCCGTGAGGCTATTCGTGGAGGGCAAGTTGAGGTTTGAAGGCAGGCGGGTGAGGGTTCTGGCATGATCACCACGATCATGGACGGAAGGAAAGTCGCAGAGCATGTGAGGAACAGAATAGGTGAAGAAGTTCGGATCTTCGAACAGAACGGGGTCAAACCATGCCTTGCCACGGTCTTGGTAGGAGAAGATGCAGCCTCGAAGATCTATCTCAAGATCAAGCATTCAAACTGCCAGGAGGTGGGAAT
>CAYWPD010000008.1:0-1381 GCA_964460055.1 uncultured Candidatus Bathyarchaeia archaeon
GGATCCATATTCATCACTTTGACGGCTGGAAGATCTAGGAGTTTAAGGCCCATCCCCCATGCCTTTATCTGGACCTTGTCCTTCAGAACTAACTTCTCCAGAGTCTCCTCTCTGAAGTCCACCATAACGTGGTTGATTCCGCCGTGTTTACCCGTGACGACGCCTTTTTCGCCTTTGGCATCGCCTGATACGACTTTCGCCTCGTTGCCGACGCAAGCGAGCAGGTTGAGTGCCATATTGTAGGCCGCGGGCGCCTTCTCATCCTTCTCCTTGTTCTCCAGACTCACACCTGGCTCAACATGGTCAGCTTCCCACCCTGTTGCCAGATCTCCCACGCGGACGTTGTAGGTTATACCTCCCATGCCGGGCAACGCTATGGCACGCCCGTCATACGATATGCGATAAGGACTCATTTCAGAGACGAAGATTGGGCTGACAACCTCACCCCATACTGAGATCTTCACCAATTTGTCGGCGTTTGTCTTCAACATCTCCTTCACTGCCTTTCCACAACAATCCACACCGCCGATACTTAAGCGGTTGGAGTGATCGAGGCCGGGCAAAGCTAGGAAATCGGCCGGAAGCTCCGCTCACATTCTCAGCGCAAACAGTCACAGACCAAGAGTGCTGACCTAATAACCATGCTGGGCCTCTGAGGACAACAGCACCCACTCGGACAAGGCCTCTATTTCCTTCAGCGCGGGACTCGCTGGCGCATAGTCGATGGCAGGGAGTCCCAGCATATCTGCTTCTGCGACCTTGGGATCAAAAGGCATGATGGAACATAAGGTCATGGGTATCGTCGCCAGTCTCTCCTTCACGAAGTCCATTTCATTCAATCCTTTGACTTTGTTTGCTATGCCCGCGATCTTGCGGATGCCTAGGTCCTGAGCTAGCCTACTTATCTTTGAAGCCGTATCCAACGCTTGGTTTCCAGGCTCCACGACAGCGAAGAGGACGTCCACGCCTCTAACAGTCCCTCTACCGAGATGCTCGAGCCCTGCCTCCATGTCCATCACGACAAACTCTTTTCTCTCAACCAGGACGTTTCTCATCAACGCTCTCAGCAAGGCGTTTGCCGGACACATGCATCCTATGCCGCCCGACTTGACCGTGCCCATGACAAGAAGTCTCACTCCGTCCGGCGCTTCAACTCCATACCTGTCCGCCACATCACTCACGTTGGGAGTGACATTGAACACGCTGCCCATCTCTCCCGGCCTTGCCCCAGTCTTCTCGGCGACGAGCTCGCTGTTGTCTGACAAGGGAAGCATCAGTGCAATCTTGTCTTGGGCGACACCGAGTGATCGACCGAGGTTCATAGCTGGGTCCGCGTCTATCGCTATCGTTTCAAACCCTTTCCTCGCGAGTGTGCGTGCCA
>CAYWPD010000008.1:1481-13922 GCA_964460055.1 uncultured Candidatus Bathyarchaeia archaeon
GAAAGATACGAGAGTGAATGTGACGGTAGCTGATAGGTGGGTCGGCCTTCGAAGTCGAACTGCTCGACCAAAGGATCCTCCGGTACGACGCCGATGAGGTCCAGCCCTTGGGCCTTCACTTCGGCGCTCACCTTCTCTTCCAGGCCCTTCGGCACCCTATTCGCGATGGTCAGGATTCTGCCAACCGATATTCCGAGCTCTCGCGTCAGATCTTTGATCCGCTTCGCCGTGAGTATTCCTTTCAGTGTGGGGTCCACCACGGTCAGAAGGAGGTCGATATCCCGAGTAGTTCGTCGGCTTAGATGCTCAAGCCCAGCTTCCGAATCGAGGACCAAGTATCGATAGTTCGTTGCCAGTGTGTCGACTATCTTTCTCAGCAGATTGTTGACGTAGCAGTAGCATCCGGGGCCTTCGGGCCTTCCCATCGCCAAGAGGTCGAACCCCTCGCACTCCAAGACCGAGCTCTGTATCATGTAGTTGAGGTAGTCTTCTTTCGTCTGTTCGATCGGAAGCTTGTCCTTTTCTGCAAGCATCTTTTCTCTTATCTCTCCAACAGACCTCGGAGGTGCCACTCCAAGCGAGGAGTGAAGATTGGAGTTTGGATCCGCGTCTATCGCTAGCACAATGTCGCCCGTCGCTTCATGCAAGATCCTGATGAATAGCGTAGCTAGCGTGGTCTTTCCTGTACCACCTTTTCCTGAGATGGCGATCGAGAAGGTCACTGAGCCTTCACACCTTTGTATCTCGCCCACAGAGAGCGGACCATCTCATCTCCCTTGGCCTTGACGTCGTCCCACCTGAGCTCGAGATCGGTGTCGTATCTACGCTCACCTAGACACCGCTCATATTGTGACAGGAAGGCTTGAATCTCTGCCAGCATCGGAACTTCTACTAGCTCAAGCCGCTCCTTTCCGACATCGATCCTCGAGACGATAGCGTTCTTGACGCTCTTTGAGCTGCCCAAAACATCCCTTAGAGTTGCCTCGCCGTTCCTTACATCTACCTGCACGATATCTTGCGTTACCTCTCTTTCTCCTTCTGCTGTCTTCACATAGACCTTAAACTCGCACAAACTCTGGTTCACCTCTCAACTTCGTGTTCTTGGTGAAAGTAGGTCGAGCAGCGCTTTCTCTTCCTTCTTCAGATGCAGCCCTTCTCCTTCCCTCTTCTTTATGTATAAGGAGAGTACTGATTCCACACTCTGTCGATCCAGCATTCCCAATGGTGTCGGTGTCTCGAAGAGTCTCTCCGGAACTCTCTCCTCTTCGAGATCGAAGCCTTCTCTGAGCTTGAAACGATACATCTTGTGGAAGATCTCTCTGCCCAGCTCATCCAGCTGATCCGTAGTCAGATTGTTTCCTTCGTTCGCGAGAAGTCTCGATACAAGTTCTTTGGAGTAGATGGTTCGTGAGAACAGGCATATGCCTAGTGAGTTTAGGACGCATCGCCAATTCTCCTCCTCCACCAAGTAGTCGGCGATCTGTTCTGGGAGACTGTTCTTTCGGATCGAGTTCTGATCTATCGTGTATCCGGCATTGCTGAGATGCGAATGTCGTGCTCCAACGAGCGTTCCAACAACGAAGCCGGGCCCTGTCCAATATCCAGCAAGTCCATTCTTGCCCAGAGCGATGGCAAACTCCCTTCCTCCATACTTGTCGGCGGCCGCCGCGACTCCCTGGGCAAGTCTTGCATAGAAGCTGTTGCTCTTGGAGACGATGTTTTCGAGGAATTTGAGATATGAGTCTGAGTCGCTCCATATCGGAACGATTCCTCCTGTGTCTTCGGAGGTTATCAGACCCCTCTCATACGCTTCGGTGGCCCATGCGAGAACCGTCCCTGCCATCATCGCGTCGATTCCAGTCTCCTCGCAAAAGGCTATTAGCGAAAGAACCGATCTCGATTCCCCAACTTCAAGATTACTGCCGAGCGCGTAGATTGGCTCATAGTTGTACGGCACCAGCTTAAGTTCTTGAAAGATCTCTTTGCGCCCCAACTCGTGCTGCGGAGCGAACTCCGTCGAGATGGAACCCAGATGTATGCAGGCGACAGGGCATCCGGGACATGAGATCTTCCTTTCCAGATCTAGCTCAGCGTAGGCCTGACCCGAGATCCTCTCCGCTCTGTCAAAGAAGCTCTTGGAAAAGTTCTTTGTTGGAAGCGCCTTGATCTCGTTCAGGACGAGTACGTTCTCCGGGGTTCCCAGGTCATGGTACTTGCCCATCTTTCCTGACAGGACAGTCTCCCTGTAGATTTCCTCATACATCGCCTTCTGTTCGGTGGGGTTCTTGAGTGGGACTTCGCCGCCTCCCTTCACAGAGATGGCTTTAAGCTTCTTCGCTCCTAGAATCGCCCCTAATCCGAGTCTGCCGAAGTGATGAAATCTATCCACTATCGCATTGCTGAAATAGAGATAGTTCTCACCTCCACGGCCTATCGCGACAACCGACTGCATGCCATCATAAGTTGGATCTCTTAGTGCTTTCTCGACATCGAGAGGGGACAAACCCCAGAGCGACGCCGCGTGGACTATCTTGACCTTCGAGTCCTCAATGTGTAGGGCGACCACTCTCTCTGACGCTCCCTTGATGACCACGGCGTCAAAACCCGCAAACCTCAGTGCAGCCGCTAGGTGGCCTCCAACGTGGCTTTCTCCCAAGTTGCCTGTTAGAGGTGACTTAAACATGGCGATGGTCTTCGATGCGCAAGGATACACGCTGGTCAGATGTCCCGTGGCCAGGATTATGGGCGCGTCTGGCGAGAATGGGTCGATGCCTCGCGCACATTCTGTGAGGAGGAGCTCTATTGCGACCCCTTCACCGCCCAAACATCTTCGAAATAGGTCCGAGCCATCTGTGACTCGGACCGAAGAGGCGCTCAAGTCGATGTGCAGGATGTTCTCAGGCAAGTCTGTCACTCCTTCATCTCTTCGTACTTGAAGACATCGTGTGGACAGAACTTGCCGCAATTGCCGCATCTATCACAGATTATCGGAATCCTCTTTCTCTGATCCAAGGCGAGAGCTCTGAACTGGCATCCGGAAATGCAGTCGAAGGTCTTACAACCTTCGCATTTGGAGGCAATTAATGAGACTCCCCCCTCTGGCGCAGCAATAAGGGCGTCCAGCTTACATGCGGTGGCGCATTCAGGGTCCTTGCAGAATCTGCACACAACGACGTCGAAACGATTATCTAGAGTATGTCCTGACCTGACGAAGACCGCTGTTCTCTTCGCGCCGACCGAGTTGAAGAGCTCCCTTGAGCAGGCGAGCACACAGCTATAACAGCCTACGCATCTCTCGGGGTGCTGCACCTCGATATGAAATCTCATCTGACCGTTGCATTCCTATTCAGTTTGAGGTCCATACCTTCTTGAGGAAGTCATTGATCTGCGAAGAGTCCCTTGGGCCGACTAGGATCTCCCACTTGGTCGTGTCCTCGAGGTCGCCCCTTAGCCTCGCAGCCAACCCCGGGATAATGAGTTTCCTGTGTTTCACCTTCTCCTCCATCTTGGTCGACGCTAGGGTGTCTCTGACCAGAGCAGCATTGAACTGCCCTCCGGCAACCGAGCATTCAACCGCAAGTCCTCCTGTATCGATTCCTATGAGGTGGCACGTTATCCCAGCCGTTTCAAGGTCGCTCAGAACCGTGTAGTAGGTTAGTGCAAAGTTGGTGGTGACCAGAACTGGAGAATTCTCGTCCGGGCTTCCGATTGCCTTCAGTCCCGCCTCGATGGCGACTGGTTTTCTCGGGTCGGTGTAGACGTTCTGTCGCAGAGTCACGATCGGCAGTAACGCCCAAGGCTCCATTGTGTGCATGACGACGAGATCGGTATATCGAAGGACCAAGTTGGCTGCAAGACAGGCCTCTTTAAACGATGTTGCTGTCGGGTCCTCCCCGGTCAGCCACACGATCGCAGACACGCCCATGATTGGATATCCAACGTCTTTGTCTCCCTTCTGGATCGCAGATCTTCGAAGCATTGTGAGATTACTGGTCATGTCCATGAGTTGCTTTCCTTCAAGAAAAGTGCCCGGATCAAGTACGATATTTTCAACGCCGATGGCCCGCAGAGTTGCTGCAAGAGACTTCAGCCCTGACATGTCACTTGGAGCATAGGCCACTATCGGGCATGAGTACTGCTTCGCCAGATAGCCCATATCCTTCCAGTTGTCCTTAGTGGCTGCATAAAGCAGAGGCTTGACGTCGTGGACTCCCTTCTGCTCGAGCGCGGATCGCATCACCTCGCTGTCGAGGCAGCAGAGGATCAAGGGCAGCAGGGTGGATTTCGAGGCAACCGAAACTGCGTGAGCGAACTTCTCGGGCGCTCCCGAGGCGTATCTTATCGCCACCATGTCCAGTCTGAGCTTCTGACCGATCCTCTGAACCTCATATGCTTCGACCGATTTGCATCTCTCAACGATCTTATCGTCATCCCATGTATCACTGACATCAATGGCTATGGCAGTCGGATTGTGGTACATGAGCTCGTGTCTATACATGACCTCTTTCCCGCCGAGCTTCACAGCCTTCTCTCCGACTCCTACCAACACCTCCTTGATGGGGGGAGCGATGAGTTCCTTCAGTCTTTCGAGCTGAGGCCTATACTTGGCGGTCTTGAGCGGGGGACAGCCCTCGGGTACGGCTTTCCTCTCGAGCAGCAACGAGGCGAATGACATACAGTTGACTTCGCCGCATTCGCCGCAGTTCGTCTGTGGAAGGAACTTGTAAACGGTTAGTAGAGTGGCTTTCTCTGGCATCTCTGCGTCACCTCAGTCCTGAGACCCAATCTCCGACCTCTTGCTTCGATTCGACCTTCCCGAAGAGTTGGTCTGCAAGCTGTTTGAGAACTCTGATCGAGACAGGATGACTCATCATGAAGAGGTCGCCTCCGGAGAGCATGATAGTCAGTGCCGTGATCGTCTCCCAGATCGGCCCGCGAAGCTCCTTTGGCCCCCAGCTGTCGCTCTTTATCCAAGACTCTCTTGCGCCCCAAGCGTTGCTGGCCGGTGCCAGAATAGGCATCTGCAGATCCGTGTCGCCTAGGAGACCTCCAAGTTTGATTCTTTCCATCAGACTCACAGAGTACTCGATTCCGTACCCAAGTGCACCAGTGGTGGGATCCATCACAATCTGAGACTTTGGTAGGCCTTCATCTAGGAGCAGCCGATTCAACTTCTTCTGATTGTTCAAGTCCATCGATGTGAAGGCGACAACCGAGTGCAGGTGCTCCTTCGCCGCCTTAACTACATGCTGGTAGTCCGAGTCCAACGTCGCCGGGTTCAAAAGACATCTCTCGCCGTGGGTGACTTCTGCAGCGGCCTCGAGAACGAAAGGATCCTTCTGCTTGTTGCCTGAACCACCTATCACCAGAGGAACGTCTACGGCTTGGAGGACGCGTTCCACGGTCTTGGCAGCCTCCTTCGGCGAAGTATCTTTCAGAAGGGGATCTGTGCTCACGAGGTTCAGAGAGACGAGGTCTGCGTGAAACTCCTCGATACATCTCTTGGCCCACTCTGCAGGGTCTTCCATCACGCCTTCGAAGTGCTGTCTGACAGCCTTGGCCAGAGGGATTGCCATATCGAAGACGTCCATGGCGAATACGGGCCTATTCGGATTGACGGCTTCAAAGCTGTAGAAGGGTAGTGTCCTGTGTCCGCCGACCTTGATGATCTTACCTCGGGAACCTCCATCAGACTTCTTTGCTCCGAGTTGCACTTCGGCTACGGTTCCAGCGTAAGACTCGATTGGAGGCATATACTCTCCTGCGATGAGCTTGTCAACCATCTTTGGGGGAGCCACAGGCGGGATAGCTCTGGGCTGAAGGAGCGCTCTCGCCGCGGGTTGGAGAACTAGAGTCAACTCTTCGGCCGCGATCTCAACGTTCTCGATCTCAATCTCGCCGAACTTCTCGAATATTTCAAGGAACCTCTTGCTGAAAATGGCGATGTCCTTTTCGTCCAATGGAATCACTTCGCCTTCTCCGCATGTTTAATGATAATCTTCTCGGCGGTGATCTTTGCATTCTTCAGGATGATGCGGAAACCAGCTGTTGAAGGAAGTTCAACTGTGGGCTGGAAGAGAGTTGGTTGTAGTTGTGCGGCCTCTTCTGGGGGAGCAAGTTCTTCCGCTTTCGCTTCTTCCTTTCCTGCCTCAGCCTCTTCCTTCCATCTCTCGACCACTGGATGATTCTTCTGCTTCAGGAACTCTTTGAGTTCAGACACGGTTTTGACGTCGTTTTCAGATGCTATCCTCTCTGTCAGATCAGGCGGTATGCCGTCCTTTACCCTCTCTTTTATCTGGCTTGGCATCCAGACAATTCTCTGCCAACCACCATCTGCCTGAAGGAATTTGGATGAGCGAGTGTATTCGACTGCGATTCCACAGAAACCCTCGTTCTGGGTGCCGCCGCTTGTGTGTCCAGCCATCGTCGAGAACGGAAGCCCGTTGACACACGCGCCTTTGAAGTCTCTATGGATTATCCCGGCGCCATCGACTTCTGGTATATAGAATGCGATCGCTTCGAAGCAGCCGCACGATGTATGAGGATGATCAAACATCGAGTAGAGCGAGATGCTCTTAACTGACCCCATAGTCTTCTCTCGTATTGTCTTGTTGATTCCCTCGTACACGCCCTTGACGGGATCGATGCAGTCGCCCTTCGGAACAGGGAAGTTTGGTCCCTTTGGATCTACATTGGAAGCAGCTCGAGCATCGAACCAGCTGATTGAGCCGCACGAGGCGATCCTATTGGGAGTTATCACGCACATGTGAGTAGGAGCAAAGGATTGGCACATTACGCAGCCATAGAACTCCCCAACATCCTCGTCTTTCAGCGTGCGAGCCCTCGCATCTCTTGCGGAGTAAACCGCTAAGGCCTCTGGCAGAACTTCCTCGACCTTGGGCAAGTCCGTGTAAAAGGTGACTTGGATCTTCTCGATGATCGGCAGGCTCGACTTGTAAAGCATCATCAGAGCCTCTCCGACCAATTTAAGAGAGTTTAGTCCTTTCTGATACGATCGCTTGCTGATCCTGAGCCAGATATCCGACCTTTGGTTGAGGTGCATTACACCTTCAATATAGTTCATGAAGTAATGCACTCTGCGTTCAAGTACGCCTTCGATGTCTTTGTCCACCCGCTTGCCCGCTGCCTCGATCAGTGTCCCGATCGGATAGCTTCCTCCAACCTTCATGTCCGATAGATCTGGTCCCAAGACGACAATCTTGCCATCCTCGACCTCTTCTAAGGGTTTCACTCGAACCAGTTCAAACTTCTTGGGGATGTCGGGACCTCCGAACTCGACGTACATGTCTGGCCTTCGTATCCTCTGTCCCTCATACATCTCCCCAATCTCAACAGGAAACTTCTTCAACTTCTCTTGGAAGCTTGTACCATTCATCTCGATCACCCATGTTGCTTAACCATAGACTCCAAACTCTTCTTCCAGTCATGTTCATTCATGTTCCGAAACGAGAAGTCCGCGTTTGGCTGATAGAAACGGTCGATCGACACCGTTTTCAGGTGAGGGGCGAAGTGCTTCAGCGTTGCTAGCATCTGAGACTGGAAGTAGTAGATACTCCCTGCGAAAAGTACAAGATCATAATTTCCTTTCCCATCAAGCCCTTTCCAGCCTCTGTCTCTTAGCCTGTTTGTCAGGTCTTCGACGCCGATACATACCATCGGAAAGTCGGATCTATCTTTGACGCTCTTGTAGACTCCCGGAGACACCGCGATTTGAACTTTGAACCGTTTGGCGAGTCGAAGTATGCTGTCCAGTGCATCTCCGACTTCATCTTTCGTAGAGTTACCACCCAGGACAAGGAGCGGCTTTTCCGCTCTTTCCAGCAACTTGGGCAACCCTTCGGGAGGAAGTGTATTTGCCATCTTGGGTCCTGGCACGTTCCCGGTTTGCCAAGGCGTCGCCATCTATTGCACCTTCCTTATCTGACTCTCAAGCAGGGTTGGATCGGGTATTTCCATAGGCTCCCATCCCTTTGCCTTGAGTTCACCCAGAATCTCATCTTTCATCGCGATCGGGAGATCAGTCTCGCTCCGAACAAAGAGGTCCAAGTCTGGAGGCGTTGTTCCGTACATCTTCCTATGGAGGTCAACGTAGTGTGCCACTTTGATCATTCGTCCTTTCGATGTGTCGTTTGGACGCATTACCAGCTTTGCCGCCATGACTATCGCTTCTTCCTTGGTCTCGGCTACATAGACAAGGTGTTCAGGAGTTGGCCCAACGAAAGTTCGTTTTCCGGTTCTGGCATCGATGACTGTCCACTTCTCTCTGAAGTCAGGTCTTCCGAGGTAGGCTCTGCGGTATTTCGCTCCGTGTGGCCCGACTAAGACTGGTATTCCAAATCTGTTCGCGCCGGTTGCGATTGAAGCTGCTTTCTGGTGTTGTGCTCCCCAAGCAACTGCGACCGCTCCCACTCTGTTAAGGATGTAATCTGCGATCTCCTCGAAGTTTGCCCGTAACCTCCGTTTTGCGAAGATGTTTGCTATCTTGATCGT
This sequence comes from uncultured Candidatus Bathyarchaeia archaeon, assembly GCA_964460055.1. GTDB lineage: Archaea > Thermoproteota > Bathyarchaeia > RBG-16-48-13 > CAYWPD01 > CAYWPD01. Next base: position 9,993 of record CAYWPD010000008.1, read on the forward strand.
GGCGCCGATGATGTGTGCGTTCGAAACGCAAGAACCAGTGTTGACGACACACCCGGCATCAAATTCTCCAGGGTATTTCTCGTAAAGCGTTTGTCCATTCTCATCTCTGTGTCTAGCGATATCCATCGCGGAGCACCCTGAAGCAACCACGATGTATCTGCGCTTCGCGAACTCATCGGCCATCTCAACAAGTTCTTTGCTTCCATTCGGGTAGTTCGAGCAGCCAACAAAAGCTACGACGCCTGGTATCTCTCCCATAACGATGGGTCTGCCGACGTTTCTGATTTCCGTGTCAAGTATTGGACCTCTTCCAGTCCTGATCTTGAACTTCTCTGAACCTATCTTTTCTTTCGCAGCGACTCGGAGAAGGTCAGTTATGGGTATCTGTTGTGGGCAAGCGCTGGAGCACCGCCCGCAATTCATGCAGAAGTCGTAAATATCCACGAGTTTGGAGAGGTCGCCTTTTTTTGCTGCGGATACTGCGTCGTTCATGGCGAGATCGTTCGGACATATCTTTCTACAAGTTTCACAGTTCGTGCAGAGCAAAACTTTCTTGAGAATCTCCTGTTCATCATCGCGCTTCATGGCTCTTCTCTCTGGAGCGACTGCAACTGCGGTTCTAACGGCCACTTCACCCGCCTTGCTAGGATTCTTGATTAATGCGGCCATCATCTTTCTTGAAACAAGATCGCCGACTATGGCGTCCACAGGATCAGATGTACGGTCGGGTAGACCAGCGCATACCTGCTCTATCGTTGCGATGACACGACTTCCCTCGGCATTTGCCTGTTCAACTATGTCGGTCCGGATGCATTCTTGATCTATCATTATCACGTCGGCTATTCCAGACCTAACAAACAAAAGCTGTCTCGACAGTGGACCGACGATCTTAGCTCCACGCGAGTAGCGGGCAAGCTCATGCGATGTGCAACAAATGCCAGCGATTTCGACCTTTCCGTGGAGGCCTTGCGCCTCCAAATAGTCGATCGCTTCCGCCCCAGGAGCGATGTTGTGTCCCACGCAAAGGACTACTGGTTTTGTTGAATCAACCACGCCCATTCCGAGATCAGCAAGAGGGGCTTCAGCTTCTCCACGAGGATAGGGAAGACTCGAGACCTGAGCAAGGTCCGAGACCTCCAGCGACACATTATCCATCATTCCTGCATGAAGGGCTTTGGACTCAAAATCTAGGTAGCTTTCCTCCATTCCTGTAGCGGTTGCCGCGAGCAGTTGGGTTATCTGATCGCCGACATATTCGACGACCTCTTCCAAGTCACCCAAGACTTTCGGCCTGATGCCGCAGACGGTCCGGATGATCGGAGCCTCAACATCAACGTCCATTCCGAGACTGATCGGATGGTTCCTTCCAAACCTGTCGATCAAGTATTCCAGCATGTGTTTGGCGTGCGTCGCGTGTGCAGCGGCACCCATAAGGCACGCGAGTAGAACTGTTCTGCCTTGCTGCGCCTTTATGTCAAGGCCGCAGGCGCCTTTGCGGTCTTGAGAGAGGTCGCATTTGCCATATGTGCACAGGCAGCACATGTCGCAGAGCGGCGAGTAGAACGGTTCGTATCGCTCAAGAATCTTAAAGTCCCAAGACCGTAGCGCGGTTATCGACGGGTAAGGTGTAGGCCCCTCTGGTTCTTCCCAGTCCTCTTCGACGAGTTTGCCTATTACCAGCTCAAGCCCCTTGACTTTCGCTATGCTCGACTCTATCTCTTCAATGGTTATCTTGGTTGCCGTCTTACCCACAAGTCTTCCCTCTTCTGCAGAATCTCAAGAAACTGATCTGTGAAAGTGCGCATCTCAAGGAGTCCTTCTTCGGCTGCCAGCCTCCCAAGCGGCGTGAGCACGTATACATTGTGCTGATAGGACTTCACGATCAGCTCGTAGGAGGAAAGTGTATTGAGGCTGTCATTGAGTACTTTCGGATTGACTTTCAGTGCTCTCAATAGCTCGCTGAATGACAGCGACTTCTCTTGTAGCATAGAAAGGATTCGTAGCCGTGTCGAGTTGCTCAGCAGTTTGTGCATCATGGCGAGTGCTTCGTGTCTGTCCAGCCTTCTGACCTCGCCACTCAAGATCAAACCATTGGTCCCCTGGACGATGCGGTAATTACCAATTGGTAAGCCAGCGTCTGGCAGGTTGGAAGATCTGGAGTAATTACATTTGTGTAACCTATAAGGTTGACTAAGCCGCCAAATTAGATACTAGAGATGATCATGCCACAGCGCCGACTCGAGCTAAGCAAAGAGCGCCTATCCGATATGGTTGGAACAACCGGCTCGGTTTGGGTTCCCTGCTTTGGAAGCGCCCAAAAGCGACCATCCATAGCTCAGCAAGTGGCCAAGACCTTTGTTAACCCTTATATGAAACTCGTGTCGAAAATGCCATCGTCTCACGATTCAGCCCTGAAGCTCGGAAGGAGGCAAGATGTCACAAAAGGGAGTTCGAGAACAGCTCGTAAGGTGGGCGAGGGTGAAATCACCTTGGGTCCTACACCTCAACACAGGCGCATGTATCGTCTCGGGATAAAGCCCCTAGACCCATGAGACGCCTGTGACATCGAGGTCGTCGCAGCCCTCACTCCACGCTACGACTTGGAGAGATTTGGAATCCTAGCCAAAGGCAGTCCGAGACACGCAGACATCATAGCGGCCACCGGGCCTATCACGAAGCAGGTCAAAGACCGAGTTGTCAGGATATACCAGCAGATGCCTGCCCCGAAATTCGTCGTCGCGGTAGGCGAATGTGCCTGTAGCGGCGGAGTCTTCCAGAACTGCTACAGCGTCTATGGAGGAATAGACAAAGTCATCCCGGTGGATGCCTACATCCCAGGATGCCCGGCAAGACCCGAGGCAATAATTGACGGCGTTGCAAAACTGCTATCTAAACTGGGTAAGGGTGAGTGAAATTGTCATCGCCACAAGAACTGGAAATCGTAGAAAGGCTAAAAACTGCAATTGGCGCTGACTCGGTCCTCGAAGCAAAGTTTCCCAGACCTCGCAGACTCTTCGTTACCGTTCCGAAGCAGAGCCTCCAGAGCGCGGCCAGGTATCTGAAAGAAAGCGAGGGCTTCTCCCATCTCTCAACGGTGACGGGCCTCGATAATGGCAAAGACCTTGAAGTCATCTATCACCTGAACCGGGTCGACGTCGAGCTGTCTCTAAGAACCAAGGCGTCCTATGACGATCCAACTCTTCCAACTACCACAGGGATCATCCCCGGTTCGGTTCTTTATGAACGGGAGGTTCACGATCTCGTTGGTGTCTCCTTTGAAGGGCATCCGGACCTTTCTCCATTGGTGCTCCCAGACGGATGGCCAGCAACGCTCCATCCTCTGAGAAAGAACATGACCATCGAGCAGATTCGCAGCGCTTATCCGGGCCCTGCAGCATCTCCACCCCAAGAGAGCCCCGAGGAAAACACATTCTTGGTTCCGTTCGGCCCACAGCACCCCGCACTCAAAGAGCCAGAGAGTTTCACTTTCAAAGTCGACGGAGAGACCGTGGTAGAGGTCAAACCCAGAATCGGCTACAATCACAGAGGTGTGGAGAAAGCACTCGAGAATCAGACATGGATACAAAACCAGATACTGATCGAGAGAGTCTGCGGCATCTGCTCATGCTCGCACACACAATGCTATACACAGGGCGTGGAAGAGCTACTCGGATTGCAAATTCCTCCGAGAATACACTATTTGAGGACAGCTTTATTCGAGCTAAATAGGATACACAGCCACTACCTCTGGCTCGGCGTCGCTGGTCACGAGATAGGCTTCGACACTCTCTTCATGTACGTCTGGCGCGACCGAGAGATAGTAATGGACATACTAGAAGCACTGACCGGCAACAGGAACACCTATTCGATGAACATAATTGGCGGGCTTCGCCGAGATTTTACACCAGAGATGATCGAGAAGACCAAGAA
>CAYWPD010000008.1:14022-46807 GCA_964460055.1 uncultured Candidatus Bathyarchaeia archaeon
AGGGCACCGCGCCGGATTCCGCAGGGGGAAGTCGTAAGCAGGGTTGAGGCACCGAGAGGCGAATTAATCCACTATCAAAGAAGTAATGGAACAGAGAAGCCGGAAAGGTACAAGCTTAGATGCCCGACCCTGGCGAATGTTCCGGCTGTCGTCAAGATGTTGACCGGCGGAAACGTTGCAGACATACCCATCGCGCTGGCAGCCATAGATCCATGTTTTAGTTGCACAGATAGGATGACGTTCCTCGATGAGAGGACCGGAAAGAGATGGGTTTGGAGCGAAGACGACCTGAAGAGGTACTCGAGGGCGTGCGCTGCTGGAAAAGTGAAGAACCCTGTTCAGATGGCAAATGTAGGTTGAGGTGAGATCTTATGGCGATGATCGGAGAGCTGCTTCGAAGCTTAGGGAAAAGGCCTGCGACCAGACGCTATCCGTTCGAGAAGTCCGAGGTACCTACCGGGCTTCGAGGCAAACTCGTCTACGATATGGTCAAGTGCATTGGATGCGGCCTCTGTGAGAGAGACTGCCCAGCCGGTGCGATAAAGATGATCGGAAAAGGGAAGACCTCCGAGTTCGAGGTATATCTGGACCGATGCACATTCTGCTCGCAATGTGAATACGTCTGCCCCGTAGATGCAATCGCGATGACAACCGAATGGGAGCTGGCCGGATTCTCGAAGCAGGACCTGACTCTCAGCTTCAAGAGGCCAAAAATTGAGGCTCCTGCACCTCAGCCGCCTGCCCAAGCGCAGTAGTTCCACACGTCTCGGGTGAGCGCTATCTATAGATAGTTGGTATCATAGTTACCCGAGGGCCTGCTGCGTTGACAGAGAAGCCCAAGATATTTGGCAACTTGGTGTCTGAGGTCATAAGAAAGAACCTCTGCATGTTCTGCGGCGCCTGCATAGCAGCGTGTCCAGTCTCAGTATTGGCTCCTGAAGGAGAACAGCCGACAATAAAGGGCAAATGTATACTCTGCCAAATATGCTACTACCAGTGCCCGAGAACGGGGTACGACACCGACGCTGCATCAGCGCGGAAGAGATACGCTTCCGAATCTGAAGTCTTTGTCTTCGGTCGAACCAGCCTAGGCGATGAAGCTATCGGGCAATACCGCTCATGCTCGCTCGGCAGATCCAAGAATGACGATGTTCTGAAGGTCTGTCAAGACGGTGGGGTGGTGTCCTCTCTCGTTTTGCATGGATTGAAGTCGGGGCGTATCGATGCTGCCGTTGGAACGATGGCAGGGGCTGAATCTCTGTGGAAGCCTCGTCCCGTTGTGATGACCAATGAAGGAGATGTTTTGAGATGTGCTGGTACAAAGTACACTCCCTCTCCGAATCTAGTCGGACTCATGTCCGCCGTGGAGGAATACATGAAAGAGCGGGTAGCTATTGTCGGAACTCCATGTCAAGTTCAAGCGCTCAGGCGGATGCAGACTTCGCCACTAGGTTGCAGGAAGCTGACCGACCATGCTTCACTTGTCATCGGACTTTTCTGCATGGAGATCTACGCCTACGACAGGCTCATCAAAGAATATCTGCTGCCGAAGGGTGTTGACCCCAGAAACATCACAAAATTTGCAATCAAGAAGGGGAGGTTCAGAGCCTCTTCTGATGGAACAGAGTTGCTATCGACAACCATGGATGAAGTCAACGAGTACACTAGACCAGCGTGCAAGTTCTGCACAGATCTGACATCCGAACTTGCCGACATATCTGTTGGCGGCATGGCCGGTCATCTTGGATGGTCGATCGTGATGGCCAGAACGCAGTTGGGCGAGGACTTCCTCAAAGAGGCCGCCGACTCTGGCATCCTTGAACTGAGATCATTCGATGAAACTAGGTCTGGACTCAACCCTGTCATTAGGTTCTCCTTGGCGAAGAAGCAGAGGGGCGGGACGGCCTAGGCTCCTCACGCCACTGGGTAGCGAGCAATCGAGCGGTGGTGGCATGCAGATCAGGACACATACAGCACTCCACGTTCTGAAGGGTGCGGTGCAAAAGGTTCTGGGTGCAAAATGGACGGCTGGCGCCTTCATCGAAGGCGAAAAGGGAAGACTCGTGGTTCAGTTCCATCGAAAGCCAAGCGATGATGAGATGATGATGATCGAGGAGGAGGCGAACCACAAGATCTCGGAGAACGTGGCTGTAGAAGAGGTGGAGATTGACAGATCAGGGGCAGAAGAGCGGTGGGGAGATCGGATCTACGACCTGTTCCCCTTACCAGAGGAGTTGACGAGATTAAGAATAGTGAATATCGCAAACTGGAACATCAATGCATGTAAAGAACATCACTGCCGGAGGACGGGCGAAATAGGCGCGATTAGGATTCAGAAGATACGGTTCCGTGATGCTAAGAAGCTTCTGGAGATCCCATTCATCATAGAATCGACGACCCGAACGAACTAGCATTCATTCAACGCCCGTGGAGCCGATTTTCGTTAGGATCTCCGAATTGGCATCTTCGGACCTCACCTTCGGCAATAGAAACGCTGCCGCTATGGAAGTCAGTGACAGTAAGAACATCGTCTGGAAAGCAGCATAGAGTCCAGATTGATTGACAACGATCGTTGCAAGCCAAGCTGAGAGCGACCCGAGACCAAAAGTCAGGAAGAAGAGTATTCCATAGACGAACCCGCGCTTATCCTTCGGCGTCACCAACCCAGCAAGCGCCGACCCAGCTGGCTGCGACGCGAAAATCCCGACTCCGTACATACCGATGAACAGACCAACGCCGGAAAGGGAGAATGGCAGATATTGGAGAAGTACAAGGCTGGCGCTCACTCCGAAGGCGGATCCTATTATCATCCTTCTCGCCCCAAACTTGTCCGTTCCTCTTCCCCCAGCATATTGACCCAGTATTCCAACTACCAGTATCAATGAAGCGGCGATTGCTGCTGTCTCGATCGAGAAGCCCTTGACGGTTGCGAGGTAGGTCGGAAAGAACAATTCTATTCCCCGGAAGAATAGCCCGGTGGAAATGCTGAACAAGAATACCTTCCGCAGATCCGGTATTCTAAGCAGCTCCGAAAGGCCTGTCTTGCTCGAATACTCTGAACCCGTCGACGAAGTCTCAACTCTGACTCTGCTCATTAGTGCAGCTGAGACTAGGGAAAGAATGGCCAAGGCCAGAAACGGGTATCGCCATCCGTATCTGATTCCTGCGAAAGCTGCTAAAACTGGCGCAAAAACTTGTCCCACACTTCCTCCGACTCCGTGGAGCCCCATCGATGCGGCCATCTTACCCGGAAAAGCCTTAGACAGGAAACTGTTGGCTGCAGGGTGATATAGGCTGGCCCAAGCAGACATCAGCAAGAAGCTTATGGCAAAGCCTAGAAGGTCACCCCAAAACATCATCACGACGCCTGAGAGCCCCGAGAAGAGCAGATAGGCAGAGATCACTCTGACCTCGCCCCACTTGTCCGAGAGGTAGCCGCCGAAGAGAGCGCCCACACCATAGGAGAGATAGCCTAGAGAGGCGACAAATCCGAGCGTGCCCAAAGAGATCCCAGTTTCAGCGACTATGAGAAGGAGCAATGGGGGCAGAACCAGAAAGATCGAGTGGTTGAGAGAGTGGGCCACGCTCATGATTGTCAATACCGCACCGCGGCCAACTATCTTCATGTAGACCAAGTCTGTCCCCACGCTAATTGAACTCGATCTTAAGGATTTGGTGCGCGCGTAACCCGAAAACATGGCCCTCTGCATGTTCAACAGACCGGCGCAGAATTTATCAGTCGTAATCGCGGCGTAGTAGCCGGATCCTTCGTTCAGCGAGCATATTGGCGGATGAAGCCATACTCGTGGCTTGTCGATCGCGGAGAAATCTTGCATCTCGATCTTAGACAGTGTCACGATGCAATGTGAACAACCACTGCATTCTCAACTTTTTCTTTGGCCGACCTTCGGCCAGAATCTCTGATGAATCCATTCCATTGTGGCCTCTCTGCGTCATTCTTATTACTGAATCGCGTGGAAATGGCACCTCCATCACTCGGACGGTGTCCGCCCTTGCAGAAAGAGGCTGCTCAGAATTATCGGCACAACATCACTGCTACCAGGGCAGAGGGTGTGTTGCACTCGATCTACACCAGTTGCACTCAACCGTACCTCCCTGCCCTTGCGGTGAGGATGGGCGCCGACGATCTCATGATGGGGCTGATAACAGCTCTCCCTCAGGTCGCGAGCACGATAGTCCAGGCTCCAGCATCGTTCGTATGCACCAAGTATCGCCAGAGACGCAAGGCTTCGATGCTGGCCACGGCTCTTCTGAATAGATTTATGTGGATCCCGATAGCCTTCTCGCCGTTCCTAGTTTCATCTTGGCCCTTTGAATCTATTGCCTTGCTACTTGGACTTTCTTCGACATTCAGCACGATAGCCACACTCTTCTGGACAGACTTGATGGCGGATGTCGTCCCACCTAGGAGGCGGGGGCGAGATTTCGGGGTCAGAAATGCCTTGATAGGAGCAGCGAGCGTCGGCGGGCTGCTCTTGGCTGGTAAATTCCTTACCACTGTCAAACCGTTTCCGCTGAACTTTACGGTACTCTTCGCGATCGGCTTCATCTTCTCACTCGGATCTTGGTTCTTCTTGGCGCTTCTGCGAGATCCCGGCTCCGACATCGATCTTGATAGACCAAATAGGCTCAAGATGTCAGACCTTTGGGAGAATCGTACTCTTCTCAAGCTGTCCCTAGTGTTCGGCTTCTGGAATTTCGCAGTGTCATTGCCGGGTGCGCTCTGGACCCTATACATGATCCGAGACATGGGAGGCGATGAAGTATGGATTGCGCTAACCACCATGGTCGCCGCCGTCTCTGGGGTTGCAGCGTCGCTTCTCTGGGGAAAGTTTGATGACAGATATGGCGCCAAATCAACGATAATCGCCTCCTCGATCTTCATAACCGCAGTGCCTGCAGCGTTTATTTTTCTTCCCACACTCAACGGCCAGATCCTCCTCAACCTTTTCAGCGGAGGCGTCTGGGCAGGCTTCAACCTAGCGATCTTCAATCTGCTATTAGCCGATGTTGAACCCAAAAATAGACTGACCTACATCCCCCTCTTCAACACATTAACGGGAGCTGCGACAATCATGGGGACAATCTTTGGTTCGCTCATGACGACCGCCTTCGACCTCACTCTGATATTCTATCTGTCCAGCGCGCTCAGACTGATTTCAGTTCCAATAATCGCAAAATACACCGTCGAATCTTTGGCTCCGCCCGAGCATCTAACAATATCGATGCACCTCTCCTCGATCATTCACAGACCGACTGGGCTACACCACTACTCGCACCCGCACCTGACCAACTTCTTACACAGGAAAAATAGGAGCAAACTGGAAGGCACTTTGCCAACGAAAGAAAATAGAAATTGAGAAGAAAGAAGAAGGAGCAAATCACGAAGCCTAGTCTTCTTCACCGAACTTCGGCTTCTCTGGACCCCTTGGCATCCTCTCTTCCTTCATACCCTTCGCTGAGATCAGATCGTCGATCCTGAGGATCATCTCAGCCGCTTCGCTCGCAGATCGGATCGCCTGCTTCTTGACCCTGAGCGGTTCGATCACGTTGGCCTTGAACATATCACTGGAGCTTCCTGTCTCGACATCCACGCCGTACCAGAGACCTTCCGGCTTCTCGTGCTTCGCCCTGAGGTCCGCCATCACATCGATCGGATCCAGTCCAGCGTTCTCACCTATGGTTATGGGAATGGATTCCAAGGCTTCAGCGAAGGCCTCAATTGCCAGTTGCTCTCTTCCGCCGATCTTGACTGCGTATTCCTTCAGGCGCTTTGACGCTTCAGCTTCGGGTGCTCCACCGCCCGCTACGATCTTCCCATCTTCCACGGCATTTCTGACGACACATAGTGCGTCGTGTATCGACCGCTCAGCCTCATCGGTGACGTGCTCTGTCCCACCTCGAACGACTATGGTCACAGCCCGTGGGTTAGCGCAGTCGCGGGCGTATACGAGCTTGTCATCGCCTATCTTGATCTCCTCGACAACCTTCGCGCTGCCTAGGTGCTCTTTCGTCAACTCGTCGACGTTAGCCAGAATGTGTCCGCCTGAGGCCTTGGCAAGCTTTTCAAGATCTCCGCTACTGACATTCTTGACCGCGACGATTCCCTTCTTTGCTAGGAAATGCAGGGCCAAGTCGTCGATTCCTTTCTGGCACATCACAACGTTCGCACCGGAGGCGGCGATTCTGTCTGCCATCCCGCGGATCATCTTTTCCTCTTCGTCCAAGAACGCCTTCATCTGTTCCGGGTTCTCTATGTTGATCTTCGCGTCGAACTCGGTCTTCTCGATCTCGAGTTTGGCGTTGAGGAGCGCGATTTTGGCGTTTTCAACTCTTTTTGGCATTTGGGGATGGGATATCTCCTTGTCAACGACTATTCCCTTGACAAGTTCTGTCTCATCGAGGGATTGTCCATGCTTCTTCAGGACTTTTATGAGATCGATGTCGACCTTGAGTTTGCCGTTGATATCTTCTGCGACCTGTTTGCAGGCTTGCACCGAGATGTTTGACAGCTGATCTCCCGCTGCGATAGCGCCTTTGCTGCTAATGGAGGTCAATGCAATCTTCTTCAGGTCTTCCAAATTGTCCGGGTCTATCTTTACTGCAATCTTCTCGAGTGTACTTTCAGCCTCTTCGGCCGCTTTTCTATAACCGCTCACAATAAGCGTGGGATGTATGTTCTGCTCGATCAGCTTCTGCGCCTTGTCAAGAAGTTCCCCTGCCAAGACGGCCGCCGTGGTGGTCCCATCTCCGACCTCGTTGTCCATCGTCTTGGCGACTTCGACAAGCATCTTTGCCGCGGGATGCTGGACATCGAGTTCCTTGAGTATTGTCGCACCATCATTCGTTATCGTGACGTCTCCGATGGTGCTGACCAGCATCTTGTCCATGCCTCTTGGACCCAAGGTTGACCGGACTGTCTCAGCGATTACTTTGGCCGCCATTATGTTTGATCGCTGAGCCTCTCTTCCCGTGCTTCTTGAAGTGCCCTCCCTCAGTATTATTGCAGGAATCGTGGTTTGCACCGCCATCTCTCAACCACCAAAGTTCATATTTCGGGAAGAAAACACGAAGTCCGGATGTATATTAATCTTACCAGAGAAACACGAGCTTTCCTTTCGAAGCCCTACGTCCATCAGATATCTCGACGAACTCACGGTCTAATTGAAGGTTGGGCTCGCATCCGGGATAACGTCAAACGATTTTTCAACTCACGAGACTCCAAGAACCGTCTGCTGTGACAATCATACGACGATCGCAACAAAGATAGGAGATCCTTGGGCGTATCCACATCGGCCGAAGTAGACTCCGATCGATAGATCCAGTAGCCTAGGCCCCTCGCCTTGACTCTTTCGATGTGTGTGTAGAAGCTGTTCTTGCCGTAGCGGACATCAATACTATCAGGAGGAGATAGCAAGAGCGCGTTCGTACCGTTCTCGATAGATGGGCTAATAACCATCGAATTTGGCATCTTCAGCGAATCGAACATTGAATTGACATCAGATGGATGGATTCGTGGAACATCCGCCAAGACTACGAACATCGCATCAAAGCCCAATGCTTTGATCCTCATCGACATTCTTCGAACTGTCTCGTTCAGCCCTTGAACCCCGTCATCATAGATGAAGTTGGCGCCGAATTCCGCGGCAACTGATTCAACATCATTGTCATGTGCCACAATCCCAATACTCTCCGCCTTTGACTTTCTGACGGCTTCCAGCACGTCCCTCAGCATGTACAGGGACAGATCGCGTCGCTCTTCTTGAGTCAAGACGGCGGATAATCTGGTCTTACACTTGTCCAGCCTTTTCAAGGGTACGAGCGTATAGATTCTCATCTCTGATGCCTTATGCCCAATACAGAGAGGACGATCTTCGAGAGCTCTATCTTGTCTTTCATGGTTTTCATTATGGTGTTGGTTACTTTTGCCTTCATCCCAAGGGACTCGATCTGGCCTTTCAGATTTTCGTCCACCTCGTCGATTACGATGTGGCCGGCAACGTCAGAGTAAAGCTGGGCTACTCCCAAGGCTGAAACTTCGACGCCCAAAGCATGCATCATCTTGTCCGCCGGTCCTTTGATAGGCAGTCCCCCTACTATCGGACTAATCGCGACGACTTTCGATTTTCTCGCAGCCAGTGTCTTCCTCACATCTCTAACAGACAGTATTGGGCCAATGCTTACGATTGGGTTGCTCGGGCAAATTATTACTCCCTCATACCTGTCTATGGACTCGAGGACTCCTAGAGAAGGCCTCGCTTCCTCAATACCTCGGAACGATATGCCACGAATCTCAGGCTCGGCCCTCATCTTGACCAAGAATTCTTGGAAGTGAATCGTTCCCTCGGCTGTGTCGATCATCGTCGTTACTTTCTCCTCGGTCATGGGCAGCAAATTCACGCGAATGCCTAGATGGGAGGCGATCTCCCTAGTAGTCTCTGCGAGGGTTCTGCCGCGCCGAAGGAGCTCGGTTCTTCTTATGTGGGTTGCAAGATCCCTATCGCCCAGTGCGAACCAAGTATCTCTGCCGTAGTCTTTGAGCCTCTGCAAACAGTTGAAAGTGTCATCCCTGATTCCCCACCCTTTCGACTCATCCACTATACCTGCAAGGGTGTAAGCGAGAATATCGATATCTGGGGAGATAATCAACCCGTGTAATTCTATGTCATCGGCCGTGTTCACAATCACAGTGAGTTCTTCTTGTGGGTAGATCTGGACGATTCCTTGAAGAAGCTTAGCGGCTCCAACTCCGCCAGCCAACGCTGCGATCATGACCATTCCTCGAGTCTGACTTGTCTGCGCGGTCGGAAGCCATCCTCTGGACTGCGTTATGGCTGTCTTGCGCCACAAATCTGTTTTGTCCAAGTCGCCTAGGCTGGGCGCGCTGAACTCAAGGGCCTACCCCAGTAGTTCTCGAACACGATCGATTCGACGTTCATCCGGGTTGGCGGTGGCGGCCGCTCATCTGGCAACCCTATCGTGATGATCGCTTGCGGCTCGATGCCTGCTGGCATCTTGAGAACCTTCCTTACTTCCTCTTGGGAGAACAGGGGAGCACAGAACCAGCAGGTTCCAAAACCCTTCGTGTGTGCTGCAAGCAAAAAGGTGGTGATCGAGGCGGCCAAGCTTTGAACCCCCATGATAAGCTCTGACCTTCGCCTCTTCTCGTCCAGATATCTATGCATCTTCTCCATCGTCAGGCACGCCACTATTAGGGCTGGTGCTTCAAGGAACAGTGCCTTTGATGATTCAACCGAATCCCTTCTGGCCTCTAACAGTCCGTCTTTCTTGAGATCCTTTGAGTAGGCCTCAGCCATCCTATCGACCAGAAGTCTTCTCACTGTGTGGTCTGACACGACCACGAATCGCCATGGCTGCGCGTTGTGGGCCGACGGAGACCAACTGGCAATTTCCAGCAGCGTCCTTATTTTGATACTAGGGACCGCTTGTGCGGCGTATCGTCGGATGCTCCTCCTTTTTCTGATGGCCTCTACGACTGCGTTAGGCATTGCGATCACTCTACTGAAGACCCAGTTCAGAGCTTTCTCAATGGAACATTCTCCATGAACCTGAGAATCTCAAAGGCATTGCCGTGTTCGCCCTTTTCGTCGCAGAGATAGTAAGCCGCAACCGCGTTGGCGAAGAGGAGCCTGTCAGAGAGGGCCATGCCCGAGAGCAGCGCGTACACGTTTCCTGCGTTCCACGAATCGCCGGCCCCTGTCATTCTCAAGGGCGTGATATCATACGATGGCACGATGCACTCTTCGTCTCTTCCGATCGCGAAGGCAAAGTCGGAAGTGTGAAGGTCCAGTTCCAAGTTAAGCTGCCGATGCAGAGCCCTAGCTTTCTCGATGGAGTTAGGTAGCCTCGACTCCAATCGGACCTCATCTCTGTCCGGACACATTTGCTCTGCGAAGAAGGCGACCTCGTTCTCGTTTACTGAGAAGACGTCTACCATCGATCTGGATAATACGTCCTCGATGAGACCATTCGCCTTCGCCGGGGATGTCGCAGGGTCTCCGGTATCAAGATATTTAATGCCCTTGCCAGTATGCTTGCAGTGGGCGAAGACTCTCTCGGCGACGTCATTTCCATTCCTCATGTGATTCCAGCTGAAGACGCAGACACAATCTGCCTTTTGGATTGCTTCAAACCCATCTGGGCCGATATCCTCCTCTGAGAAGTCGGCGATCGACCCCGAGTCGCTGACCATTATGTTGACAGGACGGCTCCTGTGTTTCAGTTCGATGGCCACAGTTATGCCTATCTCTCCGTCGTCCTTCAGAAGTGAAAGGTCAACTCCCTTTTTTCCAAAGAAGTGATCTAAGAGAACCTTGCCGAGCCTGCTGGTTCGTCCGATCATATGAGTGCATATTCCAAGGCAAGCTAAGGCCGACGCGAAATTCGCGGCGTTTCCTCCTCGCAGCAGAGTCTGCCTTGGACCGATGAGGTTACCTCCTCCTCGCTCAGCCACTGCCTCCATGTCTAGGACAAAGGAGTCCAGATCTCGGTCGTAGTGGATGAAGTGATCAAAGAAGAAGTCGGGCAGGACAACCACACTGAGGTCTCTAGGGAGTGAGCCAATCCTGTCGCGCATGGCTTTGGTATCAGGAACTACATGGCCTTTCTTCGGACAAGTCATTCCCAGTGGCTCCGTTGCTTCAAGAGCGTGCTCTCACGATAATAACATGTATGCGCCGATTGTCGCTCAGAACACCGCTGTGCCGCACCTTACAAAAGAATTTAGAATAACTGCAGCATGAATGCTCGAGAGAATGGAGCCATACGAACCGGATGAACAAACGAATAGTCATTGTCGGCGCAGGGCCTGTAGGACTAGCAGCAGCCAACGCCGCGAGGGAAGCAGACTCTGAAGCCAGCATCGAGTTGTACGGGGACGAGCCTTATCCGCCTCACCGTAGGCCCGGAATCGTCGGCTTGATAAGTGGCGAAACGCAGCGTGTCTCCGACCTTTACCTAGCAACCGCCAGAGACCTGTGGCGCAGAAGAATATCACTGAAGACCTTCAGCAAAGTCACGAAGATTGACTTCGAGAATCGATTCGTCCACGTTGGCCTACCGAAGGGAGGCTTCGAGAAGAGACCGTATGACTCCCTTGTTCTCGCAACCGGCGGCGTAGCTTACCTTCCCAGAGTTGAAGGAGTTGATAGGAAAGGCGTCTTCGTACCTCGTACTTTGCAGGATGCCTTGGCTATTCGAAGATACTCAAGGAACTCAAGGGAAGCAGTCGTCGTGGGGGGTGGACTGTCCGGAATCGAGTCGGCCGAGGCCCTTGTGAGACTCGGGCTCAAGGTGACAATGGTTGTCAGGTCGAGGCTAATGAGGGAGAATCTAGACGTTAGCCTCTCCACTCTTCTTCAAGAAAGGTTGCAGCAGCATGGCGTGCCGGTAAACATCGGGCAGTCGCCGAGAGCGATAGAAGGGATCAAGCATGCTGAGAGACTTGTGACCGATTCTGAAGAAATCTCCTCGCCGCTAATATTGTTTGCCACAGGCGTCAGGCCTAGCATCGGCCTAGTTGAGGACGACCTCGCCACAGGTCAGACAGGGGCAATACAAGTCGACGAGCGCATGCAGACATCTGTTGAAGGAGTATTTGCATGCGGGGATTGTGCAGAGAAGGTAGAGTTCGTCACGAACAAGCCGCTCTACATGCCCATCGGCATGCTTGGAGCCAGTCAAGCAGCCGTCGCCGGGATGAATGCGACCGGAAAGAGCGCACGCCTAAAGGGACTTTTCCGCGCTCAGATTGACGAGATCTTCGGGACCACAGTATCTGCAATGGGATTAACAGAAGAACAGGCGAAGTCGGCTGGAATTCCCGCAGAGGGTTGCTGGATCAAGGTTGAATACCGTAAGATCGCCCCTCTTCTGATGAAAACGAGGTCAGGCTCAAAGATATGGGCAGTCGTGAACTCGAAGACCGGAGAGATCATTGGGGCGCAGATTCTCGGTGGAAGGGGAACAACTCGTCACGCATCAGTTCTTCGTCAGAGCATCTTGGAAAGGAAGACATTACACGAGATTGAGACTCTCAGCTACGTAACTGCTTGATCTGCTTAGGCCATGACCTTGTCAGAGATTTCTTCTGATTTCGATTACTCGTCCCATGAATCTTTTAACCCTAGACACGTCGACTTGGTTCTCGGTTATGCCGCCGACCTTCAACTCAGAACCGACGATTGCTCCGTCCGCCGTTCCTAGTAGGGCGGTGACGTTGCAGAACGTTAAGCCGCTCCCGATGAGTACCGGTATCTTGACCGTGGACTTGATCCTATCTAGCGTTTGAAGTTCCGGGCTCGATCCTGTCCTCGATCCAGATGCGATAATTGCGTCGGCCATTCCGCGCTCAGCGGCGTCGAATGCGACCTCCTCGATTGGGCGTACCGCGATCGGAGCTGCATGTTTCACGCGCACGTCAGCGAAGAACTTCACATCCTCTGCGCTGAGCGTCTTTCTCACACGGGCAAGACTATGTGCCACGGGTTCGATAATTCCCTCTAGAGAGGCTATTGGCTCGGCGTAGGCGTTTACACGTATGAACTGTGCCTTGGTGGCATGCGCAATGGCGAGGGCCGCATGAGCCCCGTTTCGTAAGACGTTGATTCCAATCGGCTTATCGGCGACTTTTCTGACCTCATTTGCAGCCAAAGTCATATGGGTGACCGTCTCCGGTCGGGTCGGGGATGGCTCGTACGGGATGTCACCGTAGTTCTCCACGAGGAGACCGTCTACTCCGCCCTCGCATAGAGCTCCGGCATCTGCCAGCGCTCTTTCAATTATTGAATCTGTTCTTCCATCGTAACGTGGCGCGCCGGGCAATGGAAGCAGGTGAACCATGCCAATTATCGGCTTCTTGACTCTAAACAGTCTCTCCAGAAGATCTTCCATCGACTCTCCGCCAAGAAGATCATGTTTCGAGTGTCTATTCAAGAGTTACCTTATGAGTAGGGCACTTGGGGATCGGGAGCCTTCTTCAGATGGCTCGATGGACTAGCTCCGAGATGTCGAGCACTTCGAGGCTTGAGCCCGCTCTTTGGGCTGCATCTCTCAGATTGATCTTGCAGAAAGGGCAGGCGCTCACTAATATCGATGCTCCGGTATCTTCTGCTTCTCTGATGCGGTCCTCTCCTATGTCAAGCGCCATCCGTGGGAAAGCCGACTTCAACCCTCCACCTGCACCGCAGCATCTTGCCTGCTGCTTCGAGTTCTTCATCTCGACGAGCTTGACTCCGCGCAGCTTCGATATGACATTCCTAGGGGGTTCATATACGCTACAGTGCCTCCCGAGGTGGCAGGGATCGTGGTAGGTAACCGTCGTCCCGATGCTTCGATTCGGTCGCAGCCTTCCGTTATCGATGGCATCGGATAGAACGTGCGTGAGGTGGGCCACATCCATTTCGCCTATCCCAGCTTCTCTGTAGTCTCCCTTGAAGGTCTTGTAGCAGCCTGCACACGAGACGATGAGGCGTCTACCTTTCAGTTTCTCCACATTCTCTTGAGCAATCCTTTCGAAATCGCTTCGACAGCCAATCCTGAGTAGAAAACCGGCGCAGCAGTTCTCTTTCTCTCTCATCAGCAATGGAGAGATGCCAGATGTCGACAAGATTGCTGTCGACGAAGTGGCGATCTCTGGCGTCTTGATAGACGGCGTGCACCCAGCAAAATAGATCTCGTCAGAGTTTCCTTTGGCCAAAACTCCCTGAGCCCAAGCCGCTCTCTGCTCTCTCGATTGTCCATAGGGATTTGAATGCGCCCTAATACTTTCGACGTTCTTGAGGTGAGAAGATGGAGGCGCGAGTTTGCCGGAGACCAGCTCTCCACGCATGGCTATGATGATCTCTGAGACATCCAGCCCTGCCGGACATTCAATGTTACACTTTCTGCAGGTGGAGCACGAGTAGATCGTATCCAAGAGACCTTCAGTGAAAGGGATCTCCCCTTTAGCATACGCCAGCGCAAGCTTGACCTTCCCTCTGGGTGCTGAGGACTCCCACCCAATCCGCGAAAGAGTTGGACAGCCGTATCTGCACTGTCCGCAGTAGACGCACTTCAGAAGCTCATACTCGTACTTCCTGAGAAGCTCATGCAACATTCGAGTCATTCCTCGAGGTCGAGCTTGCCAGGATTCATTATGCCGTGCGGATCGAAGACTCTCTTGATCTGCCTCATGAGTGCGAGAGCCACAGGCCCATTCTCCCTCTCTATGTACTTTGCGCGCAGTATCCCTACCCCGTGCTCTCCACTCACGGTACCTCCTAGCGAGAGGGCCAGTTCTTGAATCTCCTCCACGACTGAGTCAAGGGTCTTCCAGTGCTCTGGGTCTTTCTTGTCGATGATTACTGCCGGATGCAGGTTGCCATCGCCTATGTGCCCGAAGGTTATGATCGGAATGCCGCGTCGCTTCGAGATCGCTCTTACCCCTTTGACGGCGTCGACGACCTTTGCTATCGGGACCGTGATGTCCTCGCCCTCGTAGATCCGCGCATATTTCTCCATCAGTCGACTCGTGGCTGCGCCTACCACGCTTCTTCCCTCCCAGAGCTCCGTCCGCCTCTTCGGATCGTCTGACCACTGCACGCTTAGAGCTTGGTTCTTCCCGCAGATTCGTTCAATGGATTGCGCCTGCAACTTCACATCCTCCTTGGACCCGTCGAGCTCAAGCATCAGGATTCCGTCGACATCAGGAAGCTTCAGCTGGGGCCGGTACTGGTTGACTGCTTTGATCGCGGAGTTGTCGAGCAGTTCCATGCTGGCAGGAATCATCTTGTTACCTAGAATCTCGTTGACCGTGTGGGCCGCATTCTCTATGTTGTCGTATGCGGCGAGAACCACAGCTTTCCACTCTGGGAGAGGCATGATCCGCAATATTGCCTCCGCGATGATTCCGAGAGTGCCCTCCGAGCCTACGAAAAGCTGTGCCAGATTGTATCCTACTTGGCGTTTTATCGTCTTGCCTCCGGTTCTTAGAATGTAACCGTCGGGCAACACGATGGTGAGGCCGAGTACATAGTTTCTCGTGCCGCCATACTTCACGGCGTGCGGTCCGCTTCCGCTGACTGCTATCTGGCCACCCAGCGTACACATCTTGTTACTACTGGGGTCTGGGGGAAAGAAGTAGCCTGACTTGGCGAGCTTGTCGTTGAGGTCTTGGTGCACGACTCCGGCTTGAACGACAACGCATTGATTTGCTAGGTCTACCTCGAGGATCTTGTCCATCCCGGTGAGATCGATCACTATACCTCCTCTTACGGGGACAGCTCCTCCAGCTACGCCCGAACCCGCGCCACGGGGTGTCACTGGAATCTGATGATCGTTGGCTATCTTCATTACCCGAGAGATCTGTTCGACATCTTTCGGACGAACAACAACGTCCGGCAGATGTCTGTATCTCACCGAGACGTCGGTTGAATATGAGTATAGGTCGACCTCTCTGGTCGAGACATTCTCTTCACCCACGGAGTCCACGAGCTTCTGAAGAAAACTCGGGTCCATTCACATGCGGTCTCCGGGGTTGGATAGGTCGGGTGAGACCTACTGTGAAGCCGGATTTTAAGCTTGCCTGAAGGAAAAAACAAAAAAGTCTAGGGACTGAGTTTAGTTATCGGCCTTGTGCTCCCGGCCTGAGTTTCTCCCACTTTGCCATTCCTTTGGATTTGGCGTCCATCTCTCTCTCGATGTCTTCGATGCGTTTGCGCAGTTCTGCGACTTCCTTAGCCAATGACTCCACTGCTTCTTTCAGCGCAGTGCCCTCGGCCTCCGACATTCTATTTTCACCTACTATTCTGCGCGGCCAGCTGGGATAGGGAGTCCCTTGGCCTTTCGTGCGTTGAGGAAGTCGATCACAGACCTGATTGGGGTGCCATCCGCCAGTGTCAGCGGAATAGTGATGTCATGTGTCCATCCGAAGCTCGGCATAACTTGGCCGTGTCTCCCGTCGCCTCCAGCAACTATGATCTCGATGTATTCCGGTTTGGCAGTCGGCGGGATCTGCCCATCGAACCTGTTCCAGACCCACTTTGGCCATTCTGGCATCAGCCCGATTCGCGACAGATCGTATCCAACCTGCTCCACGAGGTTCTGCGGCAGACGCGCGTAGGTCCAGAGAAACATCCTAATGTCGTCGATATCATATCCGTCCTTCTTCATAAGGCGCGCATACTCAGGACCAATGACCACCAGATAGTTTCCCCACCTATCGGATGCGAGGGTCGTCGGATTCATCCCAGCAACCGCCATCGTCTTCGCAAATGACAACAGAAGATCTTCACCCGTCTCACTCCTGTGGTCTTGTACGTTGTGGGGTCCTTCCAATCCCATGATCGTGACAGCACTATCGTTCCTCTCGTAGCCTCTCCTCACATGGAGTGGATCCCATGGACTCTGATCTTCGTTCTCCGCTATGCAGTAGGCATATCTTGTGGGAGAGCCTTGGGTTGACAAACTCACCATCCCTGGAATTCCACCCCCCAAATTGAGCATACACAGAGAAACCGCTCGTCCGACAGTTGCGTTAGTCCTCCATCCAGGCCCCAGAGCGTTGTGCCCCGCGTTGAAGATAAGCTCCTTGATAACCGGCCCGTTGACAATCGTAAGCGGGTGAACAGGATGCGTGGTCGTTATTATACCCTCTATGTTCAAGGTCGTCGCGAGCTGTCCTCGCGCTTTATGTATGCATCCGAAAACGGCATGCATCACAACCGGAAAGTAGCCGGGGATGCATCCTGCCATCACACAATTGATAGCGATCTTCTCAGGAGTTACTATGCTGTTTCTGGGCGGGAAGTATCCTAGGAATTCGTTGGCTGGCCGATCACAGTACTTCAGCATCCGTTCAACTCTTTCTTTGGTGGGGGGGATTATCGGCAGTCCGTCAATGTTTCTGCGAACATAGAAGTACCTGTATACCTCTTCGATGTCCGGTTCAGTGTCTAGAATCAATCGTCCTTCTTCATCTGTTCGGATTTTCCTTTCCTCACTCGGCTGCACTTCCAGTTCTCTGGAAGCTAGCTTCTCGCTCAAACGTTTCAAACCTCCTAGCCCTTTTGGACTTCTGCCTGAATCTTCTCACATGACGATTCAGATACCATGTTTCGACTCATGCACGACCCTGGACCTATCGCCCAACTTCTGCCTCGATCTTGACCTTCGCCCGGGCTTCAACCCAACGTCTCCCCGTATACCTGCGAATTCTTTCAGCAGCGGGCATGGTCAGCATACCGACAGCGTCCTCGACAACGGGCTTCACGCGCTCCGTTATATCGGCAGGAGACAGACCTGCCAGCGGGTGCTTCAACGCGCTGATCGGAAGATCTGGTTGTCCCAGAGCTTCAGCCACGATCGCACCGAGCGCCGCGAAGCTCGTACTGCAGAAGGTTGCCACCGGTATGCCCTTGCTCTCGAGGATTAGGGCGTCCTTTACCGTCCAGGCCGTGCATGATCCTCAGTCACAATGAGCTGTGATGACTCCGTCGCATTTCTCTGCCAGCTCATCAAGCATATCTGCCGGAGCAACGTTTCCCGCCAGCGGTTTCTTTCGATAGATCCATTCCTTAACCTTGTACTTTCCCATAAGTTCTCGGAATGCGTTTACGGTCTCGTCAGCGTTTGGCTTGCTATTGTCTAACAGTCCGATCCTCTTCCCTTCGAGCGAGCCAAGCCCATCGTTTAGCTTGATGGGGGCTGCCTCAGTTTCGCCGAGCGGATCCATCAAAGGTGCTCTCTTGACCAGCACAGCCTTTGTGGCCAATCTTTCACCTCCACAACCAATGTTTGAGGGAAATGTCACCTTTAGCTAGGAAGTGGTCTCTTTCTTCAGCACTGCTATGGTCTGTCTGAGCTTCCAAGCTTTGTCTGTTATCAGTAGCTTCGGCGTGGCTGTGTTCCTGTCTTCTACTGTGAAGTATCCCTGCTGTGCAAGCTTTTCCAGCCCTTCATCACTTAAGAGGTCTGGGAACTGCTTCTTCGCCATCTCCAAGTTGATGGGCGTGTACCCGCCTAGCACAGGGTTGCTGCTGTAGTATCGTTGGAATTTCTGCATCAGCCTGTACAGGTTGCTCTCGGCAAGTTCTTTCGCAATCTCCGTGAAGTCTTCGGCAGTCATCTTCACTCCCTCTATTGGGACGGGTGCAGATTACTGTGCTAGAGCTTATTTCACTTTTCATCGCGTCGCCGAACCAGCCTTTTATAACCGTTTGAACGAAACGAAAGAGCTGTGACCTTTCATGGAGAAGAAGTACGAGGTTCTGAAGGACGTTATCGATATCCATATCCACGCAGCTCCCGACGTTTTCCCTCGTCGCCTCGATGAGCTCGAGGTAGTTCGTCAGGCCAAATCTGTCGCAATGAGTGGGGTTCTGTTGAAGTCGCATCACGCCCTCACCGCGGATAGAGCTTGGCTGATAAGCAAGATAGAGAGCGGAATCAACGTGTACGGCTCGCTTGTACTGAACTATCCCTCAGCAGGGGGGCTTAACGCCGAGGCCGTGGACACGGCGATCAAGCTCGGTGCGAGGGAGATCTTTATGCCAACCGTTTCGGCTGCAAATCACCTGCAGCATGAAGGAAAAGACCCGGCCAAGGGCATCAGGGCTATCACTTCGAAGGGCGAGCTGCGGCCAGAAATCTTTCCCATACTCGATCTCATCGCGAAAGCTGACATCATCTTGGCGACAGGACATCTCTCCGTCGGAGAATCAGAGGTGCTCGTCGACGAAGCCACACAGAGAGGCATGAAGAAGATCTTGGTTACGCACCCAGAATGGAAACTCGTCAACATGCCCGTCGAGGTTCAGAAGAAACTCGCGGACAAAGGCGCGTTGATGGAACATTGCCTCTACGCCACAACACAGCTGGGGGGACTGCTCAACCCCGAAGAGATAGCCAGACAGATAAGAGCAGTCGGACCGGAGAGCTGCATAATGTCTACCGACTTCGGGCAGAAAGTCAACCCGCTCCCGATAGACGGCATGGTCTCCTACATCGAGTTGATGCGGAAACACGGAATATCGAGCGAAGCAATCGACGTGATGACGAAGGAGAATCCGAAGAAGGCACTCAAGACCTGATTAAGGCTCTGTTTCCTCCACAGCCCTATTCTGGGACCTCTATGAATCGTACGGCAGGTGCCAACACGGCACCGACGCCAGTCTCCACTCTACCGATCCGGAACAGTGGAACTCCCTTGGCATAGAAGACGCTTTGAAATTCATGAAGATGGCTTGGCGGTGCCGAGATAAGCAGTCCACCGGAAGTCTCCGAAGAGCGTCCCTCCTCAAGGCCATATCCGAAAAGCTTCGACAGTTCGAGGGCTCCCCTAATTACAGGAAGCTGGTCGATCACTATCCTAACACCGCTCCTCTCTGCCATGATGTTAGTGTGACTCAGCACACCGAATCCCGTCACATCAGTGCACGCATCGACGCCGACACGCCTCATCAGCTGGGCGGCGAGCTTATTGGGAGTCGTCATCACCTCGACCGCCAAGCTAACGGCCCGAGAGAGGGCTGGCTCAGAGACTGTCTTCAGAAGCTCCTGCTTGAACCTCCTCGGAACCCTCGTCGCGGCTGCAAGCGGCTGAGTTCCAAGAGGCTTTGTTAAGAACACCGTATCGCCTATCTTTGCAGTGGAATTCTTCACGATCTGTTCGATCTCAGCTGTTCCTACGACTGAGCCGCCTGCGATCGGCCATGGGCTTATGATCGTGTGTCCACCCAGTATCGAGGCGTCCATCTCGACGCATGCATCGCGCATTCCCATCAGAATCTTCTGCAGAACCTCGTCGGCCATGTCTAAGGGCGCACCCAATATGGCTAGGAGACCAAGGTTGTCCGTACATCCCTTTGCAAAGACGTCGCTGGCCGCGTTGCATGCCGCTATTCTGCCGTAGACATACGGATCGTCCACTATGGGCGTGAAGAAGTCTGTGTGTGCGACGTAGACCAGTCTCTTCGATATCTTTACCGCTCCCGCATCTTCGCCAGGGCCCATCAGTAAGGCGCCGGGACGCAACTTCTCCAATTCGAGGAGCCCTGCACTCTTCAGCAGGCTTTCAAGTTCCCGTTCCGGCACCTTGCATGATCAGCCGTGGACTCCGACCATCTGTGTAAGACGTCTCCGCCCCTTCACGCCTACCATCCTTCCCCATAATGTCGAGAGGTTCACTTTTATCGCTTTTTCGAAAACGCCCCTTCTGAGAATGGACCTCTCGGCCATGATCTTGCACCGCCGCTGGACTGTCTGGAAAGGCCTTCTATGGCTTCTTTAGACCCTTCGCAATCGTTATCCGGATAGCTGAACCCTCCAGTTCGGTCTTCAGTATTCTATGCCCCTCTTGCTTGGCAAGCCTCTCGATGTGCTCTCTAGATGCTGGAAAGTCCACGATCACCTCGAGCTCGTCGCCGCTCTCAAGTTCCTCCAGTCGACGGCGAGTCATGAGCACCGGAATTGGACAGACCTTTTTCCTCACGTCAAGGATCACTCTTCTCGTCGACAACGGGGTTGTTGGCCCTCCATTCGTACGACAGACTCTAGCTCGGAAGTTGCTCTCCAGAATATTACGTGTTTGTCCTCGCAGAGGTTTGTGTTTTTTGGATCGAAAGTATTTATGTGCGACTCGGACGCGCTTATTAGATGCATCCAATCGTGACGGCGCGACCGAGGAGACGTAGTTGGAGAGGAAACCTTTCCTAGTCATCTTTTCTGGTATCCCAAGCTCAGGCAAGACGACGATCGCCCAGAGACTCGGGATCGATCTCGAAGAGGAACACGGTATCGCCACCATCATCGTCGGCTCAGATCAATTCAGATCGATGATACCTCTCTACTCGAGAAGATTCGACCCAGAGAGGGAGCCCGTGGTGAAGGAACTAACGCTCTCAGCGATCACGCAGGCTCTCAAGCATGGTTTTGTTGTGATTAACGATGACATGAACTACTACGTTTCGATGCGGAAGGAACTCTCTCAACTCGCCAAAAGCGCCGGTGCTGGCTTCGCTGTTGTTTACGTCGATGCCTCTCTGAAAGACGCTCTACGTTGGAATGAAGCGAGGGGTGAACCCATCCCGCAACGTCTGATCGAAGATGTGTATGACAAGATGGAGGAGCCCGGCAAGGAGTACAGCTGGGATAGACCGATCGTTAACGTGAACCCATCAGAGGCAAGCGTAGAGGAGAATGCTCACATTCTGGCCGAGAGCGTGCTTCGCGCCATTGACAAATGGGGTAGGCCGATAAGGGTCGCGCCCTCCAGACCTCCATCGGGTGACATCGACAGAGTGACGCGGCTGGCACTTGGCGAGCTGGTGAGACGCTTCAAAGGTCTGGATAACCTCGACCAGCTCTCGAGGCTTAGGCGAGAGATCCTCAAAAGGGCCAAATATGAGCGCGTCACAGCGAACGAGGTGAGCAGACTCTTCTATGAATCTGCTCAGAAGCTCCTAGAGAATCGGCCTTTGAAACCGGGCGGATCTCCAGTTGTCCATGTAGGGCTGTTCGGACACGTGGATCATGGTAAGACGACACTTGCCGCAGCACTCACCGAAAAGCCCTCGACTGCATCCTTGGACAGGCTTCCGGAGGCCCAGAGACGCGGGATGACGGTCGACATTGGATTTTCTTCCTTGAGGCTCGGAGAGTATGTTGTCAACTTGGTTGACCTACCTGGGCACCACTCCTTGGTTCGTCAGGCAACGGCAGGGGCCTCGATCGTAGATGTCGCCATATTGGTCGTGGCTGCGGATGAAGGCCCACAGGCCCAGACCCTTGAGCACCTGTCAGCTTTGAGACATCTTGATGTCAAGAAGATGGTCGTAGTCGTCACGAAGAGTGATCTTGCGTCGCCGCAGAAATTGGCTGACATCATTTCGCAGACGAGGAAAATTCTCCAAGACACTCAGTATTCTGACTCTCCAATTGTCCCTGTCTCTGCAACGAGACGCCAAGGAATCGGAGAGTTCAAGGAGAAACTGCAGGAAATGATGAGACCTCCAATTCGAAACTGGACGGGCTCGTTTAAGATGCCGGTTGATCACGCATTTCATGTCCAAGGCATCGGCACCGTGGTGACGGGAACTATCCAGCGGGGGGTGGTCAAGCTGGGTGATGAGGTGGAGATTCAGCCTGGAGGAAGCAAGTTCAAGGTTAGATTCATCCAGATGTTTGGTGATGAGTTGCGGGAGGCAAGGGCTGGCGATCGTGTCGGAGTCGTTGTCGGAGAATTGAAGGCCTCCGATATTCATAGAGGCCAGATTCTATGTGCTCCAGGCACTGCACACCCATTCAAGTATGTGGCGGGAGAAGTTGAGATCGATGAGGCGTATTCATACGAACTCGCGCCGCGCACCAACATGCACGTGAGCATCGGGCTTCAGATGGTCCCGACCCAATTTACGGCTTTCACGGAAGAGAATGAAGCGCGGACTGTCGTCGACCGCGCCAGGCCGGGAGAGAAGTACAAGGCAGTCTTGAAATTGCAGGAAGTCTCCGTCGCCGAGAAAGGAGACCGATTGCTGTTGATGCGGCTCGATCTGCCTCCGAAGAGCTCCCGTGTTGTGGGCTTATTGGCGGTCACGGAGATGTCCGCCACCGCTCCTACTCTATTCCGAAAGAAGGTTAGAGAAGGGATTGTCAAAGAGAAACTCGGAGATAGAAGATTCCTCGTGAGCGGACTGTTTGAATCTGCAAGCGGCGCCGCCAGATATGTCAACAGTCCTGTGAAGTCCGGTGAGTTCGAAGGCAAGATCGACTCTTCCCACGGACAAGACGGAACAGTCGTCGTGGAGGTCGACCGAGACCTCCCAATTGGCTCGAAGGTCTCGCTTGGGTCTTTAAGGAGGTTTGAACTCTGAAGAACCTTCAGAACCTGTTCTCTTCAACGATCCCTGATCACATGCTGAAGAGAGGCCTTCTGGTACTACAGGAAGCAGCAAAGCCGCTACGCATCTTGCTAGAGCAACGAAGAATCCCCAAGAAGGGTATTAGCGACGATCTGCTCCGCTCCTTCCTCAAGATGCTGTCGCTGATGGACACGGATAAGGACCCTTTGGCGGCCCGAATAGGGGAGAGAGAAGCTAGAGTCGCTTCGCCCTATGTCGGCGAACTCGCGGCAGGTTTCGCGCATGGAATTGGAAGGTCAGGAGACGTGTCTGCCCCTCAACCGAAGGCTCCAGGAGGCTCTCTCCTGCAATACTTTGCGAATGGACTAGCTCTTGACGCTTTGAAGAGGTTTGGTCTTCCCAATATTGACGGAGCCTTTGTCGTACCCCTCACGACTGGTATGACTCTTGCCATGACGCTTGCGGCGGCACGGGGGCTATCAGGCGGAGGCGAAGTAGTCTATCCGAGAGTAGACCATCGATCTCCTCTCAAAGCGATCGAGTTTGTGGGTATGAAAGCCAAAGTCGTCGAGGGAGAGGTATTCGGCGACGCCGTCAGAGTTCCTGTGGAGAATATCCGAGATGCGATCTCGGAAGAGACAGGCGCGATAGTGTCGACTACGACATTCTTCCCTCCTAGAGAGCCGGACGATGTTAAAGAGATTGCAAAGATCTGCAGAGACCAAGACGTTCCTCACATCATAAACAACGCGTACGGAGTTCAGAGCAGAAAGATCATGTCTCAGATTCGTGCAGCCATAGACTCTGGAAGAGTTGATGCAGTGGTCCAGAGCACGGATAAGAACTTTCTGACACCAGTCGGCGGAAGCGTCGTCTGCTCCCCAGATGAAGAATTCCTGAGAAAGACCTCCCAGACTTACGCGGGAAGGGCTACAGCCGCTCCAATAGCGCAGTTTCTGGCATCGATTCTCAGCCTTGGGGAAGAAGGATACGAACGGTTGAGAGATGATCAGGAAAAGAACAGAGAGCGGCTTGAAATGCTAGTCGGAGACATCGCCCAGAGGCATCAGCAGAGACTGCTCAAGGCCTTTAACCCCATCGCCGTAGCGATGACACTTTCCGGATACAATGTGCAGAAGGTCGGTGGAGCGCTCTACAACGAGAGGGTTACAGGACCAAGGGCCTTGGGGCCGACAGATTTTGGAGTATGTTGCCGCAAATATCATTCGCCATACCTGACGTTGAACGCTGCGATTGGTTCGCGCGAGCAGGATATCGACATGGCAGCGAAGAGACTTGATAAGGTTCTGTCCAGCACGTCTGCTTAGAACCGATCCTTTGACGCTTGAATGCTACCTCGAGGCCAAGTTGCAGAGAATTTTGGCGGCGCCCAAGGGGAATCGAACCCCAGACCCTCGCCGGGTCTGCACGGGTTTGAAGCCCGGTACGAAGACCACTTCGCTGTTGGGCGCCCCCGATTCTCTCTCCCACTTCCTCTAGATAGCTGTCGCGCTTTACCCGTCAAGTTTCTTCGATTGGCAGTCTTCGGTCCACGGGCAACATTTCGGGAAATCTCCTGTGGGGTTCGGTCTGGTACCAGTATGCTGTGCTCGAGTAGTCGTCGTTCCTCTTGTTTGCATGTCCGTGCTCTATGGTCACCTTGATTGAGCGTTCGAAATAGATCGGGTCCTCTATGTGGAACCTGTAGAGAGTTGTCTTTCCAGACCAGTTCGGTCCTCCCGGAAGTGGGAGGCCGTGATATGGTGCGTTGTACTCCGTGGCGGGGCAGTATGCCATGTTGAAGTAGTCCTCTGTTCCTGTTCCATTGATCGTCGGCGTTCGGTCTCCATCAATGAAAATCATATCGTCCCCTTCTCCATACCAGTTGAATAGGTTGGTCTTACGCAAGTTGTGAATATTCAGGTTGAGGCCGACGTAGTGTCCTTTTCCTTCGGCTTCCAGTATCACGTAGTTGCCTTCGCCTGAGAGGTTCTCCCCTTTGAACAGGTAGTCCTCGTTGCTCATCCCTTCATCTGAAACGCCATCACAGGGGTTCTGTCTTCTCCACTGTGCATGGAATCTGCCTAAACTCTCTATTGGTTGAGGATGGAGCTCATAATCAATGTAGTAGTAGAAGGCCTTGATATCCGTCTCAGATTCGTTCGCGATCTCAAGCTTCGCCCCAGTCGAGAACGGCATCGGAAAGAAGCAGTTGAAACCTCTTCCACTCTGGGGAGACATAGTGAGCGGGAGCGAGACGAAGTTCTTGCAGATCGCGTGTCCAATTCCAAAGAAGTCGCCTATTGGAACTTCAACGCTCGGATCGGTTTCCCCATCCCAGAATGCTCTGAGAAGTATCTTTCTCAGAAAGTGTTTTGCGTCACATGCCATGGTCACCCAGAAGTGAGTCACGCATCCAGAGCCGTCAATATCTGCAATCGTTGCAGTCTCACCCTTCTCAATCCTGGTGTAGTCCTCATTCGCACCGGTCCGATCCCAGCTCGACCATCTTCTTCTCTTGAAATCCCTCAGTTTCGGCAGGTCTCGCAGCGAACTGCTTCCGAATCTCTCTGACAATTCGAGTTCACTTCGCTACAGTTACTCACGTCTTGACGATAAATATCCTAGGAGAATCAAGAGACGGGCGTCCGCGAGCGTTTCTAGTCCGTGAACTTTCCGGACAACATCGTCAGCCCTAGAAGGCTAATGATCGCGCAGGTCAGATAAGGAAGCGGTTGCAAGGCCTCGGCTGCATAGCCTCCGATCAAAGGCCCCACAAGCCAACCTGTCCCGATGGAAGATTCCAATGCCCCTGTTGCTTCTCCTTTGGCCGATGAACCGAACATTATGACCATGGCCACTGAATAGACCAAGCCCTGTCCCAGCCCTATGCATGTAAGTAAAACCGCGAGTGGTATGAAGCCTGTCAAAGCTCCTAACAGAAGGGCAGGAATGCCTAGAAGAATACCTCCAAGACGCATAGATCTCGACTTTCCCATTTGAGCCAAGATTCGCGAAATGTAGACAAACGAGAGCGTCCTGCTCAGACTCAGGAACGAGAGAAGCGAGCCAATCTCAGAAGCAGTGAACCCCAAATACGCAGCATACGCAGGAAACAACGAGTAGAATATTCCGCCCACAAAACCATAGATCAGCATCGCCGGTAGGATTGGGCGAATACTCGGATCTCCAAGCCCCAATATCCTGTGCGCTTCGCTATGTGAGACCGGCTTCCTGAGCGGTTCAGCAACATGCCGGTACAGAAGCAACAAACATGGAAGCATGAGCACTGCTGAAACATACATTGATGCCCGAAAGCCTATCATACTCATCATGACCCCTCCCGTGAATGGCCCCAGAATGAAACCAAGGCTCCACGCTATCCCAAATCTGCCAGCTACGTGGCCTCTGCGCGCGATCGGGGCCAAGTCTCCTGCCAAGGCGTCAGAAGGCGACCAGAAGAGTGCACTCGAAAGACCTTCGAAAATCTTGATAGACATGATCTGGTTGATGCTCAGAGAAGACCCGTACCCTGCGCAGACAAGCCCGAAGGTCGCTAAGCCTGGGAACATCAAGGCCTTACGGCCTGTCTTTTCAGAAAGTCTTCCGAAGAACAAAGGAAGGAAAGCTGTCGTTAGCGCACCTAATGAACCGATTATTCCGATTTCGACGTCGCTCGCTCCCAGTTCGAGTGCATGAAGAGGAACGAGCGGGACGATCAGCCCGAAGACGAACGCATTGATGAAGACGATGGCGTACAGGCTGTTAAGCGACCGCTGATCGTTCAATCGGAACGCCTTCGTCTCGAGCTTTCAGAGTCGCTTCTCAGAGGATCTATAAAAGGAGAACTCGAACCATCCGCAGATCTTGTATCCAGCATGCATATTTGATCGTCGCGACGAATACTCAGCATTCAGGTGTAGACGTGATCACCGATGGTCTTCTCTGTGCCTTACAAGGGTAACCTTAAGCTCGAAAGACTTGTGCAGAAGATGAATCGAAACCACAGTCTCCAAACCTACTGGAAGTGTTCGAACGTTTTCGCCATGAGCAGGATGGGTTTCTCCGATCATGGACCTACTCACGTGAAAATAGTTGCAAATATAGCTCTTAGAATCCTTAGAATCCTCGTAAAGAAAGGCATAGTTCCGAACGTTGTGAAAGACTATAAGATGAGCAACGAGGATGCTGAGGTGATCGTTGTCCTAGCGTCTTCACTACACGACATCGGCATGGCGGTAACGCGAGATATGCACGAGGAATATGGAGTCGCCTTCGCTGCAAGGCTCATGGACGATCTCTTATCCGGAGAATATAGTGAAGAAGAACGCGTCATAGTACAGTGCGAAGTCGTTCACGCTATTCTATCCCACCACAGGACTCACAGACCGTTAACGATTGAAGCAGGCATAGTTAGGGTCTCAGACGCTCTTGATATGGAGAAAGGCAGAGCTCGAATACCCTTCGCGTCTGGAAAAGTCAACATCCACTCCGTTTCAGCCCTCTCAATCGAAAACGTACAGGTCATGGAGGGTGGAGACAAGCCCGTCGAGATCAAGATCACAATGTCCAACTCAGCAGGAATATTCCAAGTGGACGAACTTCTCCGACAAAAGGTCAAGAACTCACTGCTAGAGGACTACCTCCGAATAGTCGGGGAGATATCAGGCGAGAAGGAGAAACGCATATTCAAAGAGTTTGAGATCTCATCAGTCTAGCCCTCGGAGGGCTCTTTTCTTCGCAAGACATCTGTCCTGAAAAACTTAAATCGGCAGCTATTTCACAAGTGGAGAAACTGAACTGTTCCGCTTGGAGATAAGTGGTGACCTCCCGTATTGAGTGTGGTGAAGAAGAGAGTCCTTGACTGTGGCAAAAGATACTCGGCGTCTCCGAACGGACCTATTTATCGATGTGGACCGGTGTTCCTGCACCTTCTCAAGGACTTCTCACCTACTTTCGACGTGAGACGGACACCCAATCTGGGCGGAATACAGCTCAACGAAACTGATCCTTTGAGTGTGTTCGACATTCGACGCACATCTGTCGGAGAATACGTCGAACCACCCACGCGTCCGAAGGTGATTTTGAGACATTAGGAGCAGAAAAGACAAGGATGAACTCTGTAAACAAGGTCCATCCGAGCCAATTTGTTGGCAACCCTGACCTCGCTCAGGCCTTCTCGATAAACCAGCGGGGCCACCTAGTCTTCGAATCGACCGACCTCCATGATTTTGCCCAGACGCACGGAACCAGATGCTTCGTCTTAAGCTTGGAGCAGGTTCAAAGAAACGCAAGAAGACTCAAGGAAGCTTTCAGGCGTTACCCCGGCAAATTTGAACCTCTCTACGCCGTCAAGGCAAATCCATTACCTGTGATTCTGAGAACACTGTCGAACGAAGGTTTCGGGCTAGAGATCATCAACATCCACGAACTCGACTATGTCAGGAGACTCTTCCCCGATTGGAACCACAGCATAGTCTGCAACGGGGTTTCGAAACACAAGGCGTTGAGACCATACCGAGAATCCATGATAGAATACATCTTCTCTTTGCAGAACTCCAGCAACATTACCGTCAACCTAGACTCTCTGGCCGAGGTGGAATACGCAACAAGTATGTGCTCAAGACTAGGCCGCAAACTCCGTGTTGGTCTGAGACTGAACCCCGGTCTAGACCATGGAACAACCGATGAAGATCTTGATACAGGCGTCGGATATTCGAGATTTGGAGTTCAGAGAGAGCAGTTCTCATATGCCCTCAAGAAACTCTCGGAGTGCCAAATGTTGGATCTAGTTGAGCTGCATGGTCACGTCGGTTCTCAGATCGCTCATGCCGACAAAGGAAGAGCCTTGGAAAGGTTCTCAAGCCTTGCCAATTTCCTCTCTAAATACGCCACGGAGTACCATCAGAAAACGGGCAAACTTATCGAGAGCATAAACCTCGGCGGCGGACTCGCAGTCAACTACGTAAAAGCCAACCCAGGGAACATAAGGACACACCAACACAACTGGGCGTCGTACAGCCCAGAGGAGTGGGCTGAGACCGTATCCAGAGTGGTCTCTCAGACATTCGAGTCAGCTGGATTAGGTTATCCAAAACTGAGGATCGAGATCGGCAGATGGCTCTCCGCCTCAGCTATGGTGTATCTCACCGCTGTCACCAACAGGTTTGAGATCTCTCAGGAGTTCACCCCTCACCTCAAGATGGCCAAATCTTGGCTAATCACGGATGGGAGCGCCCTTGCGGACCTTCCGGACATCGTCCTGTTCAATCAATGGTTTGAGATAGTTAATGCGAGCAAGGTCGGCCGGGAGCTTTCAAAGTTCTATAATATAGGGGGAATAGCCTGTGATTCGGGCGATGTCTTTGCTTGGGGTAAAGACGAAACAGGGCCTAGGAGACTGCCGGAGACCGAGGTCGGAGACGTGCTAGCGATGCTCGATGTAGGAGCGTACCAGCAGGCTCTCGGGAGCGAATACAACCTCCTACCGAGACCACCTACATTCTTGGTGAATGGTGAGGAAGCCTAAAGAACACTTGGCGTCGGTTCTGCTACCCTTTCCACTAAGTCGAAGCAAGATCGCCCAGTCTTGATCCCTAAATATCAAACAACAGCGCAAAAAAGCACGGCGATTGTTTGCCAGTTTCTCACATGCGGGCTGTCCACAGGCTCTTTTTTGCTGAATAAACTCTTTATAGCGTCTGAGTCTTTAAGTGAAGCGCGTATTTCTGGGGAGCCTTACAGAATGTCAGGCAAATCACTGAAGAATTGGGAAAAGGGCGGCAAAGAAGGCATATTCAAGAAAATAGAGGGCAAAATACACCACGGTCCACCGCTCAAGGAGCGCATCTCTCAAGCGGTTTACCGCCTTAAGACTCAACAGGACAGACTATCCCAAGCTGTAGGACGCATGGAGGGCCACGACAGAGAACTCTTCGAGAAGTGTGTGGCGGCACAACTGTCAAAAGATCCGGCGCGTGCTGCGCTATATGCAAATGAATGCGCTGAAGTCAGAAAGATGGCCAAGCTCATACTCCACAGCCAACTGGCCATAGAACAAGTAGCCCTGCGGCTCGAAACGATCGAGCAATTCGGTGACTTCGCGTCGATGATGACTCCTGTCTCGGGAGTCGTGCATGCTCTAAGAGGGCAATTGTCTGGAGTCATGCCCGAGGTCTCATACGAGCTCGGATCCATAAATGACATGCTTGGAGGCATCGTTGTGGACGCCGGAGAAGCTTCGAGTATGACGACCTCGCTTGGTTCCCCCAGTGATGAAGCTCAACGAATACTGGCTGAAGCAAACGCGATAGCCGATCAGAAGATGAAAGAGAGGTTCCCAGAACTCCCGGGCGCCATCCCAACTCCGGAGAGAGCGTATGAACGATAGCAACGCGTCCGCCCTGAAAAGCCCCGAAAAAAGGTTTTTTTCCGATTCAAGCCCTCATCGAGAGGCGAATTTCAATTTAAACGTGAAATCATGGGAATTATTAAATAATCCAGATCGAGAAATTGTGCTGTGGTGATGGAATGTCAATCCGTATCGAGACCGCTCAAAAGCTGCTCGGCAAGCCGCTCAAAGACGGCTACGGACGCATGGTCGGGCATATTGTCGGATACATCAACAACATCAGGAACGAGGTTGTCTCTATTGCTGTAGAGCTTGGGAGCGGAGAGTTTCAGCAGTACCCCAGCTCTCAATTTGCGCTTGAGGGCGACACGATCACTTTGCATCCACGATGGATGTCGGACTACGAAACTCTCGTAAGAGATCTCAATCTTGCTCAGAGGAGAAACGCAGCCCTAGAGGAATTGTTCAAGAACGAAGAAGTACCGAAACCTGTCTACGAAGACCTACACAAGTCCTACTCCGAAGGCCTTACACAGCTGTCCGAGAGGAAAAGAACGCTTCTGGGCGAGTTGAAGGAGCGTAGCGAAGAGATCGATCGCCAAGTCAGAGAACTGCATTCGTTTTTCACCAACCTCAAGGTAGCTCATATGACAGGCGAGGTTGATGACATGGCTTTCAGAACCGCCAGCGACGCTCTCAAGACGGGGATAGACAGACTGATGACAGAAAAGAAAGGCATAGACATCGCACTGACAAATGTATCCAAACCTGAGCCAGCTTCAGTGCCCTTGAAGCCAACAGAGACCCCGAAAGCCCCACCGAAGCCTGCTGAGCCCAAAGAGGGCACACTTGTAGTGCACGTGGAAGATAAGGACTAGGCCTCCTGGGAGGGCTTCCACATTGAGTAAGGTTGAGCGAGACTGGGACGCCGAACACAGAAGATCGATCTTCGGACGGATAGAGGAAAAAGTCCGTCATAAGACGCCTCTCAGAGAGCGAATAGAGCATGCGATTTTCAGGCTTAAGGTCCAACTCGAGAAACTGGAGCAGACCACATCAAAGCTTCAGCAGAGAGACAAGGAGATGTTCCAGAGATGTGTGGGAGCCCAAGCGGGTCACGACACTGAGCACGCCGCTATGTATGCAAATGAGTGTGTCGAGATCCGAAAGATGGCGACGACCATGATCTCGAGCCAGATGGCAATAGAGCAAGTCGTCCTAAGGCTGCAGACAATTGAAGAGTTCGGAGAAGTCCTAGTCCAGATGGCGCCCATCATGGGGATCGTCAGAGAGACACGGGGGCGCCTCGAAGGGGTCATCCCTGAAGTGGCTGGAGAGCTCGGCAACATCAACTCACTTCTAAACGACACCCTCGTGGAGACTGGAGCTGTCGCACCGACAGGCCCAGAGATCGAGACATCGAGCGAAGAAGCGAGAATGATTCTGGACGAGGCAACGACACTGGCTGAGCAGAGAATGAAAGACAGATTTCCAGAGCTTCCGCAAGTTGCTCCTATCTCAGTCAAGGTGCGTGAGTTGGAGCCGGCTGTCGGAGCCCCTGAGCCAGTGCGACTGGAGCCCTTGACTGATAGAGTTCTTGGTTATGCCAGAGAACATGGGGGACATATCGATGTCGCGGCCTGCGCAAGTTTTCTTGGCGTCTCGAAGGAAGACGTGAGATCAGCTATCAAACAACTTCGGGAAGAGGACCGAATACGGACAGATTAGCCTCTTGATCACTGGTGACCGGCTTGGCCTCTGAAGAGCTTGAGAAGTTCGCTGTCAAGTACGCCTCGGAAGCTGTTCAGTTAGATAGGCAAGGCTCGCGAGGGCTTGCGATCACAAAGTATCAGCGCGCCGTCGAGATCCTCCTCAAACTCTGCTCACTCTATCCGAACGCGCCTCAAAACAGGCTTTACATGGAGAGAGTTGAGGCATACCAGCGAAGAATAAGAGAACTACAGGGGCAAGTATCGCACGGAGAGCCCCTCGAAAAGGCACAACCTTCAGAGACGGCGAAGTTTGACCAGCTGGTTCTGAAGGAGAAGCCGAACGTAAGATGGGAAGATGTCGCTGACCTCGAGGTCGCAAAGAGAGCTATTGAAGAATCGATCATCTACCCTACGAGGAGGCCTGACCTGTTCACGATGGGATGGCCTCGAGGCATACTGCTCTTCGGTCCCCCAGGATGTGGAAAGACACTGCTTGCAGCTGCCGCTGCGACCGAAATCAACGCAAGCTTCTACGTTGTGGACGCCGCATCCATAATGTCGAAGTGGCTTGGAGAGTCTGAGAAAAACGTCGCCCAACTCTTCGCAAACGCCAGACAATCGTCACAAGATGGAACTCCAGCTATCCTCTTTGTAGACGAGATCGACTCTCTCGTCGGGATGAGAAGCGAGGAAGTGGGTGGAGAGATCAGAACGAGAAACCAGTTTCTGAAAGAGATGGACGGCATAAGCGACAAGAGCAAGAGCCTTCACGTTTACCTCGTCGGGGCGACTAACAAGCCGTGGGCGCTCGATAACCCGTTCATACGCAGATTCCAGAAGAGAAT
>CAYWPD010000008.1:46907-48511 GCA_964460055.1 uncultured Candidatus Bathyarchaeia archaeon
AAGGAGAGGAAGCCTAGCGTCTCAGTCGACATGATAAAGTACTATTTGAAATGGTTCGAGGAGTTCAAGGCACTCTAGCGCGCGCTAATAGATCCATAGCAGCTGCCCTTAGGCGGTTGGCTCGACACTGGCCGCCTCCGATACCTGCTTGAGGATCGCCTTGTATTGGTTCGAATCAATTATCTGAAGCCTGTGGAGCGTCTTGGCAATATCCTGGATATCCGTCAAGTAATGCAGCTTGATTCCTCTCTTTGACAGTGTCCCTTTGCCATTCTCCATTCTATCAATGAGCACGACAGCGTCCTGCACCACTCCGCCTTCCGAAGTTACAGCATCGGCAGCCTGAACCAAACTCGTTCCAGTGGTGATCAGGTCATCGACCAGCAGGACGTGATCTCCGGGATTGAGGACCCCTTCAACGCGTCTTTCTCGTCCGTGAAGCTTCGCCTCTTTTCTCACGTAGATCAGGGGCTTCCTCAACTCGTATGCCACTGTGGACGCAAAGGGCAATCCGGCCACAGGTATTCCTGCGACTCTCTGGAATCTGTCTAGGCCGATCTCTCGCTTGATAATCGCCAGATACATCGCTATGACTCTTGAAAAAGCCTCAGGGAAGCTCGGAAAGATGCGCAGATCAATGTAGTACGGACTGAGCTTCCCGCTGGTGAGTATGAAGTTCCCGAACTTCAACGCATCGGTTCTGATGAGCAGCTGGCAGAGTTCATCTTTCTCCCTACTCAATCTAGTTCTCCTGAATGGCAGTTTGAAGGCGCTCGAGACGAGTTCGGCTTCTGCGCTAATATGTATTGCTGATTTCTTCATGGTCACGGGCCATGGAATCCCGTGGAAGGCGCGGCGAGGTTCACTTGATGTCTCTTTTGTGTTTCCATCCATGCTTTCCCATGCATCCAACCCATGCACTGCCATCCACGGGTATGTTATGTGAACTCCAACACCAAGTACATATCAATACTATCGAATTCTCAGACAATCGATGACACATCTATAGCATCATCTTCGCTGATGGTGTGAACTTCTCACGCGAGAAGCGCGCAGATCTGGGATAGAAAATGTCTGCGCGCGCTCGACGACATTCACCTTGAGAGCCGGGGTTTGAGCTTGGTGTGGAGATAGTCGATGTTGGCTACCACAAGGCTGATGCCGAGGGTCGTCATCGCCCAGACGACTACTTGGCTTGATTTGGCGGACATACCGAATCCAAAGAGGTCGTCTACGAACCAGCCAATCCAAATCGGCGGAGGCATATCTATCAAGCTGTACATCGCGAAGAGGTACCGTCCACCCAAGAAGAGGAGAGCCAGACCAGATAGAAGGTTGAAAGCACCCAACATGGCAAGGAGAGTCCGCTTCAATGCGCTTGTCCCAAAGATGTTATCCTCGGCCGAAAGAAAAAACATGCCTCTCAACCTCTCTCCTAGTCGATGATTGATCCTTCTTGCTTTCGGTCGTCCTTAACGCGCGCTGACACAAACTCTACACAAACCCTACAATGCCCTACGGAACGTGACAACGTGAAGTGACAGGTATTATACAGTGGAACGATCGTTCCAGATCGTTTCACCGCGTTCAGCAAATACCCGGAA
>CAYWPD010000009.1:0-2125 GCA_964460055.1 uncultured Candidatus Bathyarchaeia archaeon
AGCCTCTGGTATTCGCCTTTCCAGTATTCCAGCGTCTGCTCTGCGTCTTGAAGGAACTTGGAGATTGCTTCTTCTTCGCTCAACAGCTTGGACAACTTTGCTTGAGCTTCAAGAATGTTTGCCCTGTAGTCTTGGAAGCCGACGGCCTCCTCAACCATTCTTAGTTTCTGTTGTTCATTCGTTATGCTGAACTCTTCGATCATGTTCTGGTGCATTATGATGAGCATGTTGTCGGGGTTTATCCCGAACTCAGAGAGTATTCGTTCGATCTCTGCCTTTCCGATGACTCTGTGTTCTGCTTCATACCAATAGGTTCCGTCTATCTTGAGGTATCGGGAGATCATATAGAGGTCAGATTGCGAGTGAGAAATCGGCCTTCCACCTTTGCGAGGATAGTTATCGAAGACCAAAGTAACACGAGCAGTATCTTTCCCCCATCTGATCAGATCACTGAGTTTTCGAGACCTCTCAGTGTATGCCTGTCCAAGCGCGACAGAGAGAGCCACGAGTATAGAGGACTTGCCAGAGCCATTTGGTCCGCAGACCACATTGAGCCCCGGGCGTATGGGTATCCTAGCATACTCGTAGGACATGAAGTTCTCCAAGATGATCTCTCGTAGTAGTGGCCCCGTCGTCGAACCTTGGGATCTTGGATCGACCCCGGCCTTCGTATCCTGATTGGCAGCTTCAGTCAAAGACAGCCTAGTGCGCCAGCAGATCGAATTGTTTGAGACTGCGGCCTCTGTGAGTCGACTGATTTAAACTTAAACGGATTCATATGAACATGTGGCATATCAAGCGTTTCGAAACTTGGTGTCGATATGGTTCTGGCTGGAAAAATCTTCAAGATCCGAGAAGAGACTGATCTCAGGGCGATAGCGCAGAAGCTCAAAGGATACCGGAGAGAAGAGCCTATCAATGTCGATGAAAAGACCTTCACACTCCTAACAGAGATAACAGATCTCTCAATGGAGGAAGACTCAATCCGTGGTGTATTCGCAGAGGACGCCTTAGCCTACATATATCACCACGGCGAGCTTTCCCCTATAGTCAAGACCGTAGAAGCGCCGTTCATGTTCTCGGCGCATGGTGACAAGACTTTGCTCGTCGTCTTAGAGAAGAAGAGAAAGGCAAACGATATAGCTAACAAACTCAGCCAGATCCTTTTCATAACGACCGGCTACATTACTGAGGCCAGGATCCCAGTCGAAACGATGAAAGGATTCCACGAAGAGAACCTTGAGAACACAAAGATTGTCTTCTTCGACGATGTGGATATCCCCAACATCAACAAGCTCTCCCTCTATGGGGAGAGCCTCGCAAGCACCTCTCTCTACGATGAGTACAGCGGCCATGGAAACATCTGGTACATTGTCATAACCGCCAGAGGGAGCGGTCACGTGATCGGCGTTACAAGGAACTCCGTGGTTACCGTATTCAGTCGCACCGATGAGACCGAGTTCTTGGAATACGTCAAAACGGAGATCTTTCCTTTGATATCTTAGCCGGTCTTCACCTCTAGGTTTGCCATATCGTCAAGACATGTCTTCGCCACACGTCTCTGCACAGCTCGCTTCGGCTAGATATGCAAAATCTACCCAACATCTGGGCCCTGAACGCTGGTAAAAGACGGGTCTCGCGAACCCGGTATGAAGACGATTCGGAAGAAGCGTCGCCAAAACTGGAGCGTTCGTCCAAAAAATGGAAGGAGGATTTGAAAAAGCCAAGCACAATGAAGGCTACTTCTTCTTCTTTTCTACCTTCTTCTCTTCTACCTTCTTTTCCTCTTTCTTTGGTTTCTTCGCCATACTTGCGTTTTCTCCCTTGAGGGTTTTCCTCGAATTAGTGAATCATGAGATCAGAATTATTACTTTTTCACATGTGCGTTTCCAAAAGAGGGCGCGTGAGTTTGACAAGTAGGCATGAAGTTTTCACTAACAAATTCGACTATTCAGTCTAGAAGGTGCGACTTATGCTTCTCGACGCTCCTTCCCTTATAAGAAACTCTGTTATCACCCTTCTGATGTGGAACTCCTACTCTGGTCCCCTTCCCTCAGTAGCTGGCCTTGACCGGAGGAGGACTCTGGGTTTAGAGATCGCCAACACAGCTACAGCACGGGATGCT
>CAYWPD010000009.1:2225-40301 GCA_964460055.1 uncultured Candidatus Bathyarchaeia archaeon
CCGGAGGAGGACTCTGGGTTTAGAGATCGCCAACACAGCTACAGCACGGGATGCTGGTTGTTGCGAACCTTGTGAAAGCGTGTCAAGTCAGCTTTTCTCGGCACGTCTGAGCTCCCTACCTCTTTGTCAGAGAGTGCAGATTCCTTGACAACAATTCGACCGCCTGAGCAAATTCCTCGGTCTCGTAGATGTCGTCAGTCGACAGCTCTTCTGCTATCTGTTCAACCCTTTCCTGTCCGAACTGTTTCTTGGCTCTTTCAAAATTGCAGTTCTCAATCAGAATATTGAACGCATTGTCTCCTATCGCGTTCAGAAAGAAATCTGAGACCTTCTTCGACAGTGCGCCATCGGAGTTTGAAGTGTCTTCCATGACAGCTCGCATCGAGATCTCCGCGACCAGAGATCCGACGCAGTAAGGGGCGACTTGATCAATTTTACCTCCGAGGGTCTTGGCGTCGGTCCCTTTCTCACCAAGGCCGTCAGCTATAGTCGTCAAGATCTTCTTCTGCAGTTCCTCTTGGTTCACCAAGAGGATGGCTTTCTTCAGTGCATTAAGAAAGCTCTTTCTGAACGCGTCCTCCATCTCCATATCTCCGCAATGAAACGATCATAATCGATCCAAATAGCCTTTTCCGACGGATGCGTCGAGAAACTGATTCGCGACCGAAGCGCCGAAAGCCGGTTGCGCAGATTGAGACTACATTAGTTCAATCTCGATAAAGACGTCTTCTGGAACCCTGATCCGCATTATCCTCTTCATCGTCCTCTCAGAGGAGTCGACATCAATCAATCTCTTGTGAATACGCATCTGCCATCTGTCGTACGTATGAGTCCCTTCACCGCACGGAGATTTCCGGGTAGGAACAAGCAACTTCTTCGTAGGGAGAGGTATGGGCCCCGCGATCTTGACGCCTGTCTTCTCTGCGATTTCCTTCAGCTCTTCGCAGACGGAGTCAAGTTTCTTGGGATCAGTCGAGGCCAATCTGATCCGCGCCTTCTGAACCATCTGGTAACTCTCCCTAGGTACAAGATTAGGGCACCTTTGCATTTCTGCTGCGTTATTTATGGCTTTTGATCATCGTAACTAAGAGCGCAAACGATTCGTCAATAGCAGCAAAAGGGCCAAAAGTTGGGAAGCTAGGTCAGACCTTTTGTGTTATCTCTTTCACCACGCCCGCAGCGACCGTCGATCCCATATCTCGTATTGCGAACCTGCCAAGCTGCGGAATTTCCGAGTAGACCTCGATGGCAAGCGGTCTTAGAGGAACCAGTTTGACGAGGGCTCCATCTCCAGTCTTGAGGAAGGAGGGCTTCTCTTCGATTACCTGTCCAGTCCTCGGGTCGATCTTTCGTATCAGTTCCTCAAATCTGCAGGCCGTCTGTGCCGTGTGAGCATGCACCACTGGGGTATATCCTTGGGCTACGGCGGTTGGGTGATGTATGACTACTATTTGCCCGACGAACTCTTTTGCCACTGTAGGAGGCTTGTCCAGTGTTCCAGCCACGTCTCCCCTCCTGATATCGCCTTTGCCTATGCCTCTCACGTTGAAGCCAATGTTGTCTCCAGGGAGAGCTTTCGGGATCTCCACATGATGTGTCTCGATGGATTTGACCTCGCCTTTCTTGTCTGCAGGCATGAACACGATCGTCTGCCCAACTTGGAGTATCCCTGTC
Organism: uncultured Candidatus Bathyarchaeia archaeon; assembly: GCA_964460055.1. Taxonomy (GTDB): domain Archaea; phylum Thermoproteota; class Bathyarchaeia; order RBG-16-48-13; family CAYWPD01; genus CAYWPD01. Next base: position 3,900 of record CAYWPD010000009.1, read on the forward strand.
TCGACCCTGCCTACTGGAACCGTTCCGACCCCCGTTATGGTATATACATCTTGAACCGGCACTCTGAGGGGTTTGTCTGTCGGCTTCGGTGGAACCTCGAACATATCGAAGGCTTCCACCAGCGTTGGGCCCTTATACCATGACATATTTGCGCTTCTTTCCACAAGGTTCTCTCCGGTCCAGCCTGATATCGGAATGAAGGAAACCTTCGCGACATTGTATCCGACTAGTTTCAGAAGTTTCTCCGTACCCTGTCTTACCTCTTCATACCTTTGTTGACTGTACTTCACCGTTGGGTCATCCATCTTCGTGATTCCGGCGACAAGCTGGTTGACCCCGAGCGTTCGAGCTAGGAACATGTGCTCGACAGTCTGTCCGCCAGGACTGGTTCCCGCCTCGTAGTCGCCTTTCTTGGCGGACACTATGAGCAAGGCCGCATCGGCTTGACTTGTCCCCGTAATCATGTTTTTCACAAAGTCTCTATGACCTGGGGCATCGATAATCGTGAAGAAGTACCTTGGAGTCTCAAACTTCAGGAAGTTGAGGTCAATCGTCATGCCTCTCTCTCTTTCCTCTTTCAGAGTGTCGAGGACCCACGCAAATTTGACCTCGTCAATCCTCATGCCGTACTTCTCGGCTTCCGCCGCATGCTCTTGAACCGTTCTCTCTGGCACATATCCTGTCTTGACAAGGAGGTGTCCTACACAGGTAGACTTCCCGTGATCGACATGACCAATTACAACAAGGTTCATGTGAGGTTTCTCAGAGGACATATCTCTTCACCAAGTTATTCGGCCGTTAGTATGATACGTCTTACCGTGGATTCGGGAGGCGCGAATATAAATGTTTGCCGAACGCTGCTATCTGCTGGAGCGGGCCACTCGCTCTATCTCGTCTCTCTTCGCGACGGCGTAGCTCTTGCTGTCTCTGTTCGAGGCTGCAATCAATTCATCTGCTAAGCATTCCTCTATGGTCTTCGGGCTTCCGAAAGCGGATCTCCTAGCTCCTTCGGCCAAGAGTCTTAGCGCAAGATCAGCTCTTCGTTGAGGAGCCATGTCAACTGATAGCAAGTAGACGATGCCTCCGTACCTTATCCTTGTGGTGTCCTCGCAGGGAGCGGAGTTCTCGATAGCTCTGACAAGGACTTCTATTGGGTTCTTGCCAGTCCTGAGGTGTATCAGTTCGAAGGCGGCCTGAACGATCTTCCTTGCCTTGTCTTTCTTCCCTCCGGCCTTGCCTGGGCGCATGAGATTGTTGACGAGCCGCTCCACCGGGGAGAGCTCTGATTTTCTGAACCTTTGGTGCTCGTGTCTTCCACCGGTGTGTGGAATATGGCCTGGCCTCAGTGAGAGATATCTTTTCAATCCCATGTCTAGGACTTCAACACCCTCATAGTCCCATTTTTCGAAGAGTCTGGCAACTTCAAACCCTGAGGATCGCTCTTGCGTCTTAGACATGACCTTGGGATCTCCCTAGACTGGTTGGCCTCCTCGTGTAAAGGCCGGCGGATCGTGTAACATATTGACTTGATATAAAGTTTGTCCGCAGTTGAAGAGCATCGAAAACTTGCATTCGCAGTTCGAGTGCAACTTGAATATGAGGAATATCTGATCCGGCATAGCTGAACGATATGACTACCGGACGGGTTTCTCTTTCTTTCCAAGAATGAGCTGTTGAAGTGATACTCCGTTTACTGACACGGCTCGCCACCTGACCCCTGGAATGTCGCCCATCGACCCTCCCCGAGAACCGCCAATTCCTTCAACAACGACCTCGTCGTGCTCGTCAACGAAGTTGAGCGCCCCATCACCAGGAAGAAAGGCGGTGATCTGCCTTCCATTCTTTATCAGTTGAACCCTAACGCACTTCCGAATGGCGGAGTTAGGCTGCTTCGACTCCACACCGACCTTCTCAAGGACTATTCCGCGTGCTTGCGGGGCACCTTCGAGAGGATCCGCTTTGATGTCGAGCCTAAGCATTCGGCGTTTGTAATAGCGATATTTCCACCGTAGGGCTTTCCGCTTAAGCCTCAGCCTCCTTGCAGAGTATTCGCCTTTCGGGGACTTCGTACCGACCATTGGACTACCACGCCACATATTCCAGAAGTCGAACAGTCGGGGCCGCTCTATTTATCAATTTCTAACTCGCAAATGAACGAACATTGGAGAGCCTTCAGAAGGACTTTCAAGTGACCTTGGTATACTAGAAGCAAGGAGATCATGGCTCAGGACTCTGGAAATGGTAAGGAAATGGCAACGCCATCATATGATCCGCGAGATCTTCCAAGAGCCTTCTGCAGTAGAATCCACCTTACGTGGCCTCAGTGAGAAGCTGAACAGCGAATCGATTGACCTGAAGGCGTTTGATATCTGTTATCTGACTGGAAGCGGCACTAGTTACCATGCCTGCATCGCAGGCCAATATGCGATCTCAAGCTTTGTAGGGGCTATTTCAAGCTCGATCCCTGCCTCGGAATTCGCCTCTTGGATACCCTCACATGCTGGGCGAAGAACACTGACTGTTGCAGTGTCACAGTCTGGGGAGAGCATCGACGTTCTGAATGCTGCCAAAGCGGCCATCGAGAACCAGTTCACTGTCCTAGCCGTGAGCAACACATCAGGTTGTGCGCTATCTCGGATAGCCCATCATACGCTACTTACTTCAGCAGGAAGGGAGAAAGCCATCACAGCCACCAAGACGTACGTTTGTCAGCTTGCAGCTCTCTACCTGCTTGCGTTGGAGATGAAGGCCCAACGTGAAGGTGTCACCGCATCTTTGCGAAGATTGAGACGACAGCTCCTTATCTCGCCAAAGATCTTGGAAAGAAATCTGGAAGTGTCAAACGAGGCCTCGAAGAAACTGGCCGAAAGATTCTCTGGTAACAACCTTTTCTTCGTACTCGGGAGCGGACCTAACTATGCAACAGCTCTCGAGGCCACGTTGAAGCTCAAAGAGGCTGCCAACGTAGTTGCTGAAGGATTCGCTAGCCGCGAATTCCTGCACGGACCCATGCAACTGATAGGAGAAGGAACTCCAATTGTGACTGTGATGACACCTGATGAGCTTGAATCGCTTGAAGGCCTAATCGCCAGCTTGGTCAGATTCGGAGCGCCTGTAGTTTGGATCGGGGAGAAGTTGAAGCCCTCAACGCAAAAGGACGTGGAAGCTGTCGAACTTTCTTCAGGATTTCACAAAGCCTTCACGCCCATGGCATACATCCTCCCACTTCAGCTTTTCGCGTACTACTCCTCAGTGGCCAGAGGACTGAACCCTGATAAGCCCGACAAGCTATCGAAGGTCGTTGGGTAGAATGAAACTCGAATGCACTCTGTTCGATCTGGATGACGTCCTTTTCGACGCATCTCTTCAAACGGGCAACGCCAGACTCAGTGCGATTAGAGCGATGATAGAGGCTGGCTTGCCATCAGAGATCGAAACAAGCTACCGCTTGCTCGAGGAGATTGTTGGAAGATATGGTCCAGACTACGAGAGACACTTCGATGTCCTGCTAGAACGCCTTGGACTCAGATGGAACCCAAGGGTGATAGCAGCTGGGGTAGTCGCCTATCGAGATGCAAGCTTAGCTTATCTGAGACCGTATCCAGACACCATACCGACCCTGCTGAGACTGCGGGAGGCAGGCATGAAACTCGGCGTCGCGTCCGAAGGAAGGCTCGTGAAACAATGGCAGAAACTCATTCAGCTGGGCCTCCAACACCTTTTTCACGACGTCATCGTATGCGAAGAACTCGGATCCAAGTCCTTTGAGCCAAGAGTCTTCAAAGAAGCTGTCAGCCGATTTAGTGCGAGCCCAGACAAGACGCTGTTCGTGGGCAAGACGTTGAACCCGGACATAGCGGGCGCAAATGAAGCAGGTCTAGTGACGGCGAGGGTGAGAAGGGGGGCTTCGAGGGGAAAAGAGCCCATACTTCCCCTTGAAAAGCCGAATTTTGAGATCGCTCGAATATCTGATCTGCTCACTCTAATCGACATCAAAAATCGAAGATGATCAAGACATCTACAGAACGATCACCTACGGGCACTTAGTTCCGTTGGCGCAGGCGACCCTGAGGTTCTTATCGGTCAAGTCGTACGCAACTCTGAATGCGCACTCTTCACATTGCAGTTTCCAAGGTCTGAGATTATCCCACGCTTCGCATTCAATGCATCTTGTTGTCATTTCTTCACACCTCAGTGTCATCGAGGACCCCCCAGAATCCTTCACAAGGGTATGTTCCCTTCGTTGATCGGTCGGAGACTCTGGGAGTGATTGGTCACCTCTTTCGATCTGGAGGCGCTAACTCCTGCTTCGTTGCTGCATATCTGTCTTTTTGGCAGTTTGGCGGTAAATTGGGAGGAAACCAAACACGACTTTTTTCAATCGTCTGTCGAGATCTCTAGATGCAGCCCTTCGATACAGCCAAGACAGACGACGTCAGCATCATGGCGGTATTCATATTGCCTAGGCCTTGCGACGAACCAAGCTCAGCCTAGTCTAAATACCGATTTGCTGATTGGAGTGGGTTCGTATTTCAACTCAACTGTTAGTTAGGACTTTCGGAAAAAGCGAGACAAGTACACAGGTCTCGAGCACAGCTCCAACATATGGTGGATGCAGGTCTTGGCTTGAGGACGACCGCCCGAAATGGCGTCACAGGCACAGATCGACGTCTTCGATAACGTCACGTTAAGTGATGATGACGTTGTCGATTTGGAAGTACCTCTTCGCGAGAAATCTCGTCCTCTCAGCGGTCTTCCCGTTCTTTCCTATGGCAAACCCCTTGTCACGTGGCTCAACAGCAATTACCGCGATCCTGCGGCCATCAGACTTCTCAGTAACTCGTACTTCTTTGATGCGGGCTGGTGAGAGGGCGTTTCTCAGGAAAGTCGAGGGCTGATCCGAGTATTCGATAATCTCTACGTTCTTTCCAACCATCCCTCTGATGGTCCTTACGTTATGACCATCCCTGCCTATGGCCTGTCCTATATCACCCGTCTTTACCACAAAGATTACTCTCTCTGCTGGAGGATCTATTATGCAGTCCCTTACCGTAGCTCCAGTGATGCTCTCGAAGAGCGCTATCATCCTCATTTCGTCTGAGGTGAGCTTAATCCTGCTGGACATCCGAGTCCTCCACGAGTTTGAGAATCTCCGAGTCGCCAGCCTCCCTGATCGCCATCGTGGAGACACCATACGGTTTTCCGCAAGCCGTTCCTAGGTCTATTTTCGAGCCTGAGTAGATATGTGTTGGGATCTTGGATAGAGCGGCGGCTCGTTCGAGATCTTCACGAATCGGTTTGGGCGCATTGGATGCTATTATGACAAGTCTCGCCCTGCCCGCCTGCACTGCCTCAAGGGTCTTCTCAGCCCCAATAATGGTTTTTCCAGTCCTCACACATGAATTGACGGCCTTGTTGACATCGATCATCATTGTTCAGGCTCCTCTGTCTCCACGTTCTCGTGCGTTGGTGGCGAAGACATGTACAAGTCTATGAGGCCAGTTCCGATCGGAATCGATTGTCCAACTATGACATTCTCGGTGACGCCCTTGAGCTCGTCAGTTTTGCCTTTCGCTGCTGCCTCTACCAAACTCGGAACGGTGATCTCAAACGCCGCTCTGGCAAGCACGCTGGCTTTTTCGCCGCTGACTCCATGTCTGCCTATTTGCCTAACCTCTGCGGTCGCTGTCATAACGTCCGCAACCAAGGTTACGTGCCTGATATCGACATCAAGTCCCTGTTCTTCAAGGACGCTTCGTGCCTCATTTATTATGGCGTTCCTCGCAGCCTCGATCCCTAGAACATCGGCTATCTCGTGGATGTTGTTTGTGACCGTGCGTGCCGGGTCAACACCTGGTACCTTTGTGACTTTAGAGAGGTTTGATCCGTCTGTGTGGATAACCCATTCTCCTTCTTCATAGGTTACCAAGACGCGGCGTATGGAAGGGACTCCCTTGACGTACATGTTTGAAATCTTGTCTTGGAGTTTTGCCAGATCCTCTCCTTCCGGCGGCACTACGACAATTGACTCTTTATCTACCCTTGGAGCAAAGTTCGGAATCTTGATAGCTGCTTCCAAATCCTTCTCCGTGATACCTCTGTCTTTCATCATCTCGGGCTGGATCCTCACCACAACGGCCCCTTTCTTGGCGTCTATCAGTATCTCTCGTGCAATATCTTCGACTGTGGTGTATACTATGTGCCTAGCGACCTGCTTTGCTTTCTCCTCGTCACCTTTATGCTCCTCGTCAAGTCTAATCGTCATAACCGGCGTCGATGGCGTTCTCCTTGCGTCAACAATCTCGATTAATCTCGGGAGTCCTAGTGTTACGTTTCTTTCCTTCACTCCGGCATAGTGAAATGTCCTAAGAGTCATCTGCGTGCCTGGTTCCCCTATCGACTGGGCGCCAACTATGCCAACCGCCTCCCCCGGCTCAACTTGAGCCATTCTGCTGTTTTCCACGGCCATGGACACGACCTTCTCAGCCGCCTGCTTCGTGAGGCTGGCTTGGAGTATCAAGCTCTTGAGTTCCTCGACCGCCCCTCTTGGGAGATCTTCCCGACACGATTCAACTGTCTCCTTGATTTGCTTCTCAGATGCCGCCCTCCCACGTTCCGTCGCGATCTTCACTCTGTCGACCAGTCGCTGAATATTGACGGCTTTTCCATGGTCGCTCTTGGCCGGATCAACACCATCCTCGCCGTATCTGAACTGAATTATGTCTCCTTTGGAGTCTCTGACCGTGCCGTCGTACTCAACACTCAGATATTCCAGAGCATTGATAAGGCGACGTTGCATGTAGCCGCTCTGCTGAGTTCTCACAGCCGTGTCGACCAGTCCCTCGCGTCCTCCCATCGCGTGGAAAAAGAACTCTATAGGATCGAGGCCATCTCTATAGCTGGATCTCACGAAACCACGCGCCTCCGGGCTGGGGTCACCTTGAAGGAAGTGTGAGAGCGCTCTATCTCGATATCCTCTCAGTATTCGCATTCCTCGAACTGACTGTTGGCCTACACAAGCGGTCATTTGTCCGATGTTGAGGTTCGAACCTCTAGCACCGGTTCTTGTCATGATTATGCCTTGATTGTCGATCCCGAAGTCTTCATCGGCGGTATCTCCGGCGACATCCCTTGCGTGGGCGAGCTCGTTCATAATGTAGATTTCCAGAGATTCCTCCAACGTCCTCCCTGGGAGTCGGGCAAGCCTGTCACTTCTGAACTGCCCTATCAACTCATGCACTTTTGCGTCGGTCTCTTCTATCACTGCGTTGATCTTGTCAGTTGCGCGCCGTGATAGGTCAAGCTCGTCGGCGGCGAACGTGAAACCTCTCATCGTGACGAATGCAGTGACCAACTTGCATATCGCGTCAAGAAATCTTCGAGCGGTATCAGTCCCGTAATCTTTCACTATTCTATGTAAGACGCTTTCCGACTTCTCTGCACCGATCGAGTTCTTGTCTACAACGCCTTTCTCGAGAACTCCATTCCTGATCACGACATAGGCATCGTGAGGACATGCTTCATTCAAGCAGTTCTCGCACTGCTGACAGAAGCTTGCCTTCTGCACATAGTTGAATCCCTTCGGCAGGAATAGGCTGAAGACCTGCTTTCCGGACCACATAGTGTTAGGCATCTGAATCTCAGGCGGAGGGAGATCACCCGTGAACCCTGCTGCACTCAGCAGTTTCATCGCCTCTTTCCGGTTAAACGCTGTGCTCTTTCTTGTGAGGAGGTAGCTTCCAGTGATGAAATCCCTGATCGCGCCTATTATCGGCCCACCGTAGCGTGGAGAAAGCATTTGGTCTTGAACTCTCATCAGAAGGCGTGCCTCGGTCTGGGCTTCTTCGCTCTGTGGCACATGAAGGTTCATCTCATCTCCATCAAAGTCCGCATTGTAAGGAGGACATACACAGAGGTGGAGTCTGAAGGTCTTGTATGGAAGAACTTTGACTTTGTGCGCCATGATAGACATCCTGTGCAGCGAAGGTTGTCGGTTGAAGATCGCGATATCACTGTCTCTCAAGTGCCGTTCAACAATGAAGCCGGGGCTCAGCGCTTCTGAAACCTTCTCTCGGTCTGCGAACTCAATGCGAATTCTCCTTGCATCTGGCATGACAACGTAGAGTGCTCCGGGATATTTCTCCGGTCCATTTGCGATCAGCGTCTTCATTTCATCGAGATTCCAGGTTGTCACCTTCTCGGGTACGGTCAGTCTCATTGCAACATCGATGGGAACACCGACTTCGTTGATGTCTAGGTTGGGGTCAGGTGAAATCACGGTTCGAGCTGAGAAGTCAACCCTTTTTCCTGAGAGGTTACTCCTGAATCTTCCCTCCTTCCCCTTTAGTCGCTGAGAGAGAGTCTTGAGAGCCCTCCCAGACCGATGCCTAGCGGGAGGTATGCCTGAGGCTTCGTTGTCGAAAAATGTCGTGACGTGATATTGAAGAAGTTCAGCGAGGTCCTGCACTATTAGGGTTGGCGCACCTGCATCTATGTTCTCTTTGAGTCGCTGGTTTATTCTGATGATGTCCACAAGCTTGTGCGTCAGATCATCCTCAGATCTTATACCTGATTCAAGAGTGATGGACGGCCTCACCGACACAGGTGGAACCGGCATCACCTGAAGGACAATCCATTCCGGCCTTGCAACAGATGGATCCAATCCTAGGAGTCTGAGATCATCATCTGTGATTCTCTCCAACCTCTCTCTGATTATGCTTGGAGTAAGTCTTCGTGGCCCACCCTCCGGCGTTTCTTGGAATGTCGTAGGTTTGCTGAATTCGATTGGAAATTGCTTCGCGCCACAGTGCGGACAGTCGTCATCCCTTTTTGCTTCCTTCACAATCGAATCATAGATCTCATCTGGAACCGCCCTCAGCTGGTTTTGAACGTTTACCAATCTTTCCCTGAAGAAGTTGATCTTGTCACTCGTAAGCCTTATTCTGCCACAGTCTCTGCACGTGGTCTGTAGCAGTCTGTGGACGATCTTTGTGAAACTTACGTGAACCACTGGAGCTGCAAGCTCGATATGTCCGAAGTGCCCTGGGCATCTTGCAGCTGTGTTTCCACAGGTCTTGCATCTCTGTCGCGGCTCCAGAGTCCCTAATCTTCCATCCATCAACCCGGACGTTATTGGTGCTCCGTCCTCATCGTACGTGTCTGCTGTCTGAACCTCGACGACGGAAAGTTTCCTTACGTCGTTCGGCGAGAAGACTCCGAACTTGATCCCGTCGATTACTTTGTATAATCCGCTCTCCTCGACGACTGACAATTTACGCCCTCTCCTTTAGCATGAGCCTCGGCGTTATGCACAGACTCATCAACTCTTGAAGAAGCAGTTTGAACGCATAGGACATAGCGACAGGCGAGATCTGCGCCTCATCTCCACAGATCTTGCACACATACCTTCTCTGCCTAAGGTCATAGTAGCCCGCGAACCCACACTTCTCACAAACGTAGACGATGCTCTTGTCAGATTCCTCAAGGAGTCTGTCTTTCAGGAGCATGGCGGCACCATGTCCGATCAGGCAGTCCCGCTCCATCTCACCAAATCTCAAGCCGCCTCCTCTTGCACGCCCTTCAGTCGGTTGCCGCGTCAGCATCTGAACTTGTCCTCGAGCTCTTGCATGCATCTTATCGGCGACCATATGATGCAGCTTTTGATAGTAGACCACGCCTGCGAAGATATCCGCCAGCAGCCTCTCGCCTGTCACGCCGCTATACACAACTTCTCTTCCGCTATGGCGGAAGCCGAGTTCGAGTAGTTTTTCCCTTAACTGTTCCATACCTTCGTTGCTGAATGGTGTCCCATCGACTACCTGCCCGCTCTGAGAGGCTATCTTTCCTGCTATGGCCTCCGCAAATTGGCCGATCGTCATTCTTGACGGTATCGCGTGTGGATTGATTATGATGTCGGGTACTATCCCTTCTTCTGTGAAGGGCATGTCTTCTTGAGGGACTACGATCCCCACCACTCCCTTCTGTCCGTGTCGCGAAGCGAACTTGTCTCCAAGTTCGGGAACACGCATATCGCGGACTCTCGCCTTGACGAGCTTGCTTCCTTGGACAGATTCTATGAGAATGACCGAGTCCACAATGCCAGTTTCGGCGGGTCTTAGGCTCGTCGAGGTGTCTCTCCTAGTGGGGCCTTTGACCTCAAATTCTTTGTACTCTTCCAAGAAACGTGGAGGGCTGGTTCTTCCCACCAAGACATCTCCACCAGAAACGTTGGATTCGACTCCGATGATTCCGTCAGGTTCGAGTAGCCTGTAGTATTGTTCGCCCCTGTATCCCCTGATTCCTGTTTCGGGTATCGCGAACTTGTCTTTAAGCCCTCCCAGATATTGCCTAGATTCTGCCTCATAGACTCTGAAGAAGGTGGATCTGGCCAGGCCTCGCTCTATGGATGACTTGTTGAAAATCAGGGCATCTTCCATATTGTAGCCTTCGAACGACATCACCGCAACGACGCAGTTCTGGCCAGGCGGCCTCGCGTCGTAGCTAAAAACAGTCATCGGGCGAGTGTTCACGAGAGGCATTTGTGGATAGTGCAGTAGATGTGCCCTAGTGTCAAATCTATTGAAATAGTTCGTTGTGTACACGCCGAGAGCCTGTTTGGCCATGGCTGCCTCGTAGGTGTTTCTGGGCGACTGGTTATGCTCAGCGTATGGAATCAACGACGCGGATATGCCGAGCATGGTGTACGAACATATCTCAAGATGGGTGTGCTCCTTCGCGAGTCCTTGCTGGTTGATGGCGACGAAGGCGTTCTCCTCTTCTTCCGCGTCGAGATAGTCGATTACGCCAGACTTTACCAAACTCTGCCACGTTATCTCCCCCGCTTTCAGCCTTGCGATGTGCTCATAGGTCAGCGCAGGTCTCCCATCTGCTACGACGATCAGCGGCCTTCTTACGCGCCCGGCATCGCAATTTACGTAGAGCTCACCTCTAGTAGGCGGTCCGTAGTTCACGCTAGCCACATTGACTTCCGAGCTTATCTCGCCCGACTTCCTCACCGATCTGATTTCGAAGGCGACTCTCTTGGCGTCATCACAGTATCCAATCAACGCTCCGTCCACGAATATCTTAGAGCCGCTTCGCCTCAGCGCCGGATCTGCATCTGAGGCTGATATCACGCCGAATTGATAGAGAGCTCTCAGCACGGGTGCCAATTCGCTGCTGACGGACGTAGTCGCCATCAACGAGAGGTTCTTCACGAGTCCACAGTTCGATCCCTCTGGTGTCTCATTTGGACATAGTCTCCCCCAGTGAGTCGGGTGGAGATCTCGAGCTTCGAAGTTCGGTTGACTTCGGCTAAGAGGTGATTGAAGTCTTCGAAGGTGGCTGAGCGTCGCCGTGAAGTTTGTGCGGTCAAGCAACTGAGTTATACCGACTTTTCCTCTCCCCCAGTTGCCAGTTGCCAGTGCATGTTGGAGCCTCTCAGTGATTATTCCTGGTCTGACCGACGCGGCGATCACTAGTTCTCTGCGGCGTATGTGCATACGCTCAAGCTGGTATTTCATGTCCCTCGCGAGGTTTCTGAAGGCTATCCTGAAGAGATCTGCGAGCAGCGGGCCCGCCAGTTTCAGCCTTTTGTTGGCGTAGTGATCTTTGTCATCAGGCTTTCTATTGCCAAGCTTGAGGTCTATTACTCTGCCCGCCATTTCACATAAGAAGAGCGCTTTTTCACGTTTCTTGTCAGGAGTTCTTCCAATGTGTGGTAAGAAGTTCTTGTCCAGTATGGATTCAGCCTTCTTCCGTCTGTACTCTTCAGGCTGACCATGGGCGATTCTGTTGCCGACATAGAGGATGGCATCTTCACGCGTGCTGATTTCTGCCACTTTCTCGAAGCTCTGCTCCAAGATGTCCTGGCCTTTCTGGGTCGATGTCGTGGCTTCTGTGATGTCCTTGTCAACCTCAAGTCCCAAGGCTCTTAGAACGATCACAATTGGCAGCTCAGCTGGCACACCTGGGACGGTAACGTAGATCGCTCCATCAGACCTCATCCTGAGTTCTATCCTTGCTCTGAACCCGACTGTGGTGGAGAACACTTTAGCCCGATATATTGGCTTGGTTCCGCTCCTGTCTATATCTATCAGGATACGATTTGGCGCTAGGTCTTCCAGGCCGACGATCACTCTTTCGGATCCGTTTACTATGAAGTAGCCGCCGGGATCGTTGGGATCTTCTCCTAGGTTTATCAGCTCTTCAGGCGTCATTCCTGAGAAAGGGCACAGCTGCGACTTGAGCATGACAGGAAGGGCTCCGATGTAGACCCTTTCGGTGCTACCTTCTTTTCCGTCGATGACTGGGGTCATCCTTAGATGGATCGGCGCGGAGTATGTTAGGTTCCTGAGCCTTGATTCGATGGAATTAACGGGGTGATCCGAACCATCGACCTCCACGACTCTAGGTCCACCAATCTCGATCTTTCCCAGTTTGACCTTAAACGGATAGTCGGGAACATCGATCTCAATTTCCCCTACCTCGTCAACTATCTCTTGAAGACCTGTGTCGATAAACTCGTTGTACGAGTCGAGGTGCTGTCTGGCTAACCCTTCCTCCTTGAAGAAGAAGGTCATCAGTTCCCATAACTGTGCGTCTGTGAGCAAGTCTGACCTCCCTTCCCGCAACTGAGATTCTAACCTTCGATCACATATCGGTAAGCGATAGATTCGCTTCCCGCCGGTCCCCCTCGGGTTATCTTGAGAACCTGGCCAGGTTCGGCATCTACTGCCTTGGCGCATGGGTCTGAACTCTTGATATATGGCAGCTGGTAGGCCTTTATCCTGTACCTAGAAAGAAGTTCCTCAACTTCTTCCTCGTTCATCACTTCATGCTTGGGCACAAGAATGTGCCCGAAAATGTCGAACTTCTTCTCTTCTTTCCTGTCGGCCAACGGAGCTAGTTTCCTCCAGTACGCTAGGCGAGAAATCATCAACCCTTTTCAGGGGTTTCTCAGGGGTGGACGCCCTTTGGGAAGGCGGGTTACCGCGTTGTAGCTAAGCGAGAAACTAATAAAGATATCGAACCAAGGGAATCCCGAAAAGTAATCAGCGCGCGACTGGGGCATTGGGGACAGTCGTCGCATCAAAGTCAGATGCTATCCCAGAGAAAACCTTTTGTCCGACGCCAAAGGAGCTGCCGATTGGCACTTCAAATGTTAAAAGTGAGTCAGCCGTCAGTAGTAAAATAAGTCACTCCGATCTGGATCTATGTCTGGTTGTGGCAGAGTTCCGGAGCACACACGTAGTTCCCCATGTTCGGTTTCCAGCACGAGTCTGCCGAATTCGTCGATGTCGGTCACAAAGCCTTGGAGGAGCCCGTGTTCTACGCGTACTTCGGCTTGTTTTCCCAAAGATGCGCATACATCAAGGCATCTTATTCTCACTTCTCGGGGGTCTCTTTCCAGCTTTTCGATCCATCTCTCGATAGAGCTTAACAATGGGTTGATGAATGCGTGATGATTGACGGTAAGCCCAGTCTCGGCTTGGATGGTGGTTGCCTCCTTTACGAGCGTTGGATCCAATTTATTGGTGAAGTTCATTCCCACGCCTAACACGATTTGCCTGCCGATCTCGTCTATCAGATGTCCTGCAACCTTCTTTCCGTTGAGAAGAATGTCATTCGGCCACTTTATGCGGGCCTCGACGCCAAGCTCCTCTTCGAGGGCTTCCTGCATGGCGACTGCCCCCGAGAGTGGAATGAGATTCTTGAAGGCAGTTCTAGGAGCTCGGGTGATCATCGAAAGGTAGAGACCTCCTCTCTCGGAGTGCCAATGTCGGCCTCTCCGCCCTCTGCCAGCTGTCTGTGTCTCAGCCACTATCACGATGTCTTGGACTGTCCTATTACGGGCTAGTCTTGTCGCGAGGCTTTGTGTTGAGACGAGTGTCTCATATTTTAGAATCCTTTGCCGGTTTTGCAGTCTTATTCACCGATCATCATCATGACCGTTCCTTGTTTGATGTTCTGTCGTGTGGTGACATGGATCTCATTGACAGTCCCTGCGTGGGGGGAGCGGACTTCAACCTGCATCTTGAGGGCCTCCACTGAAGCTACCAGTTGATCTATCTCCACTCTCTCACCTTTCTCGACGTGGATCTTCGTGACTGTCCCTGTAAGCGGCGCCTCTATCGCTCTCCCCTTTCTCTTCTGTTCTGAAAGTCTCTTCTCATCCGTCTTTGGAGTCACTCTGATCTCGTATCCGCCTTCGAAAGAGATCGTCACTGGCTTCTTCTCAATCATCGCCATCAAAGAAGCCAAGATTGTCACGGCATCTCTACTTTCTGCAGCGGCTCTGGGGGCTTGGAATCGCTCCCTTATCTCCTTCACTCTCTTCTCTTGCTCGAGAAGTCTATCTATCGCTGTTTCGACTGTTGCCTCTCTGAATGTGACCGAGTCCCCAGCCTTCAGCTGAGCTATCGTGGGCAGGTCTGATGTTGCCACATATCCGATTTTGGGGTAGCCTCCAGTGGTTGGCGCGTCGGCCATGAGCACGATCGGCTGGCCATCGCCGGGAACTTGAACAGAGCCTAGTGGCGTGGGTTCCGACAGTATTTCGGGCGCCCTCAGATGGCTGAGCTTCTGCCCGATAAGCCTGCATCCCACCCGATCTGACTCGGTTGAAACCGCGTAGACCGACCTGGTCAGAAGATCGAAGGACTCATCCGGGAAAAGATCCTGATCTTCTCTGGCCAACACTATGTTGACGGTCGGCCTTTCCAAGATTATCGGGATCAGTGACCTTTCGACGCGTCTTCCAACGATCTCTTCAATGGAGCCTGAATATTCGGATGATGCGAGTTCGAGCCCTCGAATGAGGATTCGACTTTCAACTTGCCCGAGCTTCGATTTGGAGTAGGATGAGCGGCTTCCTAGGCATATTGGAGTTTCAAATCCGCCAATGATTGAGAGATATGATCTGCAACCTTTCCTTGGTGTGATGAATCTGATCCTGTCTCCACGCCTTACTCTGACCGCTTCCCATTGTGGCATATCGCCCTCGTTGAGTTTTGGAGAGAGGTCTGCGCCTGTCGTTGCAACTACTGTGTCTTCTGTCGCTTCGAGCGTTGTTCCACCAAGCGTCACTTCCAAGCAAGCAGAGTTCTCGTGATTCCCGACCAAGAGGTTGGCGACCCGCAACGAGTAGCGATCCATACCTCCTGAAATTGGTATACCGTATCTGCGGAGACCGGGTCTGCCTAGATCTTGAATGCTTGCAAATATTCCGGGCTCCAAGATTCTAAGGGCCGTCATCACGTCTTCACCCTGTCTTGGTTTGTTCGACAGAAGTCCCATTGAGGCGGCCAAAATCCTCGGAAGATATGGATATGAACTCCACAAGGTCGCCAGTTTTGAATGGGGTTGGTGGAGATTTCGCGGTGTCAAGAAGTCTGATTGGTGTTCTGCCTATGATCTTCCATCCTCCGGGGCTCTCGATGCCATATATCCCTGTTTGTTCCTTAGCGAGGCCGACAGAGCCGGCGGGAACTCTTGCCCGTGGTTTCTTCAATCTTGGAACCCGAATTGGAGTTGGCACCTCTCCCAAGTATAGGAACCCCGGCATGAATCCGAGCATGTATACTCTGTATCGGGCTGTGGTGTGGAGCTTGACGACCTCTTCAGGTGTGAGGTTGGTCTCCTTTGCCACCTCCTGCAAGTCTGGTCCATGGGCATTCGAGTAGAGGACGGGTATCCTATAGAGGTCTCTTACGATAGAGGCTGCAGGCCTCTTGCGAGTTTGACTGACGTTGATCCATTCTTCCACTTCTTGAGGTTCGATTGCCACAGGGTCGTAGTATACACCTATTGAGGAGTATGCTGGCGAGATCTCGACGATCCCGCGGGGCCTGCTCTCGTTCATTGCCGTTGATATTTCCAGCACTATGTCATTGATGGTGGGGCTGAGCTCGTCGCTCAACTTCAGAATGATGCAGGAGTCTCCTGCATGGATTAGCTTCATCAAATTCGCCCTATCGGATCGGATGCATTTCCTCTAATGTGAACCCCACTTCTAGGAGGGCCTGTTTGACGCCTTGTGCAATTTCTGGGGCGCCCGGTGAATCGCTGTGTATGCATATTGTCTCCACTTCTCCTATCTCCAGCTCGGTTCCATCAACTGCCTTGAGGCGCCCTGTTTCGAGGAGCCCTACGACGCGGGAAGCCGCGATTTCCGGGTTTCTCAAGATCGCTCCTTCAGTTCCACGAGGGGCTAGCTCACCTGCGGCGGTGTATCCACGGTCGGCAAAGGCTTCTCGGGTTATTCTGACCTCGGTCTCGGCGAGGGTCTGCGCTGCCTTCGACCCTGCCTGAACAACGATGATCATTTGCTGATCGAGCCGCCGTACCGGTTCGGCTATTTCCATCATTAGCCGTGGATCCTTCATCGCGTTGTTGTAAAGAGCGCCGTGCAACTTCATGTGTCTTACCACGTGCTCCTCCAGTCTTGCCAATGCCTTCAGAGCGCCCAGCTGATAGATCACATAATTGGCTATTTCTGCGGGCTGGAAGTCAATTGTTCTCCTTCCGAATCCTTGGAGATCCGGATAGCTTGGATGACCGCCAACCGCGACTTTGTGCTGTTTGGCCAGTCTGATTGTTCTTAGCATCGTGTTCGGATCGCCTGCGTGGGCTCCACAGGCTATGTTGCTTGATGTTATGTGTTCTATCATCTGATCGTCGCTACCATACCGGTAAACGCCGAAGCTCTCGCCCATGTCGCTATTCAGATCGATTGATCTCATCGCGCCATCTGTCTCCATGGATTGAAAGATGACATAATGGATATCGGATGGCTAGATATTGTTTGTTTTGCCGAGCTAGTGGGCTATCAAAGGTTGAGATGTCTGGCGCCGAGCGACGTGTCTTTCGACGCTCATTTCAGACATGTCTTGTTCACAACTCTTTTTCCTCAGACTCTCGTATCTCATAGCTGGGAGAACTTCTGATGGAGAAAGTTGCCATCGTCAAGGGTCAGAGTCGGCCTAATGAGAGCGATGTAATTGCGATGGTTCGTCGCGCTGTCGGCCTTGTAGGAGGGGTCGAATCTGTCGTTAGGCCAGGCGACAGAGTCGTTCTCAAGCCCAACATAGTCACAGATAAGGCGACTGTGGGCGCAACAACCGACCCTCGCGTGGTTAAGGCTCTCATCATCATGGCGCATGAGGCCAACGCAAGAGAAGTGCTGGTTGCTGAAGGAGCTGGCTACGGCTCTCCGACCCTAGAAGCCTTCGAGAGGAGCGGGATCAAGGGCGTAGCGGAGAGCCTCGGTGCCAAGATCATTGACGTCGACACCGATGACAGGGTTGAAGTGACAGTCCCCGATCCTCTCATAGTCGATAGAATCCTAGTTTCTAGGGCTTTCTCGGAAAGCGACGTCAGGATCAACGTACCGATTATGAAGACGCACGACCAGATGACAGTCACTCTAGGCATGAAGAATATGAAGGGCGTCGTGCCAAAGCCTGAGAAGAGGCGATTTCACAGAGTAGGGCTGGCAAAGGCGATTGTTGACCTGAACCGAGCAGTACATACGAATCTAACCGTGGTGGATGGCATAATTGCGATGGAGGGGCTGGGGCCCGGCCTCGGAGATCCGGTTGAGATGGATGTCATCATGGCTGGCAAGGACGTTGCAGCCGTCGATACGATCGGAATCATGGCAATGGGTTTCGATCCCGATGAGATACCGTATTTGAAGCTAGCCAGAGAGGTAGGGTTTGGAACCACTGATCGAGATAAAATAGAGGTTGTTGGCGAACCTCTGGAGAAGATCGCCAAGAAGTTCAAACCGCCGCCGATGGATCTTGTCCCTACCAAAGGCGTGAAGGTCATAGAGAAGGGCGCATGCAGCGCTTGTAGGGGAACCATTCGAAGCGTCTTCAACGATCTCCAGAGGTTGGGAACCAAGGACAAGATTCAGGACCTCACGATCGCTGTGGGGCCTTTGGTAGAACTGTCGGAAAGGCCGGGAGGGAGGTCTCTGATTATGGGGACATGCTTAACGAAGTACAGAAACCTCGGCCGGTTTGTTGTTGGATGTCCGCCAAACAATGATCATATGATTGAAGCGATCCATGAACTCTGTTCGATAGATAGACCAGAATAGTCGGGCTACTGATCACGTCAAGCCAAGATATTACGCTGAAGAGGCTAACCACTCGGACACTCACAATATCACCGATTTTGCAGCCTTTCCAAACTCACACCTTTTCTAGAAGTCGGCTGTCTTAGATAGCTAAAACAGCCCCAGTAGGAATAGAGTTGAGTATCAGAAAACTGTCTGTGGTTGACATCAATCTCTGCGTTGGCTGTCAGAGCTGTATGTTTGCGTGCGCTCGAAGGTTTGGAGAGGCAGGGCTGGGCAAGTCAGCCATAAATGTCAGATCCGCAGGCGGTATCGAACGTGGATTCATAGTCGTGGTATGCCGAGCCTGCCCTGACCCGCCTTGTGCCAAGGTCTGTCCAGCCGACGCCCTTGAACCCAGATCGGGTGGAGGAGTCATCCTGAGCCCGAGAAGATGTATCGGTTGCCAGCTTTGTGTGGATGCCTGCACTATACAGGCGATCCTCTGGGACGAAGAGATGAATAAGCCGCTGATCTGCGTGCATTGCGGCATGTGCGTCGACTTCTGCCCCTACTCTGTCATCAAACTTGAGACGACGGAGGTTGGTCAATCTTGATCAAAGGTGATCCCCTCAGCAGAGTCCTATTCGTCGACCTGTCACTTCGAAGGTTTTGGATTGAAGAGCGACAAGACCTTTTCGAGGAGCGCCTTGGAGGAGCAGGCGCAGCCATAGAACTCCTGCAAGAGGAGTGCAAACGTGGCGTTGACCCTCTCGACCCTAGAAACCCCATAGTCTTCGCCGTTGGACCCCTGAACGGCGTATTTCCGTTGGCTTCCAAGACCGTGGCGATGTTCAAGTCACCTTTGACTGGGAATCTTGGTGAAAGCCATGCTGGTGGGCGAAGCGCGGTCGCCATCAGATTGGCAGGTTACGGAGCCATCGTAATCAAAGGAGCCAGTGACACGCCCGTCTACCTCGCCATCCAAGATGATCGGGTGAACTTCAGGGACGCCTCAGTTCTCTGGGGGATGCAGAGCAGCTACACGGTTGGTCGGGTCATCAGAGAGCGCGAATCCGGAGGCGGAATCAGAACGATAATGCGAATTGGGGGCGCGGGTGAGAAACTGGTCTCATACGCTTCTGTTGTGACAGAGACCTACAGGCACTTTGGCAGACTCGGCCTCGGGGCGGTTTTCGGCAGCAAGAAGTTGAAGGCCGTGATGATTCAAGGGAAGCGAGCTGTAAAGGTTGGCGACCCGAAGCTCTGTAGAGAGACCTACAGGGAACTGTACGATGCTATCACCGAGTCCCCCGCCATGAAGAAGTATCATGATCTGGGCACACCGATGAACGTCAATGGGCTTAATGAGTTGAAGGCTCTGCCGACTCAAAACCTGAAGAGAGCGTATTTCAAAGCGGCTCACAGCATCTCGGGAGAGGTATTCGCTGAGGGATTTCTGGGACGCAGAGTGGCATGCGCCCACTGTCCGGTAGCCTGTATCCACTTGGCTGCGCTTAGGTTGCCATACGAGGATGAGCCCTACTTTTACAAGACTCTAATGATCTCTTACGACTATGAACTCATCTATGCGTTGGGCTCTCTTCTTGAAGTGGATTCCGCCGAAGGCGTTCTTAGACTAGTCGAAGCGGTGGAAACCTTCGGGTTGGATGCGATGAGCTCGGGAGTCGCACTCGCTTGGGCAACTGAGGCGCAAGAGCGAGGACTGATAACTGAGAAGGAGACTGCGGGGCTGAAGCTGAGGTGGTCGGACTTTGACACCTACATCAAGGCGGTGGAACTCATCGTTGAGCAGCCGAATGACTTCTACAGAGCACTTGCCCGCGGGGTTGGGTATGCTTCATCGATCTACGGAGGCCAGGATTTCGCTCTAGCTTTCGGTGGAAATGAGATGTCTGGCTACCATACTGGCCCGGCTGCTCACATTGGCCACTTGACTGGGGCGAGACATAGTCATCTCGATGGCGCGGGCTACAGTATTGATGAGAGGGCGGCGACATCAGGTAAGTCTCCGACGGCTGTGGAGATTGCTGATAGACTGCTTGAAGAGGAGCGGTGGCGGCAGATCCTCTCGAGTTTGGTCGTCTGTTTCTTTGCCCGCGGCATATACAAGCCTCAGGTCGTTGCGAAAGCGCTGAGAGTCATGGGTTATGAGTTGACGTCTGAGGATTTGATGAGGAAAGGCGCAGAGATCCTCAAGTCAAAGCACGAGTATAAGGCTTCGGAAGGGTTTGACTTCAGCAGACTCAAACTACCCAGACGAATCTTAGAGACGCCGACGCCTCTGGGCTATCTGACTGAAGACCTGATCAAAGATGGCATAAGAGCGTATGCGGGCAAGATTATGTTGTCACAGTGATTCTTGAAGCGGATTCAAGTGTACCTGCACATTCGCATCTGCCGAAGCCTCAGCCTTAGATGTGGGCTTCAACCTCGAGTAAGAAAGTCGTAAGCTGAGAGCAGGTGCGTTCTTACGACATGAAGGAACTCTTCGACTTCCACGTACTCATCAACAGTCCCCATCCCCCTCGCTGTCGGGCCATAGTAGTATGCCGGAACTCCGCGCGATCGCCATAGACGGAGGTCAGAACCACCGAGGCTTACGATAGGGCGAGGATCGAGGCCCCGAAGCGTCTTCACGTTCTCGCGTATGTACGCAGCCATCTCACCCTGCGGGTCGCTCCAGTTTGGCGCGCTGTAGTTCTCTTCGTGCACGCTGGCTTCTGCGTAGCGCGAGACTATCTCTTCGATCTTCGGCATGACTGTTGAGCGATCCAGGCCTGGAGGAAGGCGGATATCTACTTCTGCTTCACACTCTCGCGGTATCATGTTGATCTTCAGTCCGCCATGAATCGAGCCGATGTTGACCGTGACTTTCTTCATGACATCGGCACCACCTAGGCCCAGTGCCATTTCGGCTGCATCGTGTCCTTCCTCTAGAGCCGATCGGACGTTCTCTGGTAGGTGCCAAGGTATACTCGAGAGTGTCTCGAGTTCAGATATCAAATGTGCCGCGATCTTGATTGCGTTCCTGCTGAGATGCGTGTAGGCTCCGTGAGCTCCCATGGTGTGCACACGCAACCGCAGCCAAAGCAAGCCCTTTTCACCGAACCGAAGTGTGTATGGGCTGCTCGGTTCACCGTTTATGCAACAGTCGCCGATCGCCTCAGGATAGTGTTCTACTAAGTATTGTGAGCCCCAAGGCCCAAAGCTCTCCTCATCTGCGACGGCTGTGAGCGTGAGACTTCCCCTCAGCTTCTTCTGGATTCGATTCAGATAGGCGAATGTGAAGATAGAAGCTGCTGTGCCGCATTTCATGTCGCAGGCGCCACGTCCGTAGATTCTACCTTCGGCGACCTCTCCGCCCCACGGATCATATGTCCAGCCCGCTCCGTCGCCGACTGGGAAGACATCCATATGTCCATTTAAGACCAAGCGGCGGCCTTGCGAACCGCCCTCGAAACTTCCGAGGATATTCGGCATCTCCTCGCGCGGAGCTACGATCTTGTAGGGCAGCCCAAAATCGTCGAGGAATCGCGATACGTACGCTGCAGTCTCTCGGGTGTCACCTGGAGGATTTGGACTTTTGGCCCTGATGAAGCCGCTGAGAAAAGCGATCAATCTGTCACGATCCTCTTCCACCCACTGCAGCAGCTGCTTCTTGTCTTCGTGCATTCCTGTGTTCTCCACCCTTTTCGGAGGCAACCTTTGCGCCTTATGGAGCGGTTATACAGATTTAATACATGTTCCCGCAGAGTCTTCGAAGGCCGGTGAAGCCGGTCTTAGTTAAGATTAGGTGAATTTGATGAGGACGGAACGACTTGTCGAATCGATGGAAGAGGATGGTATTGATCTCTTCCTTGTATCCAGACCGACTAGCATTTACTACTTCACGGGAACCTCAGCCGCTGAAATACTTGTGGTGTCAAAGGAAGGCGAGCCTTTGCTGCTGTGCCCGAGCTACAATGTTCCCAAGGCGGCGGAACAAGCTTCGCAATGCAGAGTCTGTCTATTCTCGGAGGGCGGTCTCGTTCGCGAGATCATGGATAGGACCGGCGTAGAACATCCTAGGATAGGATACGACGACCTGCCTTTGAGCACCTATTTGGCACTAAGAAACGGACTAGAAGGCGCTGATTTCAAGGAGGCGTCTCAGCTCGTCTGGGCCATGAGAAGCGTGAAGGACGTGGACGAGCAGCGGCTCATCAGACGAGCCGCGGAGATCTCAGATGCTGGCATGGAGGCCGCCAAGGAATGCCTTGTGGATGGA
Organism: uncultured Candidatus Bathyarchaeia archaeon; assembly: GCA_964460055.1. Lineage (GTDB taxonomy): Archaea > Thermoproteota > Bathyarchaeia > RBG-16-48-13 > CAYWPD01 > CAYWPD01. The sequence continues at coordinate 26,255 of CAYWPD010000009.1, forward strand.
ATCAGGGAGAATGAGGTCGCGGCTGAGGCGATGCATGCCATGCTAAAGGAGGGGGCAGAGTGGAGTGCATTCAATATGACGGTGGCGTCAGGCCCAAGGTCGGCTTACCCCGTAGGCAGGGTGACCGATAGAGAGATCAGACGAGGCGAGTTTGTTATGATAGATATGGGTGCCCTGTACCACGCCTACACCTCCGACATTACTAGGAGCTTCATCATTGGAGAACCAGCCGAGGAGCAGAAGAGGATTTACGAGAGTGTTCTCGAAGCAAGCAAGGTTGTGTTCGACCATTTCAGAGCGGGCAACAAAACCAATGATGTGGACGGCGTCGCCCGACGTTCCATCACCAACAATGGCTATGGACGCTGCTTCGTCCATTCGCTCGGCCATGGCATTGGCCTCGACAACCATGAGCACCCGTGGCTCAGTGAGGACAGTACTGACATTCTCCAAATTGGTAACGTGGTTTCGTGCGAACCCGGAATATACCTGCCGAGGCTTGGAGGCGTTAGGATCGAGGACACGATACTTGTGACGAGGAGCGACCCAGAAAGGCTGACCAAATTTCCGAAGGAACTTGACGCCATGACGGCCTGACCCGTATTTATTCATCGCAAAGCGTCCTGCAAAGGTCACAAGAAAGCCGAAGCTGTCATTTGGCGGGCCCGCCGGGAATCGAACCCGGGACCCCTACCCAACATCTTTTCAGATGTTTCCGGGTGGCTTCGGATCTCCAGTCGCCCTAAAAGCATCACCTAGATACTTTATCCGGTGCTTTGGGCTGCTCAACTAAGGGGTTGAGCTATACCTGGCTAAGCTACGGGCCCGTCGCCAGCTCACATCGAGAGATTCGAAGGCTAATAAATCTTGTCAACGCCGTCCTTGGATGTACTTCGTTCGCTCAACATAAGGAGGAGCGACCACCGCTGGAGCTGATAAAGGCTTAAATAAACACCATCTCTTCAAGCTAGAGACGCCTTGGCTGCCCTGATAGTATAGTCCGGTTTAGCACCTACTCCGGTGCTCCGAGAGTATCACCGGCTGTCGCCCGGTGGACGCGGGTTCAAATCCCGCTCAGGGCGCCACAGTAACGAGGCTTGTTGGTCGCTAGGAGTTCTAGCCTTCCTCTCCAGCCACATTCTGGACATTCGTGCTTCCTTAGGAGCATGTTCGTGTGACTGAGTGGGTTCTGCCCGGAATAGATGAAGCGTACCATTGGAGACTTATGAACTCCTTTGAGACTACGACCTTAAGCTTTTCATTCAAAGATTGTAGAGATCTGTTGAGCGGTTGAGCTGCTGTGAAAGTCTACTCTGAGATCCTGAGGTTCTCAACCAGAGGCGAGATGGATATCGTCGACTTCACCGAGAAGGCACTCGCCGTCTTGCGGCGATCCGGGGTCTCTAATGGTCTGCTGCACCTTTACACACCTCACACGACAGGAATCATCGCAATAAACGAGAACGACGCCTCTCTGCTCAGAGACATTCGAAGAACTCTCGAACGACTTGTGCCGAAGAAAGACCCTTATGAACATCCTGAAAACGCGCATAGTCACGTAAGGTCACTTCTGCTATCTCACGAACAGACTGTCCCAGTTGTTGATGGTAAGGCTTCTCTCGGAACGTGGCAGTCGATGCTCTTCATTGAGGCCGATACTTCCGCAAGGCAGAGAAGCGTGGTCGTGCAGATCATAGGAGAATAATCGACGGTGAGAGGCGCCCCTTACTCTTTGATTTCGGCGTCTTCTATGCCACTGCTGGTGATCCTGAACATCGCCTCTGCATCAGACGGGAGATACGGGCTGTCGGCGATTCTCGCGACTCGCGTATTCTGCTTCGACTTCCTCAAAAATATCCTGTGAGTAGTCGCGTGCGCCAATACGTGGCCGCCGGATGGCTTGTTCGGGTCGCCGAAGAAGGTGTCCGGATTGGCTATTACTTGATTAGTCACAACTGCTGCAAGATTGTAGGTTTCAGCGAGCCTCAATAGCCTATGGACATGGCTGTTCAGCTTCTGCTGCCTCTCGGAGAGGGTTCCTCTTCCGATGTATTCTCCGCGGAAGTGGCTTACGACACTGTCGACGACCACAAGCTTCACATTCTTCTCACGGATGACCTTGGCAGCCTTCTCGACCATCAGCATCTGGTGGTCGCTATTGTAGGCTCTCGCATAGATCACGTTATCGAGTACCAAGGCAGGATCTAGCCCCATATTCTGCGCAATCTGGTAGAGCCTTTCTGGCGAGAAGGTGCCCTCGGTATCGATGTAGAGAGCTCTGCCTCCTAGCCCACCATTCTCCGGCAGCTGTTGTACTTGGGCACAGAGCACCATACAAATCTGCGTTTTCCCTGTGCCGAACTCGCCCACAATCTCAGTGATCGCCTGAGTCTCGAAGCCTCCAGCCAGTATGGCATTGAGGTTCTTGCTGGGGGTCAGGATTCTCCTTACTCCCTTTCTCCTCTGCATCAGCTCGTTTGCAGTCAGAAAGTCAATGTGCAAAAGTTCCCGAGCTTTCATGGTTATCGCGATGGCCTTCTCTTCCGAGACTCCAGTCCTCTCCTGCAACTCTTTGACAGGAGATGCGGCGAGATCCTCCAGAGTCTCTATCCCAGCGTCTCGAAGCCTCTTCGCAGTTACTGCTCCCACACCTTCGAGATCTTCAAGCGACTGGCCTTCTGACATGCTCTCCAACCCTCAAGCATGATCCTCATCGCAGATCCGTGACCAGCATTCCCAACAGAGGGCCTCTCTCTCAAGGCCAGTAAGGATGTAAAGATGAACGTGGCCGCTTCCGCACCTCGAACATTCATCCGTGATGTGCGATCTCTCAAAGCTCATATGACGACTCAAGTGAACAACCCTCGGAAAAAACGGATGGTTCTCGATATTTAAGTGAGGCGACTCCCACCGTCTTGGAGGGGGAGATCTGTGAAAGTGCTCTTCAACTTGGCTTCTGGAGTCTCCATATGTCGGAGAGTCGTGGAGCGATTTCCTGGTGAAAACTCTTGAACTTGATCCGCTCGTAGTCGCTCTTCACGGGTCCTGTTCCGACATGAACTAGTCTTCCAAGGAGCATTATCCCGCCTCCCTCCGGGATCTCTGGACCAGATTTCAGGTTAATTTGAACATATGCTCCATAGGCTATGTGAGTTTTGGACTTCCTGAAGACCATGATGTTCTCCTTCAGAGATGCCGTCTTCTCGAAGATGCCCCAGGACCTCTCGACCATACATTTTCTGAGAAGGTCATAGTCTCCGTTTCTTGCGATGCTCGTAATCTGTCTTAAGAAGCGCGACTTCTCAACCGGCTTCCTGTAGTGTAGAAGAGATTCGACTAGTGAACCTACAGAGTCGAGCATATTGCTCATCGACCAATCAACGATCTCCTGTGGGCCTCTTGCCGCGGCTATCTCCTTCTTCAGATCGTTGAGGAGGAGCTTCTCCAAACGGGGTGGACGGCGGAGGGGGATCTTCTTGGATCTGGGCAATTGGCGCACTGTTAACCAGCCATAGATTGACGGAGTATATGACGCTTCGCAGAAAAAAGATGACCGAGACAAAAAAGCAGAGAAATAGTTCGGGGCTCGTGTGAGCCTCTTCACTGTACGCTGGCCTGCTTACTTCTTCTTCTCTACTTTCTTCTCTTTCTTCTTAGCTTGGCACATTGAAGAGGCACACCTCCGCTCTGAGTTTCAGCATATTCGTGGGAAGAGCGTATTTAACGTTATTACAAAAGTGGTTGAGAAGACCGCGAGTGTGTGAGAGCCGTTGAGATTACGCGCTAAGTGAAAGTGCTCATCGGAAGATAGGTGGTCCCAGCGGACGGAAACCCCTGGCCTCTATCACCAGAGACCATTTTGAACCGTCGACACTCCGGTCACTGTACGTCTGATAGACTGGATGGCATCCACGACCTCGTAGACACCTACAGCGTCTCCCGACCATACATCGGCATGGCCGACGGAAGCTCTACCAGACTGAGCTACGCTGGGACCGCAGAAAAAGACCAACCAACCCTCTAATAAGCTTTGCACGAAATCTCCGTTCTTCTGCGACTACGGAACGATTCAAAGCAGGACGCATGTGTCATTGAAACCCCAGTGCAGTCCATTATACACGTTACGGCGCCATTCGATGAGAGGATCGGTGTCTTTCTCTTGCGTTCTTGGTGGTCTTGGCGTCATCAGATCTTCTTATCTCTTCGAGATAGTTGGCGGGCCCGCCGGGAATCGAACCCGGGATCTCCGGCTCCGAAGGCATACACCCCATTATGGGTCAGCGCCATATCCTAGCTAGGCCACGGGCCCACAGACAACAATAGCGGCAGAAGTAAAAGGATTTGCGAAGCTGAGAGGCGAAGTCGTCCGCCCGACAAATCGATTCCGCAAGCTGTCAAAGTCCTTTGTCATCGAGCGACTTCGCGCACAAAATGATCTGCGAAAGTTATATCTACTCACGCAGCAAAAGGCGTCGAGCGTACGATGTTAAAATAGCTATCTCGATGTCAATCGGGTGTGCGGCATGAGCTCGGGCGAGACTCATCTACAAGATCTGAAGTTCAGACTGATGACCGTGGATTTGCTGAAGACGGCCAAGAAGAGGTATACGTATCGTGAGCTCATGCAGAAGACCGACCTACCAGTCACTGTGCTGAGTCGATATGTCAAGGGCCACGTTCTGCCGAGCGGGAAGAGGGCTAAGGGAATCTGGGATGCGTTGGAGAAGCTCATCGGACTCGAGGAGGAGCTCAGAAACAGGGTCTCATTTGACGACACAGGTTACTTTGACAACACTGCGATGATAGGCGATACGGGAATACTTCAGCAGGCCGCTCTTTACGCATTGACACGCTTTGCCGGTAAGAGAGTGACAAAGGTCCTTACGGCAGCGGTTGATGGTGTGCCCTTGGCGACGAGTGTTGCAGCATCACTAGGCGTAGACCTAGTCATAGCCAAGAAGGGCAAGGAGGTCGGGGTCAAGGAGTTTGTTGAAGAGATGTACATACCCGACGACTCGGGCTTCATGGTCTCGCTCTACGTCCCCAAGGGATCGATGAAGAGGGGAGACAGCGTTTTGATCGTGGACGACGTGATTCGGAGCGGTGACACCCAGGTTGCAATGATGAATCTGGTGACCAGAGCGAAAGCCGAGATCGTTGGAATTTATGCGCTTGTCGGCATAGGGGATGAGTGGAGGAGGAAGCTGCCGCCTTATCCCAACGTATCCACGGAAGTGGTTCTGAACCTGAAGCCTAGGTAGAAGTCAAACGGCAGATTAGGCGAGTATTCTCCTTATCGACCGTTCGAACGGGGGGTAGAGTATTCCCTTTTCCGTAACTATCGCTGTCACGTAGGCAGCTGGAGTCACGTCAAATGCTGGGTTAAGCACTGCAACCCCTTCGGGAGCTATCTTCTTCCCCTCTATCTCAAGCATTTCTCTGGCGTCCCTCTCTTCGATTGGAACCATCTCCCCTGACGGTGTCGATGTGTCAATGCTAGATGTGGGAGCTACGGAGTAGAACGGGACGCCAAAAGCCTTAGCTACGAAAGCGATGGTGCTTGTTCCGATCTTATTACATACGTCACCGTTCGCAGCTATGCGATCAGCGCCTACGAAGACCTTCTTTGCCAGTCTTCTCGACAGGATGTGACCGACCATCCCATCCGTGATCAGAGTCACCGGAATCCCGTCGTGTTTCAGCTCATAGGCCGTCAACCTAGCCCCTTGCAATAGCGGTCTGGTCTCAGTCGCGATGACTTTGAATCTCTTTCCCATTCTCCATGCCGCTCTCAGCGCACCGTGGGCCGTACCATAGCCAGCTGTGGCTAATGTACCGGTATTGCAGTGGACAAGGATGGTGTCGCCGTCTTCGATGAGCTCAGCGCCGATTTTCCCCATCTTGAAGTTGGTTGAAACATCTTCCTCCAGCATCTGGACGGCCAAGCCGATCACAGCATTGCGCATCTCGTTCGTTGAACTCGAGGTTCTTGCGCGATCGAGTATCTGGTCGAGGGCCCAAGAGAGGTTGACTGCCGTGGGGCGGGTCTGTCGGATGACTTGGGCGGCTCCCTCGATCTCTCTCAAGAGAGCGTCTCTTTCGGAGGTTCTGGAACTGGATGCGACGAGTGCAAGTCCGAGTGCCGATACCACGCCTATTAGGGGTGCACCTCTGACCTTCATCGACTTTATGGCTTCAGCTACCTCTTGCACGTTTCGAAGTTGGACATATTCTAGCTTTGACGGGAGTTTGGTCTGGTCGATTATCCTTATGCTTCCGTCCAACCATTCGACGGATCTCAACTCAGCAAATTCAGAGTTCGGAGAGTCCATGTTCAACGACATCCGCAAGTCTTTCTAGCGCGACTTCCACGTCCTTGCTCAACATCTCATCAAATCCAACGGTCTTCGGCTGAACCCCGAGAAGTGCAACCTTACATCCGATTGTACTCGCGAAGTACTCTGACAGGACGTTCAAGGGAATCGCATGTGTAGAAATAGGAATGCCACCTATCTTATCGGGAGTTATGAATCGAATCTGCCCTGGAGCGAGATCCATCTGCGCTGCATCGATCATCAGGAGGTGAGTCGGCCTGAACCTCTTGATCGGCCCGGTAAAGCTCTCGGGGACGGTGCCGCAGTCATAGAGCCTAACCTTCTTTCCGACCCTCCTCTTCATCATTCTTATGAAGACAGGCCCAAGCGCATCGTCGCCTCGCAATCCGCTGCCTATTCCCAAGACTGCTACTTTCTTTGCGCTCGTCAGCCAGTTCCTCAGTGCCTCAGATATCTCCTTCAAAGGCTCTTGGATACGTCTTCCTGTCATTCGGCCTCTCTTCATCGTCAGACTTCCCTTTGATTCTAGGATGTCTTTGTCAGCTCTAGGGCTCCGTTGAGCACAGTTACCGCCTTCCCTCCGACGCGTATCTTGGTCGGCACTCCCCGATCGTGATAGACTTCGACGAAGATCCTGCTTGGCCGGCCGATCTCATGCCCCTGTTCGATCGAGAATTTCGCGTGATCATCGATCGGAAGCTTTCCGTGATTCATGAGGTACGCGCCCAAGGCCCCTGCGGCGCTCCCCGTTGCCGGATCTTCGGTGACGCCTTCATTTGGTGCGAACATTCGTCCGTGAACAAAGTTCCCTTTGTTCTCAGCTTCCAGTGTGAAGGCGAAACAACCCACGACGTTCAGCTTGCTCTCGATTTCACCTATCTTCGTGAGGTTGGGTTTCAGTTCCCTCACTGTTTTCAGATTCTCTATCGGTATGAAGAGTTGATCTAAACCTGTTGAGACGACTTGAGGTTTGAGGCCGGTGGAGTTGATCTTTTCCGCAGTTATGCCGAGGGCGTCTGCCAGCCAATTTGTTTCTTCGACTTGTTGCCCGAACGTCGGCCTTCCTTGGGTCATCATGATTCTTTCCACTTTGCCAGCATCGGTGTAGATTTCCAAAGGAAGTATTCCTATGGCGATCTCTTGATAGACTGTGGTCTCTACACCTTGGAGCTTGATACATTGTTCTTCTATCAAAGCGTGGGCTGTTCCAATGCTTGGGTGGCCTGCGAATGGAATTTCACGTGATGGAGTGAAGATTCGCATTCTGTAGTCCGCTCTTGGATCACGCGGACGGAGGATGAAGGTGGTCTCCGACAGGTTCATCTCCCGTGCGATTCTCTGCATTGTTGCTTCGTTGAGTCTGTCGGCGCTGAAGACCACGGCGAGAGGATTTCCTTCCAATGGTTTGTCGGTGAATACATCAACTTGCTTCATCCTGAAGAGGACGCGATCCATCAGAGCCACCGGCAAAGGTAGGTTTAGTTCGAGTATATGACTTGATAATTCTATCGAAGCTCACTGATGAACCTCTTCTCGCCTTGTCCTGTTGGTGCAGGATGCGTCAACCTTATCTTCAAACCCTAGCAGAAACGGATTTGCCCCCTCCGCTGATGTGTGGTGTTCCCCTTGGAAGCCGTGGATGCGCTGGTAAGAGACGGAAAGATACTGGTAGTTTCACAGAGCCAAGTAGATCAGCTCATGCAGAGAGGATACGGCGTCTTGACGGAGGACAAAGAGCTACAGCTCCAGCCGTATGAGGCGCTATACCTCCTTTCGGACCAGAAGCTCAAGATCAAGAGCCATGCTGGCGCTGAGATCGTCTTGGACGAACTAGTTCATTTGTACCAGAAGGCCGACCCGAACCTCTGGATTCGGTTTTTGATTTACCGAGACTTGAGAAGCCGAGGATACGTAGTCAGGGAAGGCTTCGGTTTTGGACTGGACTTCAGAGTCTATGAGCGGGGAGAATACGGCAAGCAGGAAGCCACATACATAGTTCTTGGAATAAGTGAAGGGCTGCCCGTCCCTGTGGGAAAGACTTTGGAAGTGCTCAAGTTTGTCCAAGGACTCAAGAGGGAGATGGTTTTGGCGGTAATAGACCGAAGGGGAGAGGTCGTATACTACTCAGTCTCCAAGCTGAATTTGAAGTGAATACCTCTTGAATGGCAGAGCAGCCGCCCTCCTCCAACTCTTAAGACCGTTGAATTGCGTCATGATGGGACTAGCGGTTTGGATTGGGCAGTTTCTAACGTCTGGCTGGCGTCCTGATCCAGCAAAGATGGCGCTCTCCTTTGCCACCGCCTTCACTCTTACTGGGATGTCGATGATCGTCAATGACCTCTATGACGTAGAGGTCGATAGGAAGAACGCCCCGCATAGACCGCTACCGTCGGGAAGAGTAGGAAGGCAAGAAGCGCTCGCTTTCGCGGTATTGTTGGGGCTCGTGGGATTGGTGTCTGCAGCTGTCACATCCCTACTCTGTCTGTCCATCGCTGCAATCTTCGCTGCAATCGCCACGGCGTACAGCGCGAGAGGAAAGCAGACCGGCCTAATGGGAAATGTTCTTGTCAGCCTGTCCGTAGCCGTCCCTTTTGTGTATGGGGGTGCCGTCGAAGCGGGGGCCACAGAGACTCTGCTTCTCTATTTCTTCGCTATGGCCTTCTTCTCATGCCTTGGAAGGGAGATAACCAAGGGCATCGCCGATGTTGAGGGAGACCCTTTGAGAGGGGTGAGAAGCCTCGCTTTGACTTCTGGAAAGGGCGTCGCTGCCAGAGCTGCTGGGACCTGCTTTCTTCTGGCTGTGGCGATTACACCAGCTCCCTATGTTTCGGGGCTGGTCGGCCCGGCGTATCTGGCCTTGGCCGGGGCAGCGGATATCGGATTCTTGGCAGTCGTAGCTCTGTTGCTAAAGGATCCTGAGCCGGAGAACGCTCGCAGAGTGAAGAGAATAGCGCTCTATGTTATGCTAGTGGGATTGGCGGCATTCTTTGCTGGCGAGGTCCGCTGAAGGCCGAGCGGAATATGAGCAAAGATAGTTAGGCTCACTGCACGTCGATGAATTTGAGCCGGAGCTCGTTGCTCAGCTCGAAGCAGCCAGCGGATAGTCAAGAGAATTCGTTCGATTTCTAAGATCTTCTTGATGCACTTGAATGATCTATCGAGTGGGATTCTGAGGAGAAGGTCGAAAGCTAGAAGGCTTTGAACTTGTCCTTCAAAGCGTTGCAGATGGGACATCTTTCCGGCGGTTCGCCCTCAACCGTATGCCCGCAGGTTTGGCATATCTGGATTCGACCCAGATCCACGTCTTTGCCTGAGTCTACCGCCTGTTTTGCCTTCTGGTATAATCCTGCATGGATTCTTTCTGCCTCTAGAGCCCAGTTGAAGCTGATCGCCGCGCCTACTTCACCTTGGAATTCTGCTACGGCTTTGTAGGCTGGGTACATCTCCTTTATCTCGAAAGTCTCTCCGTCGATGCCTGCTTGCAGGTCTTCAGATGTGCTTCTGGTTCCAAAGATCGCTCCTGAAACTGTCGTTGCGGCTCCTTTGCTTACTATGTTCTTGTAGTGGTTGGATGCGTGTACTCTTTCAGCATCTGCAACGGCGGTGAAGAGTCGGGCGACGTTTTGGAATCCGTTTTCACTGGCTCTTGCGGCGTAGATGGCATATCTCATGTGGGCTTGGCTTTCCCCTGCGTAGGCGCTTCTGAGGTTTGTTTCGGTCATTTCTCTGACCATTCTTTCACTCTCTTTGACTCTCGGTCTAGAATCCGTCATCACACTGCTCTCTTTCAGAACTTTCTACGTTAATTGTTTTCCACCTCTCTTTAAACGCTCTCGAAGGTGCGGCTGCAAAGCCTTAGTACGAGACCGGCCTGGAGCGCGGTCAATAGTTGATGAAACTCGATCTCTCACCATGTAGCATCACCGCTTTTTGTCATCATTCAATCTCTGGTCTCGTCGCGCGCCATTGAAGCGAGGGAACACGTGAATAGGAAACTGTGACAGACAGGGCAAAATCATTCCAGCTTCGACCGGCATGTATGCCAACTTTATATTTCAGTCGTCTCGCACTCGTCATCTCTCAACAGATGCGTAGAGAAGTGTAGGAGGCGGGCCGAGGCTGAAGATGGAGAAGACTGCAAAGGTGCTTGTGACGATGTTAACTTCCATCGTCTTCGTTTGGCTTGCAGCCACTTCACCCATTCAAGGACAGGTTTTGGCTATAGCCCTCCTCGCTCTCGTTCTCTGGAGCCTTCATCCTAGTTGGCACCTGCCCTCATCCATTCTTATCATTGTCTTGCTCGCTGTCTTCCAAGCCTCATTCAGTCCTGCGGAGTTCTTCCGATCCCTCTTGTCCACTTACGGCGAGAGCGGCCTATGGATAATCATCTCTGGCTTCATCCTCTCTGAAGGCATGAAGGCGTCTGGATTGGCGAGGAGGATAGCCCTCTGGGTTGTTACAGCTCTGGGTGGTGACCCTGACTGGATCTTCCTCTCAGTCGCATTGGCGAACCTCGCGGTTGCACCGATCTTCCCATCTACTACGGCGAAGGCATTTCTGCTGCTTCCAATCTGCGGAGGTCTCATTGAGGCCTTCGCGGCTGAGAAGGGGCGAAGCAGGTATGGGGCAGGAGTGATGATTATGTCCATGGCTGCGAACAATATCTGCTCAACTGGTTTTCTCACTGCAACCGTTCCGAATTCAATTTCTGCGAGTTACATAAATGAAGCTGCCAACGTCGACCTAGGCTGGTTTGAATGGCTCAAGATGTCCTTCCCAATGACCTTGATCCTGCTAGCCTCTTCTTGGCTAGTATGCAGATGGTTTTTCAGGCCCGAGATCGACAAGACCTCTGAGACTCTGAAACGAATAGGGAACCTGAGAGAAAGGTTAGGGCCATTCAGCCGAGCTGAGTTCTTCGTCGCCCTCATATTTTCAATTTCTCTCCTCCTCTGGATCACGGAGGGAGTTCACGGCCTGAACTCCGGCCTCATCAGTTTGGCGCTTTCACTTCTCCTATTCCTGCCACGGATTGGGGTTATGAAGGTGGGTGGGTTCGTTGGGGGAGTTCCATGGGGTTCGATTGCCCTTTTCGCTTCCAGTATGTTCTTGGCCAACGCCGTCGGCAGATGGAAGGCTCTAGATCCCGTTGCTTTCAGCATCTTCAAGCTCTTCGACCTCTCGAGCCTATCCCTAGCAGTCTATCTTGCCATCGTCGTCTTCGTCGCCATGTTTTTGCATGTCGCCTTCACCTCCACGACTGTCTATGCTACCGTAGTGGTTCCCTTGTCCATCTCGCTGGCGAGGCTTCAGGGGCTTGAACCACAACTGGTGGCGATACCCGTGGCCTTCCTCACACCAATCGCGTTGATCCTTCCAGTGAACACTATTCCGAACATCGTTTTCTACTCTTCAGGCTACTTCAATCAGAAACAGATGACCACGTATGGTGTCGTCATGAGCATCGTTTCGGCCTTCCTCATCTTGGTGGTGGGCCTACCTTACTGGAGATTTCTAGGCCTTGTCAGGTTCTGACCGACTCGCTCGGAAAAACAGACGCGGAGGTGATCAACCAACCAAGATCCGCTCGACTGGAGATCCAGCGCGTCAGTTTGAGAAGGAACCATCGGTGCTACCCCAAAGCGAAGAAATCCGCTCTCGAAACTATTCCGGGAGCGCGTCAAAGCTTTTAACAGAACCAATCCGTAAGAAACCTGATCAACCTGCAGGAAGGTGCGGAGCCTGTCAGAGCCCTCTTTCACGCCCCCTAGGGGGATGCGCGATCTCGATGCAAGAGAGATGGCTCGCCGCCTCTGGATAAACGAGAAGATACTAAACGTCTTCAAACTCTATGGCTTCAAGATGGTGGAGCCCACAGCCATAGAGCATCTGGCAACTTTGGAGGCGAAGAGCGGCCCAGCGATTAGAGAAGAGGTCTACTGGTTCAAAGACAAAGCACAGCGAGACCTTGGCCTTAGGTTTGACTTGACCGTCGGAATGACGAGGATGGTAGCAAACGATCCGACGATGGAGGAGCCAATCAAACTAGCCTCAATATCCAATATGTGGCGGTATGATGAACCACAGTTCGCGCGATACAGATCCTTCTACCAATGGGACGCGGAGATATATGGCTCCGCCAATCCGGAGGCAGATGCAGAGGTAATCTGTCTAACCGCTGACGTGATCGAGGCCTTCGATCTGCGAGACTATGAAATAAGGTTCAGCAACCGCAAGCTCACAGAGGGCTTTCTGGACTCGGTAGGCGTGCCTTCAGAGTCCCTCGATCAGACCTTCCGGACCATCGACAAGTATCGGAAGATCGGCGAGGAAGAGTTCATCAAAGAGCTTCAAAAGCTGCAGCTGGAGAGGTCTCAGATCAGGAGAATCCGAGACCTCGTCGCTGTCCGGGGAGACCCGAAGGAGACCCTCAGAAGTGCTTTGAGTATGACAGACCGGAGTGAGAAGATAGCTCAGGGCGAATCTGAACTCAAAGGCCTCGTGGAGGCTCTAGAGTCTTACGAGAGGTTAGACCGTTGCATCTTGGACCTCAGCATCGTCCGAGGGCTCGGATACTACGATGGCACCGTCTTTGAAGCGTATGATCGTGGGGGCGAAGATGTTGGCGCCATAGCAGGAGGCGGAAGATATGACGGACTCTGCCGTCTCTATGGTAAGAGAGACATGCCCGCCACCGGCGTCGCAGGCGGGATAGAGAGGTTAATAATCTCCCTTGAACGAGGGTCAAAGCTGCCCGAGCTAGCTCCGGGACCAACGGTCTTCGTCGCATATGCGAACGACTCTGTGAGACCGAAAGCTTGGGGGATAGCTCAGCTGCTTCGGGCAAAAGGCATAGCCTGTGATACAGATCTCAAGCGTAGAAGTCTCAGACGACAACTCGAGTACTGCGACAACCAGCGGATCCCGAAAGTCGTGATCGTTGGCCCCCGGGAACTTCAGGAAAACAGAGTGAAGCTCAGAGACATGAAGACCGAGACGGAACGTGAGGTCCCTATTGACAACCTTCCTAAAGAGGTCGTGAAGAGCATCTGAGTCATGACGACGGACTTTTCTAGGTCGAGTCTAATCCGCTATTTGCCCACTCACGACCTGAGCAATGCTTAAGATTCGAGGTCTTGATACTTTCGTTGGGCCTGTGGCGCAGATCCATCGCGCTTCAGCCTCGATGGAGTGTAGTATGGATAGCGCGGCAGATCGTTGCAGCCGAGCCTCCTAAGACCTGTCGGAGCCAGCTGTAGGTCGTGGGTTCAAATCCCACCAGGCCCGCTGCTATCCATGGAGATTCGTCGATAGAGCACGATTTGCTTTAGTCGTCATTTGGCTTGACCGATTCTGCTACCAAGAGCGCTAGCAAGACGGTAACTCGAATTGCCGAAAAGCTATGTTCTTGAGGAGCTTCTCCCAAAGTAGAAGCAACAGACAGGCCGAGAATTCAGATATGGGTCGGATCGCAAGGGCAGCATATTCTCGGCTTGGACGATCCTACGTAGGGCTACGCCTAGTTAACGGAGGGTTTGAATGAATTCTCGGGAGGTGAAAAAACTCGGATAGAAAGATAGGCTTTCTTGTCACCGTCTTAGCTGTCATGTCAGCATTAGCGCTTGCGTACTCACTCATGAGGTGGACTCCCGAGCCCGTCACCGAGCCCGCGCCAGTGGCGATCGGGAGCGAGGTCGAACTTCCAGATCCTC
>CAYWPD010000010.1:0-4806 GCA_964460055.1 uncultured Candidatus Bathyarchaeia archaeon
GTGTGGCTCAAGCATGCGCATGTTGAGACGCGTTTTGCCAAGAACCGAGAGAACAAGATACCGCTCGAAGAAATCAGTCGCCACGTAGATGGGAATACTATCGCTGTCGCTGTTGACCAAGTCGGCTGGTTCAACGGATTCAAGCATGACCTTAGGGCAGTCGCAGAAGAAGCCCATGAAAAGGGAGCCTACTTTGTGGTCGACGCAATCCAATCGGCCGGATCTATGAAGATTGACGTGAGAAGAGACGAGATAGACTTTCTGTCCGCCGGAAGCTATAAGTGGCTTCTCGGTCCGCCAGGCGCAGGATTCCTATACGTAAGAGAAGACCTGATCGACAAGTTCACCCCTCCTTTTCCAGGCATAAATAGTATGGACGAAGAGCAACTCGACCGGAATATTTACGACGTTTTCGATCTCTATCAACTCAAGTTCAGCAGAAAGGTGCAGCGCTATGAGCTTGGAACAGTGAGTGACGCGAGCTGTGCTGGTACATGGGCTTCGATGAAGATGATAGTCAAGCTGGGTATCGATCAGATTGAGAAGAGGCTAAGAAAGCTGGATGGATACCTCGTCGATCGTCTTGAAGAGTTGCATATGCCCCTCCAATCGCCGAGGGGTGAGAGAAGTAGGCACGGAATCGTCAACTTCAAGGCTAAAGATAACAGGGAGCTCGAGAAGAGGCTTCGGACTAGAAAGATGGTCGTCACCGCTCGCGTAGGTGGGATTAGGGTTTCACCAGGCTTCTTTAACACAGAGGACGAGATAGATAGGTTCGTGGAAGCGGTACGAGAGCTGACGAGGTAGTGCCAAACACTCGCTTAGAAAAGAATGTGGACAGGTTCATCGATCGAGGGGCAAGCCCATATCTCCACGCAGAGTGCCCAATCTAGCTGTTCTCAGGCGGCTTCAAGGTACCTTTCGATCTCCCATTTGGTTATCTCAAGTGGGTTCCAATCTGGGTTTAGCTTTGTGTATTGATTCCACTCGTCGGACTTGATTGAGATGTATCTCTGTAATGCGTCAGAGCCCAAAACATTTTCAAACAGGCGGTCCTTTCTGAGCTCTTCCAAGGCTTGGACCGGATTAGCGGGCAGAATCGGATATTTTCCTTCTGTGTGATAGGTGTTCTCAGAACACGGCTCTCCTGGATCAATTCTCGCCTCGACACCCTCAAGACCTGCTGCTAGAGTGCAGGCGTAGACGAGATATGGATTGCTCGAGGGGTCAGGCATCCTCAGCTCGATTCGAGCTGCCTTTGCGCTATTGAAGCTCGGTATGCGGACAAGAGCTGATCTGTTCATGTGCCCCCATGTTACGTATACTGGAGCCTCATAGCCCGCAACGAGCCTCTTGTATGAGTTGACAGTAGGGGCAGCAATCGCCGCGAGCGCCTTGGCGTGCTTTAAGACTCCTCCGATAAAGTACTTGGCGATCTGCGAGACTCTTTCTTCTCCGTGGAAGAGGTTAATGCCTGACTGGGTGTCACGGAGGCTCATGTGTATGTGCATGCCACTGCCGTTTATGCCCGCGAAGGGTTTGGGCATGAAGGTTATCCCCAGCCCTTTCAAGGCGAGAAGGTTCTTCGCAATGAACTTGAAACTCATTATGTTGTCAGCCATCGTGAGTGCGTTGTTGTGTCTGAGGCAGATCTCATTCTGGCCGGTAGCCACTTCGTGGTGCATGTACTCACCCTCGATGCCTACGGACTCTAGTGTCTGAAGGAGCTCTCTTCGGTGAGGGGCACCCTTGTCAAGAGGGGTGGTCGAGAAATATCCGTATCTGTCGACTGGAGATCCGTTATCAAGGATAAAGTACTCCATCTCAACTCCGGCCTGGAGGATGTAGCCTGATTCATTGGCCTCAGCCAACATTTTCTTCAGAACGTATCGGGGGCTCGATTCAAGCTCCCTTTCCTTTCCAAATTCGTCCGCCCTCTCGGCCGGATGATAGATGTCGCAGAAGACTTTCCCAACGGCTCTGTTCCACGGGAGCTGTGAGAAGGTCTCTTTCGCCGGCTTTATGAGCAGATCGCTCTTCTCAATAGGAGCGAAATAGGTTGAAGATCCGTCCACAACCTTCCCGAGCTCGAGGGCGTCTTTGTATCTCTCGTGGCTGACTTCTATTGATTTGAGTTGGCCGTCCAACGTTGTGAACTGCATCTCAATCATGCGGAGTTCAGAGTCCACCAATTTTGCCTGTCTCCGGGGTGGTCAATAGCCCGAACTTTCGCGAGGGCCTGATTATATGAATCTGTTTGACAGCTATGGTACAAATTGACATCAATGCTGCAAATCTCTTCGAACGCCTTACCGATCACAAGAGTTGCCTAGTAATATCGACTTGGCGTGTTTTCTGGAGCATCCGGTTCATTTAGCATCTAGAATTGGGAAGATCGACTTGTTGTTACGTAGACTTTCTTAGGCTGAGACGTTTCCAACAAAGAGGAGACACGTTGTGCCTGAAGCACAACGATAGAACTCATTGCTTCCTTCCGAGGATCTGCTCTTCATGTCTCCAAGGCGAGAAATTAGGGAGAAAGTCTAGGTTAGGGGACGTCTGATCTGCCCCAATATTTTACTCGAATGCCTTGTGTGCGGCTGTCACGCCCTTTCCTGCTTCCAGCTTGAAGCCTAGATCTGCAAGTGCACTCTCCAATGCTGAGAGCGTTGGCATGACGTAAGTTCTTGAGGCTGTGTTCGCCATGTGACCTATCCTGAAGGTCTTTCCTTCGAGTTCTCCCAGTCCGCCGCCTATCATTATGCCGTGTTTCTCGCTCATGATTTCCCTGAGCTTGGCGTCATCTATTCTGGGTGGTGTCTTTATGACGGTCACAGTGTTCGACGCGTATTTCTCTTTGACTGCGAAGAGTTGGAGACCCATCGCTTTGACTCCTTCCCTGACCGCCCTCCCAGCTACAGCGTGTCTGCTGAACCTCTTCTCCAAGCCTTCCTCAAGGATCTCGATCAGGCTAGCTCTGAGACCCAGTATCAGAGAGCTTGGGGTTGTGACAGGGGAGCTTGCTTTCTTTGCAGCCTCTCTCCACTTTGAGAGGTTCATGTAGATCCCAGGGATCGGGCTTTTTCTCCTTTTCATGAACTCCCACGCCCGTTCTCCGACCGCTATCAGTGATAACCCGGGTGGCACGCCGATGCACTTCTGTGAGGCTGAAGCATTCACGTCAACATTCCATTCATCGGTTCGCAGGTCAAGGCCGCCCAATGAAGAGATCGAATCTACGATTAGAAGAGCATCGTGCTTTCTGGCAATTTCTCCGAGTTGTTTGATGGGAGCGATCGTCCCTGATGATGTCTCGTTATGTATGACCGTGATGGCCTTCACGTCTTTTTCCTGCGCCAGCTTTCTGTCAACGACATCTGGCTCTATGGGTTCGCCGAAGGCGACTTGATGCTCTACGACCTTGGCCCCATGTGAGGAGGCTAGATCTCTGAACCTTTTGCCGAAGAATCCTGAGATAATGCTGAGCACTTTGTCTCCATGTTCAAAGAGCGATACTACCGAAGTCTCCATGGAGAGGGTTCCTGATCCAGGCATAATGAAGACGTCATTCTTCGTCTGAAAGACTTTCTTCAACATGTCTGTCGTCTCGGTTATTATAGGAGTCCATTCGGGCCCATAATGTGCCATCACGGGCCTAGACATCGCCGCCAGAACACTGAAAGAGACCTCTGTCGGCCCGGGTATCATCAATACCTTTCGTTTGCGCAAATATGCCTCCATATCAAGACACCTGAAGGTTGCGCCAGCTTTGGAGGCATGGGGTATAAAGTGTTTCTCGATCATGAACCAGTTCATACGTCAATGAAACACGATCAAGAAGAGGTGGCTTTTCATCTAGATGTTGAACTCGAGCAGCCTCTTTTGGGTAAGTATCTCGCTCTTGGCCGCATAGCGTGAGACATCAATTCGGAGTCTAGACCCTATCCGCTTGAGCGCCTCTTCTTGTGAGGAGAACCTCTCTGGGGCATTGGACATGGCGGCGCGGACATTCTCCCTGACTTCCCAGACGCCCACTGGTATCACGTAGCCTTCATACGTCTCTCTGAAGACGCAAACGGCAGCTTGCCTTCTCATCTTTGTGAGAGCCTCTAGGACTGCCAAACGTCCTGCATAGTAGCCGCCTCCCTCTTTGAGAGCGTAATCCGTTCTTCCCTTGTAACGTTCGTTCTCGTGCACTATCTTGGGTTCTGAGAGGGACATCGTCCAGAGGGTGTTCGGAGCCCATGCTTCGAATTGTTCAAACTCCCACGCCGAGGGTAATAGGAGGATCTCAAAGTGATTCTCCAAGTAGGTGTTGTGGAAGACCATGTGTTCAGAGATCAGAGGATAGCTCTTGATCTCTTGGATGAGGTTTCTACCTATGATATCGTCCGTGGCTGTTATGCTCCACCTCGTCGGGACGAGTCTCCTTGCATATTTTTTGCCCAGGGATCCTGAAGAAAGGACTCGCGCCAGATAGTACACGTCGTATCCGGATCGGTATAGCTCTCTCGCGGCCTCTGTCGCCCTCACCTCATCTTCTATGAGCTGATCCATTTTCTTCGGGATGACTGGGTTTGACGCGATCTCAAGCTTTTCTAGGATGCCTGTTGGCCCCATAGGTTGAGACACTGGAGAGAAAGAAATGCCATACCTAGGTTTTGCTTTGAACCTGACCTCAGTGTCAACGGGCTTGGTCGAAAGAGCGACTTCTTGAAGGTTCAGATGCAACCTGCCTGCCTTTCTTGCATCTTCCCGCGCCTTTGAGCGCACTAGTGACGATCGAAGTCTGATGATCTCGTCGAA
>CAYWPD010000010.1:4906-18152 GCA_964460055.1 uncultured Candidatus Bathyarchaeia archaeon
CTTCCCGCGCCTTTGAGCGCACTAGTGACGATCGAAGTCTGATGATCTCGTCGAAGTCGAGACCATACCAGCGCGAGGGATCGTCTAGGAGAGCTGCTTCCCCCTCATAGATGGAGGTCAGGGGGCCAACAAACACCTCTGGATATCCTCTCCACCCGACGAAGATGGATGGGCTCGGTCCAAACAACTCTGTTCTCAATCTTTCCTCGATGGGTGATTGGAATCGTACTCTCCTCAAGAGAGGGCAAGTGGGGAGTCCACAGAGGAGTCGGCCGCCTTTACAAACGAGACAGAAATCTCTGCTCATGGGCTTTGCTTGGGCGAGTGACTTGAAGATCTCGCATCTCGGATTCTCCCAAGACTGATACTTCGAGCTCTTCAATATTCGGTCCCTCGCCAGCCTAGTGATCTTGTCATATCCAGCTAAGACGTGATGAGCATAAGGTTATCATGAACTACGGCTCGAACAGAGCCTTCTCCAGCTGAATCTCATCTCTGATCCCTATACCCATGATTCCAGAAAGAATCTGTCCATGTTTCCTAGCTAATACGCCTCTCTGGATTTCGATGATATGAAACCCGAGGTGCAAGTAGAAGCAGATCGCAGGAACGTTGTCATTAGATGTCGACACGAGGAGCCTACTCTTTGAGTGTTCCTTCGCGGTGTGGGACGCCTTCTCGATCAGACTTCCTCCAATTCCTCCATGTTGAAACTCGGGAAGCACCGCAAATGCCACTATCAAGAGGTCGCTTTCGAGCTCTGCATATGATAGAAACCCGACCGGCCTATCGTCGACGTAAGCGACGAAGCGTGGCAAGTCCAACACTCGAAAGGTTCGTCCGAAGGTAAGAGTCAGAGGCTGCTCTCCCGAACGCGAGAACAGTGCTTCGATCCAATTGCCCACCGCATCATCTTGATTACACGCTTGTTCCTCTACTCTGTGTGCAAATCCATGCCTCGTCACGTGAGTCGGGCACACAGGCAAGAGTCGGATGTGATCTTGGCAAAAAGTCGAGCCACATATCGAGCACTTGAAGACAGCCTCCTTCCCACAAGTGTGACAAGTCATTCTTATCCGCCCTCTTTGAACCAGTAATACGGATCTTCTGACGATCTTCTGAAGATGTAGAACTGTGTCTGCATATCTGAATCTATGCTTTGTTCGTGAGCTCCAAAGACGAAAGCTTGTCATTTATCCGGTACTTGAGCGCGAGCAATCAATGGGCGGGTCAGGAGGTTAAATCCTATTGCTGTTGCGAGCTGGCACACTATGAGGCGCTATGCCAATTCAGAGAACTTGTTCCTTTTTCAGTCTTTCAATCTCTTCGATCGGCATTCCCAAGAGTCCGCCCAAAATCTCCGCGTTGTGCTCTCCGATCAGAGGCGCTCTCGTCCTGACCGTGCCGGGACTTTCGCTCATCTTGAGTGGAAAGTTCGGCATCTTTGTGGCCCCGGTTTGTGGATGATCCATCTCAACTATCATGTGCCTGGCATTCACGTGTGGGTCTTTCATCATCTGTTCAATATTGAGGACTCTAGCTACCGGAACCCGGGTCTCAACCAGTTTTGAGACGATCTCCTCAGTGGATCTCTCCTTCGCCCAGCTCTCGACGACTTTCTCGTCTACGGTTTCAACTCCTAGCATTTTGGCGAATCGGTCGAAGATATCTCCTGGTGGTGTTGTGATCATGACATAGCTATCTTTCGCTCTATAGAGCCCCGAGACGCCGACGCGGTATTTCTCTATGGCTTCGTGGAAGGTTACTCCGGCAAGCTGGAAGAAGGATACCGAGGGTAGAATTGAGATCATGCTATCAACTTGGGCAACATCGATCCTCTGCCCGACTCCGGTAAGTTGTCTATGATACAGGGAGGTAAGGACTCCGATAACTGCAAACAGTGCTGGCACACTGTCGGCGATGGCATCCGGGGCCTGAACTGGGGGGCCTTGGGGATCAGCCATTTGCTGATTGAGAAACATGTATCCGCTGGCCGCTTGGGCGATAGGATCGAAGGAGAGTCTGTTCGAATATGGCCCATACTGCCCGAAGCCGGTGATGGAAGTGAATATGATCTTCGGATTTATTTCTCGAAGAGCTTCGTATCCAATTCCGAGGCGATCCATCACTCCGACGCTGAAGTTCTCGATCACTACATCTGAGATCTTTGAAAGGGCCTTGAAGATCTCGACCGCCTTCGGGCTTTTCAGGTTCAGTGACAGCGCCTTCTTGTTACGATTTAGGAATACGAAGTAGGGGCTTCCTCCGTTGATTAGCGGTGGGAAAACGCGGGTCATCTCTCCCCAAGGAGGCTCAATCTTTATTACCTCAGCCCCAAGATCGGCCAGAAACATCGTACACATAGGCCCAGCCATCGCGTGTGTAAGATCCAAGACCCTTATTCCGGTCAATGGCAGCGCCATTTGTGATCCCTTCATGGGCGTCTCTATGACCAACTTGAACCCGTATTTATGCGGTTCGGAGCAGACGGTTATGTTAGACGCTCTGTTCTGTTCCAAAGAATGTCCGGAACTCAGATGGTGCCCTAAATGGCATGAAAACGGAATCGAACACTACAGATTTTAGCTGAGGCTTTGATATGTTGTGATGGCGTGTTATCTTGATGCGACCGATGGCTGTCGAAGGTAGAGAAGCAAGGCTCGAAGACAGCGTAATCAAAGCCAAGAAGCTCTGCGACCTCTGCTCCAAGACAGAGAACGGGGAAGAGAAGAACCATCTCATCATGCAGTCCATCGACACACTTACGGAGATCGCCTACAACCCGGCCCAATTCTATCTCATCTCCAAAATGGAATACCCGATGCTGCTTCAGGGAATGTCGGAGAAGGAGATCAAAGACAGGTCCAAGAAGATACTGGATGCCATTACTGAAGAGAAGATAGAGGCGTTCTACAGGCACTTCCTTCAAGCGCTGGACCTCTGCGGCGAGGATTGCGCAAAGTCGAGAGAACACTTGGACGCAATGTACAAGGAAGTCATGGAGTTAATATATGGGAAATGTCTTCAGCTGGTCAAGTCTCTGGAGGCCGTCAAGAAGTCTGAGGCTAAGCTAGAGAGCATCTTGGAAGCACAGGTCTCGCAGATCAAGTATCTTCAAACGTTGATGGGCAAACCAGGAATGGGATAAGAGTCCACGCACCGTCAACGGGCTTGCATTAAACACATGAGCGAAGGTTCAACCGTGGTGAAATCTACGGTGGAGATCTTCGAGGGCACGCAGTCCCAGCGAGTCTAATATGAATATGAGATTGGTGATCCGGACTCTGATTCTGCCCAAAGGCTGTAGAGCATGCCGACGAAATGTGTGATCTGTTCTGCAACAGAGAGATTTGTCTCCAAGTCCCTAGGCGTGTGCGTCGACTGCATCCGGAAAGATCCCGAAGTGTCGCTGAGACACGCTTTGGAGACGCACAGAAGATCACGCGCCAACTACGGACTGCCCTCCTCTCCTCCGCGAGCGTCAGATGGAATCCCCTGCAACATCTGTGCAAATGAGTGTATCATCGGGGTAGGGCAAACAGGTTATTGCGGTCTCCGAACCAATGTGAAAGGCAAGCTCGAATCAAGGTCAACGCCATCGAGCGGCTTGCTCTATGCCTATGAAGACCCCCACGTGACGAACTGCTGCTCAGCCTGGTTCTGCCCCGCTGGGACGGGTGCAGGATACCCAAAATATGCCCGCACGAAATGGGCTGAGAGAGGCTATTCCAACCTCGCGGTCTTCTTCTATGGATGCAACTTCGACTGCCTATTCTGCCAGAACTACTCCCACAAGAACCTCGTAGGGGCCGAGAGGATGTCGGATAATGACTTTGCGGGGGTGGTTGCACGAAATCGCAGGCTCTCGTGTATATGCTTCTTCGGTGGTTCGCCGGAGCCTCAACTCCCGTATGCGTTGGCCGTCTCACGGAGGGTGCTGGAAGAGAACAGAGGTCGCATACTGAGAATATGCTTCGAATGGAATGGAGGAGGAAATAAGGAGCTGGTGAAAAGAGCGGCCGACCTATCCTGTGCAAGCGGAGGCAACATGAAGTTCGACCTCAAGTGCTTTGAGGCTGACTTGAGTATGGTGCTCTCAGGCGTAGACAATAGAAGATCGTATGAGAATTTCGCCATGGTAGCGCGCGAGTATTATAGCGGAAGGTCCGATCTGCCAGTGCTTACGGCAACGACGTTGCTTGTCCCTGGTTATGTTGACGCCTTGGAGGTGGAGAAGATAGCGAGGTTCATCTCCGATCTGGATCGTGGAATACCCTATTCCCTTTTGGTCTTCCATCCAGATTACCTCATGGTCGATCTGCCTGTGACTCCGAGAAGGCAGGTCGAAGAATGCTATGCCGCTGCAAGGAAGTGTCTTGACAGGGTGAAGGTCGGGAATCTACACTTACTGGCCTGAAATAGACCCTGAAGCAACCAGATTTCTCGTCTTTGAGAGAGGCTCGAGATGGCGCCTCAACGACGGATGTGAAGCTTGCTAGGCCTTGGTTCCGGGTTCAAGGTTTAGGCGGATCTTCGGAGTACACGTGAAGATCTTCAAGTAATCCTCGAAAGCGTTGTTTCTCTTCAGGTAATCTCCGTATCTCGTGAGGCCGTAGATCGCTCTCGCAGCTCTCTCAGGGGTTGAGTAGGATGGCAAACAATACTTTTCAAACCTAGTCCTAAACTCTTCAGCCATCTCCGTTCCACCTATGTCGCAAACCGTGATAGGCTTGCTGTGGTAACTCATACTCCTGGCAATCTTCTCAATCACGTCGTCAAGGATCGCAGGCACATGATGCAAGACAATCGCGATTATACTGTCAACGCGGTCATCCTCGAGAAGAACGTTGAGCGCCTTCTCGTACATTTCACTTGTCGCAGACCCCGTCAGGTCGACGGGATTGACATCTGTCATGATAAGTGGGAGTGCCCCCTCTTTCTTGAGGGCCTCGAACTTCGCCATTGTTTCCGAGGAGAATCTCTCGACAATCAAATTCGACTCCTCACACCTGTCTGCAGCCATAATGCCGGGTCCGCCTCCATCCGTCAGTATAGCAACCCTTCTGCCTGCGGCAGGAGGTTGGGTGAGAACGGCTCTTGCGATATCGAAGAATTCTTCCATCGCTTCGGCGCGTATGACTCCACACTGTCCAAAGGCCGCCTCGTAGATCCTGTCCTCCCCGCTCAGCGAAGCCGTATGTGACGCGGCTGCCCGGGCTCCAGCCCTCGTTCTTCCAACTTTGAGTGCAACTATTGGTTTCTTCATTGAGACTTCTTGAGCCGTTTCCAAGAATTTTCTTCCGTCACTGATGCTTTCAGTGTAGAGTAGGATGACCTTCGTCTTCTCGTCTTCCATGAAGTAGTTGAGGAGCTCCGGTTCCGCCACGTCGACTTTGTTTCCATAGCTCACGAACTTGCTCACACCAATGCCGTGTCCCGCCATGTAGTCTAGAGCCGCTGCTCCGAAAGCTCCGCTTTGGGTTATGAGTGTCACCTCACCTCTCAGGGGTCTTGGAGTTGCTATCACTTCTCTTCCAGAGGATAGAAGTTTGACTTCGGGCAGGAAGAGGGTATCCATGCCAGAGTGTGGATCATAGACACCCAGACAGTTTGGGCCGACTATCCTAATACCTTCCTTCCTTCCAATTCTACTGACTTCATCCTCGAGTTGCCTGTTCCCCACTTCGCTAAAGCCTGCAGAGATTATGATCATTGATTTGCACCGCCGCGCTGCGGCCTCCTCGACGATCTGAGGAACAGCTGCTGCAGGCGTACAAACGACCACAGTTTCGATGTCTTCCGGCAACTTGAGAAGTGAGGGATAGCACCTGATGCCGAGGATGGTCTGATATTTCGGATTTACTGGGAAGAGCTCTGCCTTCAGGATCTCCCTCTGTCTATTGATTACGAGATTGTGAAAGATCACGTGTCCAACTTTCGTCTCAAGTGGCGACGCTCCAACGACGGCAACCGAGCTTGGAGTGAAAAAGCTCTCAATTCGCCCGCGTGCGGAACTCATGTTTTCGCCTCAGTAGCCGCGATTCGGGTCTGGAATCGCCGCTGTGGAATATAAGCCTAGTTTCACGGATGCAATCGACTAGGTGTCGGTCGAATTTTCTAGGTCTATCAAGAAAAAGGAGAATAGCTGTAGGTGCGTGTGTCTAATACTCGATGCCGGGTCTGGCGGGCAGCTCCTTCGCGGGTCTCTTTCTATCGATCATTTCGATGACGTAGTCGGAAGCTTCAGCAAACTCCTTGGGTGCCAATCGCCCTGTCAGGACCAGATTAGTCTCTGTCGGAATTCGTTTGAAGAGTTCGAGTACTTCTGATGAGTTCAGAAGTCCCTTCGCTGCCGCCAAATTTATCTCATCAAGGATTAGCAAGTTGGGTTTTTTTCTGAGCATATCCTTGGCGAAAACAAGACCCTTTCTGGCCAGCTCAATGTCAACTCTGTCTGGCTTGTCGAGGTTGACGAATTCGGGTCTACCGAACTGGTAAAGCTCGAACTCAGGTTGGAGTCTTGAACTTGCCTTAACTTCGCCCGTATCTTTCAGGCCTTTCATGAACTGGATCATTATGACTTTGTGCCCGTGCCCAACAGATCTCAAGGCGAGTCCAAAGGCTGTTGTAGTTTTTCCTCCGGCTTGCCCAGTATAGAGTAAGATCGACCCCATCAAATCATCCTCGGCCTACGACTGACAGAGTGGGGTCATACATCCACCCGCATATTCTGCAGAAGCGCTGATGAAACCAGCACTCTCGCCTTCCACTCTGGGTGCAACCGATCCGATATAGAGTACTTGCTCCGTCTTGCTGCCGTATCGGTAAACAGTGATGCCTTTGCAGTGAAGCTTGTGAGCTAAGAGGTAAATTCTTTCGATGTCGCCAATTGTGGCGTCTTGTGGCAGATTGACGGTCTTGGATACGGCGTTGTCCACATGTTTTTGAAATGCTGCTTGCATCCTTACGTGCCACTCGGGTGAAATGTCCATGGCTGTGACGAACAGATCCTTGACATCTTCCGGTATCTCCTTGATTTCTCTGATCGATCCGCGCTTCGAGATTTCAACCATGAGGTCCGTACTATAGAATCCTCTCTCCTTGGCTACCTTCTCAAAGTGTGGGTTCACTTCGAGGAGTCTGGTTCCTTCCATAACGTTTCTTATGTATGATATCGCGAAGAGAGGCTCGATCCCGCTCGCGCATCCCGCTATGATGCTTATGGTTCCGGTGGGAGCGACGGTGAGCAACGTTGAGTTTCTGAGTTTCGGCGCGCCGGGTAGGTCGTAGATGCTTCCGGTGAAATTGGGAAACGGCCCACGTTTTTCGGCCAGTTCCATAGAAGCTCTTTTCGCTTGTTCGGCAATGAAGCTCGTGATATTCTCTCCGACCGAAAGCGCCTCCTCTGAATCGTATCTTATGTTCATCTGAACCAAGGCATCGGCGTACCCCATCACTCCTAGACCGATCTTTCTGTTCGCCTTGGTCATCGCCTCTATCTCAGGTAGAGGGAACTTGTTGACGTCGATTACGTTGTCGAGGAAATGGACTGCGATTCTTACAATTCTCGCTAGTTTGTCATAGTCTATCTGTCCTTCACGCATCATCTTTGCAAGGTTTATGGATCCCAGATTGCACGACTCGTATGCAAGCAGAGGTTGCTCACCGCAAGGGTTGGTACTCTCAATGGTTCCGATCTTTGGTGTTGGGTTGTGTCTGTTGATCTCGTCGATGAAGATTAGCCCAGGATCTCCCGTCCTCCAAGCCTGTGTGACGATCAGGCTGAAAATGTCCCTGGCTCGCAAAGTTCTTGCGGATTCTCTTGTTCTTGGGTTGATAAGGTCATAGTTCTGATCCTTTTCAATGGCGTCCATGAAAGCGTCGGTGACCGCCACGGATATGTTGAAGTTTGAAAGGAATCCCTCTTTCGACTTTGAAGTGACGAACTCGATGACGTCGGGGTGATCGACGCGCAGTATTCCCATGTTCGCGCCCCTTCTCCTCCCGCCTTGTTTAATCACGTCCGTAGCTGTGTCAAAGATGCGCATGAAAGACACGGGGCCAGATGCGACACCTTTCGTGGTCTTTACCACATCGCCCTTCGGTCTCAGCCTGGAAAAGGAGAACCCCGTCCCTCCGCCTGACTTGTGAATCACCGCCATATTCTTCACTGCATCAAAGATGCTCTCAATCGAGTCGTCAACCGGGATCACAAAGCAGGCTGCGAGTTGCCCCATAACCGTGCCGGCGTTCATGAGTGTCGGCGAGTTTGGTATGAACTCTAGGTTCCTCATGATCTGATAAAATTCAGCCTCAGTCTTCTCGACATCAGTTTTTTCGTCATACAGAAGGTCCGCTTGGGCTACGGCTCGGGCAACTCTCTGAAACATCTGAGTTGGATTCTCTACGACGGCGCCCTTCTCATCCTTCAGGAGGTACCGGCGTTCCAGAACGCTTATGGCGTTCAGTGATAGCTTGAGTTCGTCGGTGACTCCGAAGATCTTCTTTGCTTCTCGGACATCGCTCCTCTTCTGTCTGTATATGATGTAGGCTTTGGCGACCTTTGCAAACCCTTTCTGAATGAGAACTTCTTCAACGATGTCTTGTACGTCCTCGACCCCAGGGATCTTGTCAACAAACCTCTGTTCGAGGATTCTGACAACCTCTCTTCCAAGCTCCTCTGCAGCCTTTCCGTCCTCGGTCTCCGTAGAGACTATCGCCTTATGTATTGCGGCAATAATCTTGTCCGGCTCGAATGTGACTATTCTACCGTCACGTTTTCTGATCTGCGATATCGATGAATTCATCAGAATCCCAACTCAAATTTGGCGTGGATGACTTTGAAGCATCTTAAGGTCATGATCTGTGGCTGATAAAACGGTAGCGGTCTTTTTTTGTGACAGAGAGAGATCGAGTTGCCGGATTTCTAGACAATTATCTGTCTACAACTACGCACATTTGGAGGCGTGGCAAAGACTGTAACGGAGCGTTGTAGACCGCTTTGTCTTGGATCAGTTTGCTATCTCTTTTTCAGTCTCTTCACGCAGCGTGCACAGCAGCAAGCATACTCCTTTCCATCGATGGTTGTTCTCTGCGCGAAGACGCATTGTTCTGGCGAGAGTTCTGTCCCACACAGTTCACATTTCATTTTCTCATCTCTCCTTTCTTGTAGTAGTCGTTGATTGCCGCATGCAAGGCATCAGCCGCCAGATTCGAGCAGTGCATCTTGATGGGAGGAAGGCCGCCGAGGCTGTCTGCCACATCCTTCCGGGTAATCTTCAACGCTTCATTGATAGTCTTGCCCTTTGCAAGTTCAGTTATCATGCTGCTTGTTGCGATCGCAGCTCCGCATCCGAACGTTTTGAACTTGACGTCAGAGATCCGTCCGTCTTTGACCTTTATGTATACGCTCATGAGATCTCCACAAACGGGGTTTCCCACGGTTCCGACACCGTCGGCGTCTGGGATCTCTCCGACATTTCTAGGGTTCTTGAAGTGGTCTAGGACTTTCTCGCTGTACATCTATCTTCAGGCCTTCTTCGGAGCTAGTGGCGACATGGCGCGCAGTCTCTCGACTACTGCCGGAAGCTCTCTTATGAGGAATTCGGCTTCTTCGATGGTATTCTCCCTGCCCAAGGTCAAGCTGAGAGAGCCTTGAGCGTCTACATGGGAGACACCGAGAGCCAGCAGGACATGTGACGGCTCTAGAGTCTTTGAGGTGCATGCGGAGCCGGTGGCGGCTTGTATGCCGAGCATGTCCAAGTTTAGGAGGAGAGACTCCCCTTCCACATAGTTGAACCTCACGTTGGCATTGTCAGGCAGTCTGGCTTTTGGATGTCCATTGAGAAAGCAGCCATCGATATTTGTGGTCAGTCCATCAATCAGTCTGTCCCTGATCTGCAGCATCTTGCGTGAGTGAATGGTCATCTCGGCTCTCGCTATTTCAGCTGCTTTTCCAAACCCCACGATGCCCGGAATGTTCTCGGTGCCAGATCTCAGTCCTCTCTCTTGTCCACCACCGTGGGTTATTGGTTCCAGCTTGACTCCGGCTTTCACATAGAGCGCTCCCACACCCTTCGGACCGTAAAGGTCATTTGATGATAGCGTGAGCAGATCCGTCTCTTCTCTTCCGACATCTATTGGAACCTTGCCAGCTGCTGCCACACCATCAACATGAAATGTTATTCCGTGATCATGGGCAATCCTGCCCAAAGCTTGCACGGGTTCCATGGTGCCGATTTCCCCGTTAGCATACTGAACCGAGACAAGGATGGTTTGATCCGTGATTAGCTTCTCCACGTTCTCCGGGCTCAACAATCCGTACTTGTCGACAGGGGCATAGGTTACCTTGAACCCCTGTTTGGACAAGTGCTTGCACACTGTAAGCGCTGAGATGTGCTCGATCTCGGTGGCTACTATGTGGGTGCCTCTACCACGATTTCGATATGCAAATCCCTTAAGTGCTAGGTTGATTGACTCGGTGGCACCTGAGGTGAAGATGATCTCTTCAGAGTTGGCCCCAATCAGCTCAGCGACTTCGCCTCTCGCCTCTTCCATGGCGTTGTAGGCAGATCTTGCCGAAGAGTACATGGACGAAGGGTTGCCGAATTTCTCTGTAAAATACGGGAGCATAGATTCGACAACGCGCCTATCGACTGGATTGCCAGCGGCGTGATCGAAGTTGATGATTTCCAAAGAAATCCCTGCCAATGTAAGATGAGACTATTTTCTTAAAACCACATGGTTCCATCGGATTCAAGAACCAAGTCGTTTAGGGTTGCAGCTCCCACGATCTGGGCTGCTTCAACGAAATCTCCCCTTTTCAGATTGAATAGCTGTGTGCTTTGATCGCATACCATCATCCTTACGCCTGCGGCTACAGCTTGGTCCATAACCTTCTTCAGGGTCGGAAATGCGCCGACTTTGATCCTCTCGGCCTCGCCCTTCTTGACGACCGTTATGCCTTTACCCAGGAAATAGATGGTGGCGTCTATATCCATAGCCCGGGCAGTCATTGCCAAGACAAAAGGCGAGTAGAGTCTCTCAGGAGTTTCGGTTCCGCTGGTCTGGACATACAATAGTGATGTCTTTCTTAACACGTGGCATCATCTCATTTTCTTTAGGAAGAGTCGCAGGAGGTTTCCTTCGTGCTGTATAGAGACGACTTCATGGCCAACCCGCTTCGCAAACCTCTTCAGATCCTCCTCAGCCGCCGGGTCGTCGGCGACGATCTCGAGCATCTGTCCTATCGTCATCTTGTCGATCTCTTCTCTGGCCCGGAGTATGGGAACCGGACAGTACAGGCCGAGTGTGTCAAGTGTTCGGTCAGCCTTCACTTTCTGCAACAAGGCCACCTCAAGTCGTTTTTTCAGTATGACAGGTCTCTTCAGAAATAGGTCAGGTATTTGATCGTTTTCAAACGTCCATGACAATGCTCTTTGTCTGCGGATCCGGATGAGTTTCAATGGGATCTGTAAAGAATCGCATCGCCCATTTCTGCCGAAGGATGGGTCTCCATCAATCTAGATTGGGAGGAATGGGAGAGAGAGCAGAGTGAGCGAGATGGCTATGACCGCCAGCAGGATCAAGCCAACTATGCAGGTCAAGATCGCCTTTCCTGTGGTGAAGTCAAGAGCTTGTCTGACCGCTGTCACCATGGCAATGAGCACCCACAGAAAGGCGATGGCTGAAACCACACCACCAACGAGTGGAACGAATGTCAGAATGCGTATGGCTCCCGGAGAGTCCGAGAACCCAATTGTCCTCAACAGCTCGCCATAAGTTGCAGTACCTCCGAAGACTCTGGTACCCACAATATATGTGACGAACGACCACACCAGCCAAGAAAAGAGTGCAGTTGCCACGCCGAAGATCAGTCTGAAAACGGTCGCTTCTCCGCTCAGTCCGCGAAGAATACCATCAAGCCCGGATCCTATCCCTGCACAGACGCTTGCGATAGCGACAGCCAGCATAGCTTGGCCCGTTGCAGCTGGATCTGCCTCGACTTCCTCATAGAGCGATGTTTCCAGTCTGGCCGCCCTGACCATTCTGCCGAACAGGCCTGCGCTTGTGGGTGTCATGACCTTTGATGAGATTGTCTGTGTGACCTCTGCGCCGCAGCTTGGACAGAAACTTGCTCCCTCTGGGAGTTCTTTTCCACACTTTCCGCAGAAAGGCATTTTCGGGGCCCATGTTTGTTAGGAGCCTTCCTGCCTTTATTGCTTAGCACCATTCCTGGAAGTACGCTAATTGAAGGCAAGCTTATCCAATGAGCTCGATAATCTCTTGGGCCAGGCGGTGAAGAGGATGGGCGAGAGGGTGAAAGGTAAGGAGAGCATGATCAGACTTGCCGTAATACAGATGGAGCCTCGCATCGGTGAGAAAGATGAGAATGTTGCGAAGACGTTAGATCTCATCGAAGGTGCGGCTGAACAGAGTGCAGCCTTTGTGGTGCTGCCGGAACTCTGCAACACGGGATACGTCTTCAACACCATGGCCGAGGCGATCGAGCTCTCGGAGGAGATTCCAAATGGGCCAACAGTCTTGGGATGGGAGAAGAAGGCCAGAGAGAGGAACCTGTTCATTGTGGGAGGTATATCCGAGAGGTCGGGGCAGAAGCTGTTCAATACGTCCGTCCTCATCGGCCCTGAAGGATACATTGGCAAGTACCGTAAGCTGCACCTCTGGTACGAGGAGAAGCTGTTCTTCTCGCCGGGCGATGTGGGTCTGCCAGTCTTTGACACATCGATAGGCCGAGTTGGCATGCTGATCTGCTACGATCTCTGGTTCCCAGAGTCGCCAAGAATCTTGTCCATGGAGGGCGCCGACCTGCTTTGCAGCCCCACAAACTGGGTGCCAGCCCGCGAGCACAGATATGACGAGCTCGGACGAAGCATTGGGGTCTACCTTGCAATTGCAAATGCGCAATCAAACGCTGTCTACATGGCTTGTGCCGATCGAATCGGAGTTGAGAGAGGTCAGGCGTTTGAAGGTAACAGCCTGATATGTGGTCCCTCAGGATGGCCGATTGTAGGTCCCGCAAGCAGAGACAAGGAAGAGACTCTTATGGCGGAGATAAACGTTCTAGACGCGCGACGGGCGAAGGGATGGAACAGACTCAACGATCTCATCAAAGATAGAAGGACGGACATCTACGACTGGATGCTTGGATATGACCCTTCGAAAAGATTCCCTTGGTAGCAGTTTAACCCCGCTCAAAGGGCCTTGCAACAGCTTCGACGGACTC
>CAYWPD010000010.1:18252-30979 GCA_964460055.1 uncultured Candidatus Bathyarchaeia archaeon
ACAACTTTCTCAATGTTCTTCAAGTGGTACTTGAACTTCAACTTGTCAGGAAGTAGCCCGAACATGTTCTTCAGGCCTAGTGTCACCTTTGTTTCAGTGTGAGTCTTCAGCTTGGCTAGCGAAATTACCCGGCTTTCGAGAACTATCTTCGGAAGGGTTATCGTCGAGACAGCTTCATACGGCTCCACTTGGAGAGAAACCCTCTCGCGTTCTCTTCTCAGATTGATGAAGGGAACCTTTGCAGTTCGGCAGACATCCATTATGCCTGTCTTCTTAGCAGCTTCGTCGGCGTTTGTCAGAGTTGCGTCGGATTCAACCACATAGATTCTGGGGTTGATCGGCTTGAGTTCCTGTATGATGGCTTCTACCACTATCGGATCTGTCGTGGCTCCCGTGTCCCAACGCTTGTCGGTGATGAAGTTCACCTTCAAGAGCACGGGCCTGTCAGAAAACTCATACAGGCCACCGATCAATCTGATGGCTTTGCGTACAGTCTCTGTTGATCTCTCACCTTTGACGATAGCGACTAGAGGTCTCTGCATCGCATTCACAGCCTGTGTTCGCGTATGCTCTAGAAGGAAAGGACTTGATCGCTGTCGGCGGACCAGCGGACCAGATCGTGCATAGTTGCCAGCGATACCTCTTGGAGTAGATCCTCCACGAGGAGTCCCCTTGCCTTTGCGCAAGGCGTGCAAACCTTGACCTCCGCTCCCTCTTTGATTGTCTGAGATAGGTACTCCAGATGGTTTGGGAACTCCGCAGGATCCTGATCTTTCTTGGCAACGAATACGCCATCTTGAACTAGGAATAGCCGGACTTTATGCCCGTCAATCAGGGCTGTCAGAGCGAATCTTAGAGCTGTGTATGCCCGTTCACGGCCATAGGGAGCTTCGGTTATCACCACAGTGAAGCAGGCCATCTCTCTTCCTCAGACTCGGGTAGGTTGGGTTCCCTTCAAGTTAAAGGATTGGGTCGAGGCCAACGCGAGAATTCTCCAAGTTGAATGGTGAGCACAATGTCAGGGCGTAGGGAAGTGGATTCTTTCCTTGTCCAGCGAATCCAGCCGCACTACATGTTTCCGTCTTTCGCCTTTTGGCTCTCCTGTGCCGGAAGAACTCTCTCCACCCTTTTAGACACGTGCTGGATGACGACGAATAAATATGGTCAGAATGCTATACAAAGGGGTGGACAAACAACTGAAAGGTGGAAGAATGCCGACAGAGAGGCATGAGATAGGCAAAATAACGCACTACTACCCGAAGATCGGCGTCGCGGTAGTAGAGCTCACAGCCCCACTCGCGATTGGAGAGACAGTGTTGATCCGAGGCACATACACTGATTTTGAGCAGGTCGTCGAATCCATGCAGATTGAGCACAACGATGTGAAGAGAGCTGAAGCCGGACAGTCGATAGGGCTCAAAGTAAAGGAACGGGTAAGAGAGAAAGACATCGTCTACAAGTGAAGCTCCAAAACGTTTCACTTTTTCTGTTCTACTAGCAAGGATTCATGGAGTGCAGCACGCTCCTACCGCAGGTCAGAAGATAGGCCAGAATCCCGTTAGCCGTCATTTTCGATTCTCAGAATGCTTCCGGCCGTTTCGTGAACATTGAAATACTGTATCGAACGAGTTCTCGGTGTGTTCCAAGTTGAGATCTGTTGATGCGGAGTTTTTCGATCTTGAGGTCTACGCAATGTACAAAGCTGCTCATGAACTGCTAGGCGAAAGGACTTGGCGGATGGTTTGGAGGTCAGGTGAGATTGTCTTTGAAGAGCTTGAGGGTAGGCTGAACGTCCGAGGGGACGATGTCTTAGTTGCGATCAAGAAGATCGCTGACTACCTGCAGAAGGTTGGCTATGTCAAACATATCGGCGTGCGCGAAGTGAAAGAGGACGAATTCGAGTATGAGATGAAGGACTCGGTAATCATCAGAGGAACCCAGCGCCTAATCGGGGAGGGTGCTGTACCAGCGCATATCTCCACGACGGTCATGCTCGCAATGCTGAAGAAAATCTTCGGGCTGAAGGCCACGCTGATAGGAGAACCGACCTTTCATGAGGACGGTAGAGCGGTCGAGAGATGGAGACTGACAAGGATAACGGAAACGCCTCATGAGAACTCGTTGTCGTAGCCCGCCTCCGAGCGAACCACATCGATCATTCTGGGCAACTGGGTACTCTTTTCGGACAAGTGTGGTCGAAGAGAGCCGAACTTGCTTCGATTGTGCTCGAGGCTCCTCGTAAGGCTCGGATTCTCGTCTGACATGCCCATGGCATGTAAGGCCTCAAACCACATGAAAGCTAACTCACGAGAGGCTGGAGACGTGCAGTGCAGATTCACTGGTATCTATGTGATCACTCCCTCTCGTCTCAATGTGGCAATCTCTTCATCTGTGCACCCGAGGAGGTTCCTCAGGATGTCTCCATTATCCTGACCTAGTACAGGGGCCGGTTTCGTTACTATCGGGTTCCTCGAAAATTTAATGGGGAAATTGGGCTGTCTAATCCTGCCTGCCTTTGGGTGTTCAAACTCAATAACCATTTCACGCGATTTGATCTGAGGATCCTCAACTGTAGCATTGATCTGATAAACTGGCGCCACCGGCACGTCTGCACTCGCCAACGCGTCAACGACAAGCTTCACCGTTTTGTCACTGATCCACTGTTTCAGGTCCTCATCCGTCTCCAAATCTCTGCCAACGAGTTGCTTGAGCCGGTCGACTTGAGCCCCTTCGGCGGCAACATAAACGTGGCCATCGGAGGCCTTGAAGATGCCGAACAAGATGCCGCTCGTGGGTCTATCTCGCCAGATCTCCCAAGGAAGCTTCCCGCTGGCAAGATAGTTGGAGATGGGTACTCCGGTGTGGGTGACCATACAGTCAAGCTGAGATACGTCGACTATCTGCCCTTCGCCGGTGCGGTCTCTATGTCGGAGAGCTGCCAATATGCTGATGGCTGCCCAAAGCGCCGGATCGAGGTCGCCGTGCCATTCAGCTGGCCGGATAGGCGGGCCGTCAGGATCTATCAGGTCGCCGGTGAGGCGCATCCAACCACACATTGCGGATGCGATTGGCGCGAAACTTGGACGGTCGCGATACGGGCCATCAAGGCCGAAGCCGCTCAGAGCGGCGTAAATTATGTCCGGTTTGACTTTCTTCAATTCCTCGTATCCGAGGCCGAGCTTGTCCATGGTGTCGCGTTTGAAGTTCTCGACAACGACATCGGACTTCGCAAGGAGCTGAAGAAATATCTTCTTAGCTTTCTCGTTCTTCAGGTTTAGAGTCATTCCCCTCTTGTTCCTGTTCAGGAACATGAAGGGTGAGCTCTCACCCTTCACGAGGGGTGGGTAGAACCGCGCCATCTCGCCCCAAGGTGGTTCGATCTTGATAACCTCAGCTCCCATGGAGCCTAGGATCATTGTCGTATAAGGGCCGAAGTAGACGTGGGTGAGATCGAGAATTCTGACGCCTTCAAGTAAGTCGCCCAAAGCAAGAACCTCAGACGAGGTCAACAATTGAGAGGTGTGATCTATATGGTTTTTCAGGCTTTGAATCGCAGGGAGAGAGATCGTCGAGGTCAGAAGATCGTTCTGCCATCCATTGACAGTAGTCTTTCCCAATTTTCCGTGACTCTTTCCTGAATCGCGGCGACTTCCACATCTGTCAGGTGTCTGAATCTGCCCTGAGCTCTGAGCGCTTCAGCCACCGGCCTGAGTCTGGCGGGTTTGAAGTTCAACCTCAGTTTGCGTCCTTCAAGAATCTCGTACAGCGGCCATAATCCTGACTCCACAGACAGCCTTGCAATCTTGACGGTCTCTTTGGGGTCGTAGCCCCAGCCTGTAGGGCATGGGCTGTGAATGTGAACGTATCTGAAACCGCGTAGCTCCTTACCATAGATGACCTTCGCCGTCAAGTCCTCTGGATAGGCAACGGATGCGGCAGCGACGTATGGAACGCCGTGAAGAGCGATGATGAAAGGAACGTTCTTCTTCTCTCTCATTTTGCCTCGGCTAAGCTTGGCCACTGGAGTGGTTGAGGTCTGAGCATACTCGGGTGTGGCAGCGCTGCGCTGTCCGCCGGTGTTCATGTACGCCTCGTTGTCATAGGTGAACCAGAAGATGTTCTCATTCTGCTCGGCAGCCCAAGAGAGTCCTTGAAAACCGATATCAACGGTTCCGCCGTCTCCGATGAGTCCTGCGATGACGACATCCTCCCTCCCGATGATCTTGTATCCTCTCGCGAGTCCAGACAAGAAGCCGGCTGCCCCTTCGAATGATGGGCAGAAGAAGCTGGGGACACGAATATTCATGAACCCAGGTGCGCAGGATGCCACTTCAACGCGCACAGAATTCTTTCCCAGCGCCTTGTACACCAGTCGGCCCGCAATTGATCCGGCGCATCCTTGGCATGCTGGGTTGCCCGGCCACACCATCTCTTCTTTCGGTAGGTCTTTGAGCGCAAGTCTCTTGCTCAACCAACCATCTCCCTATATCCATTTCGCGAGAGAATCCACCTTCTCACCGCTCGCAGCCTTGAGGGTTCTCTCGGCGATCTGCTCGATATCTCGCACACGGACCTCCTTCCCGGACAGGCCTGCGTAGTATCCGAGGACGAGTGGTCGTTCAGGCAGATCGTAGACCGCACTTCTGATGGAGCCGAAGACGACGCCTCCTTCGCCCAAGGAGATGCTCCTGTCGATAACTCCGATGGCTTTGACGGATCTTCCTATGCGCTGGAATTCTTCAATCGGAAAGGGCCGGAAAGACTTCAACTTGATCAATCCGACGGGTTTCCCGTCGTTTCGCAGCTTGTCGATTGCTGCTCGAGCTGTGCTTGCTATCGTGCCCATCGCTACGACAGCGGCAACTGCATCTTCGCAGCGGTATTCTTCCAAGAGCCCGCCGTAGCTTCTTCCGAAGAGCTTGCCGTACTCCATGTCAACTTCTTTGATGACTTGCTTTGCATTCATCATCGTCTCTTGATGCCATTTCCATCTCCACTGTATATCGTGGCCTTTTCCCCAGTTTACCATAGTTAAGTGGGAGAAGCTTTCGTCAGCTGCAAAGGGGGTGAACGAATCATTGATGCCCCTTCCCTCACTCCAGTGCTTCTTGTACTTCTCGAGCTCGGCGTCGAAATTCTCTGGAAGGACAGGATAGAAACTCTTGTAGGGAGGAAGGAACTTGTCGACCGCCTCCTGATCGGGTATTTCGACGGGCTCAGCGGTGTAGCTTAGAACATACCCGTCTAGGGCGAAAGCAACAGGCAGCCGGATCCGTTCGTCTTCTGCAATCCGATAGGCCATGATCCCTGTGTCCAAGACTTCCTGATTGTTCTCGCAGTAGAGGTGTATCCACCCGGTATCTCTCTGGGCCATTAGGTCAGTATGGTCTGGTTGCATCGTTCTGAGACTTCTGTTGACGACCGCCATTACCACGGGGCAGCGGTACCTCGCTGTTCCATGCAGGGTGTCATGCATGTAGACCAGGCCTGGTCCGGAGGTTGCGGTGAAGGCCCTCGCACCGGCGATGGAGCCTGCCATACAGACGAGCTGGGCGGTGATCTCTCCTTCCACGTTGACGAATTCTGCTGGAAGTTCTCCATTGGCTACGAACTCTGAGAGGTATTCGACGATCGTTGTCTGCGGTGTGACGGGGTATGCTGCTATCAGGTTCGCCCTCGCTAGCTTTACAGCGTAGGCGACTGCCTTGTTTCCAACCATCACTTCTGACTTCAACTTGTTCCGGCCTCCTCCTTCTCGAACTTGATTGCTCCTACTTTGCATTCCTCGAAGCAGATGCCGCATCCTTTGCAGTAGTCATAGTCGATCTCGGCCTTTCCGCTGGTCACATCGATGGCAGTCTCGGGACAGTAGATCCAGCACCTCATGCAGCCTGTGCAAGCTTCCTTGTTGATGGCGGGGCGGAAGACGCGCCAATCGGAAACCTCTTTGGAATACGAAATCAGTGGCTTGGGAGCCATCCTTCTCTTGCTTTCGACTTTTGTGAGTCCAGAGGCGTCGATGGGCTGTGACACCTCTTCGAAAGCTCTTCGTGTGGCGGCGATGTTCGATTCAGCTATCGCGCCGGGCAACTCGTTTCTTATGGCTTCTTGGAGAGACTCCAATCTGGGTATTCCAGAAACCTTCGCAAAGGCTCCAAGAATTGCCGTGTTGGTGATAGGTCTTCCCAAGGTCTCCAAAGCGATCTTTGTGGCATCGATGGTGGCGACTTTGAAACTGCCTGCGAACCCCGTTTCCTCGTAGGTCCCCGGATGGTTTATCAGAACTAGCCCTCCTTCTTTTAGTCCATCTGTTACGTTGACAGTCTTCCCCAACAATGGATCTAGCACAACCACAGCGTCTGGTTCGTGGACAAGGTCGCGCTCCCTGATACGTGTATCGCCAATCCGACAAAATGCCACGACGGGTGCACCGCGCCTCTCTGTACCATACATTGGAATGGCCTGGGTGTACCTGCCTTCGAGATGAGCAGCAGATGCAAGGATTCTGACCGCGGTGACCGCGCCCTGTCCTCCCCTGCCGTGGAAACGTATTTCCATCAACGCCATCAACTTTACTGGCGATTGTGAAGAAGCCGATCTTCTTAAAGATTCTCGAAAGTACTCGATTTGTCTCGTTCCATGAAGTCTAGAGAGGGTGCTGCGAAAAGGGCTGATTGATCGAGATTCTGACATTTCGCACTCTGCTTGAGATCCTACAGCTCACCGAGTCGTAATGGAGTAAGCTGCGTATGCGTGCTCCCTTGTCAAGATTAGCCTGTGAAATTGTTTCAGTTCAAACAGAATTGTAGAACCTACGAAAGGCGAAGGATGTGCAGCATGAGTGTTGCGTAAGTCTTCAGGTGTCTCCCCATTCCGCAGAGATCGCAAGGAAAGATCTCTTGCGCTGAACGGCATCGGACAAGAAAAAGTCTATGAATGGCAATTGAATGGCTAACTGCTCTCTCCTGCAGCTTGGCAAAATCGTTTGAAGTCAAAGCTGAGGACATTGTATTTTTTGCATCTTTTCGCTCTTTGCTGCGATGATGCCGCTGGGTTACCTAGCCTTCTAGGCGCTTCGGAATCTTCGAAGGCCTGCTAGGCCGTTCACTACTTGTGGCCAACGGGCGAACGAAGCGTTTGCAGCGCGGCTTTCCTGTGATAGTTTCTCAGTGGGCGATTAAGTCGATTCCATACGAAACGTTTCGCGAATGAAAGACCGTTTTTCAAAGCTTTAGCTACGCCACCAATCTTAAGTCCTCTCCGAGATAGGAAATGAGAAAGTCGTCCGACTCTAGGTGCGTTCTGTATGAGTCTAATCCCTCCGAGAAGTGCAGAATACTTGAAGGCTGAGTTTGCGAGGCATCTCCAGTCGAAGGTGACGATTCTAGTATTCACGCAGGAAGTTGAGTGTCCTTCTTGCCGTGAAACCAGAGAACTTATTCAGAACCTTGCGAAGCTCCACCCAAAGATAGACGTGCAGGTGTATGACTTTCTGGTTGAATCCGACTTGGCAAAGAAGTTTGGAGTAGACAAGATCCCGGCGGTGGTGTTTGACGGAGGGAAAAACCGTCGCATGCGCTTCTTTGGCCTTCCAACAGGGTACGAGTTCGCTCCGTTGGTTGAAGACATCATAGATCTCTCGACTGGCCATACAGGGCTCTCAGAAGTGTCGAGAGCGCAGATCAAGAATGTATCGTATCCAGTTCACATCCAGGTGTTTACGACGCCGACCTGCCCGTACTGCCCTCGCATGGTCCGCCTAGCGCACCAATTTGCGATGGAGAATGCATTGATAGAATCCGACATGGTGTCCGCGATCGAGTTCCCACAGCTGGCTCAGAAATATGCCGTCATGGCCGTTCCCAAGACTGTTGTCAACGAGGTGGTCGAGATAGTAGGAGCGGTTCCAGAGGCTCACTTTGTCGAACAGATATTGCTGGCGCCCAGGTCCTTAAGGACCTAACTCGTCCTGTAGTCCATCCGCGCTACGTCGAGAAAAAAGTAGGGAGATTTGATCGCAGGCGACTACCTCGTCTTTTTCTTGGTCTTCGGTTTTTCCTCTTGCACCTTTACCCAGTGGTGCGTCTCGCACGCAGACTTTCCGCCGATGGCCGGCTTACATATGTAGTGTTCGTCAGGCGGTTTCGGTGAAGAGACCTCAGCCCCGCAGTCAAAGCACTTCCACTTGGCCATGTTATGCCCACCATCTGGACGACACGTTTAATGTGGCTATCTTGACAAAAGCATTTTGCAGCAGAATATGGGTTGTGCCGCGTTCAAAGGATTAAATGTGATGGCAAAATTTATCAGCTGACTTGGCGCCTGATGAAGAAGACGAGAGCCGTTGAGGAGAATCAAGCAGCGCAAGAAAACGAGTTATAGATGTCCTACATGCGGAGCTACCTTGTTGGCACAGTTCAAGTATTGCCCGAACTGTGGCAAACCGCTTGACTAGCTAAGGGTCGTTGCAACGATTCTACTACGTCGGCTGAGTCCATGGAACTGTGCGATTGCATGCTATTTTCCTTGCCGTTGCTAGGCCACCAATGAATGGTCTCCTCCATTAGTGATCGATCACACTCCTCAAGTACCCTTGTGGCGCTGCAGAGTTTCCATGGCCGGCTATCATAGACTGCTGTTTTGCAGGGTTTTTGCATGTTTTTTGTTTGTGGAAGTCCACAAATCTCAATGGCGTAGTTGGCTCAAACCGTATCGCAAGGTCAGAACTTGTCGTGGTGAACGATCTCTTCGAATGCTTTCTTGTTCTTGGGCTTGGGTTGTTCCGCAGGATATCCCATACTGAGCAAAGCTATTATTCGGTATTTTTCCGGGATGTCTAGAAGCTTCTTGACGTCCTCTTCCACGAAGTCACCGATCCAGCAAGAGCCGACCCCTTGGGCTTGAGCAGCGATCACCATATTCTGCAGTGCTATCGTCACGTCGATCCGATACCATTTAGGCGCCGATTTTTGATCGCCACATCCAACAATCGTGACGGCCGAGTCTGCGATGAATCTGTTCCAACGTCCTTGTGAGAGCTGTTGCTTGAGAGTCTTGTCTGTGACTGCTATGAAATGCCACGGTTGTCTGTTCGATGCTGAGGGTGCAAGCCGACCGGCCTCAAGGATATTCCTCAGGACTTTGTCGGGAATTGGGTCTGGTTTGTATTTGCGGATACTTCTCCTCTCAAAGATCTTCTTGACGAGTGACATCTGTTCAACTCTTCTTGCGGCGTGTTTCGTCTTGTGTCGACAGTTTCAGTATAAATCATTTCGTTGAGAGCACACCAACTTCAATCGAAAGCCGAGGGAAAGCATGGCCGACGTCCATACGAACCCCATGGTTTCAACGCTATGCGAAGCGGACAGAAGTCTCGGCTTGTATGGCAGGGATTGAGGCAGTGAGTCTGCAGGTTCATTGCTCTAGTGTTTGTGGTCCGGTAAAAGCAAATAAACGTCGTCATTCATATTGGCTTCTGCCTCGGGGTGCAGGAGGCCGAAAACAGACTCGGGCAGCGGGGTGGGGTAGCCAGGTTTAACCCGCTGGGCTCATAAGATTCTTGCACCGAGAGACCCAGAAATCGGATGTTCGAATCATCCCCCCGCTACCAAAATCGCTACCCGGTTGGAGTTCGGTTTGCACACGTTCTCAATCGGACGTTCTCGTTCTTGCGAAATCGATGTGCCTGCTGCGGAGTCGCTAGGTGAGACTATATTGTCCGTCAGGGCTTCTTCGTCTGATGGGATCGAGGATTATGATGTTTTGCACGAGATCTTTGACTCTCCATTTTGATGCGAAAGAATGTTCTGAGTCGTTTGGCGTCGCTTCGTTCCACCACTTCGAGCTGAGCATCGTTGTTAGCCGCTGGTCCGTATCTCATCTTCTTCATCACTATTGGTTTCAATTCTAGGTCGATTTCATAGCCCCAGCAACTCCTTCCGAGCTCTCTTGAAACCTTCATCGTCGTTCCGGATCCGAGGAAGGGGTCTAGAACCGTCTCTCCGAGGAAGGTGAAAAGCTGTATGAGTCTTCTCGGAATCTCCTCAGGAAAGGCGGCGACGCCCTCCTCTATTCGGCCTTTGGTGGGTAACACGTTCACTATCTTCCAGATCGTCAGATGCCACTTTTCTTTTTGGAACCGATCCAGATCGAGCTTGGAGGCTTGGACGGTTTCGGAACTCATTTTTCTGATGGAATTGTAGTCGAATTTCCCCTTCTGAAACAGGAGGATGCTCTCTTGAATGTTGTCTGGGTAGAAGTACATCGGATATGGGTGCTGGAGCGCGACGCCGCTCCTTCTGCTTATTCGTATGTATCCCTCAGGTTTCTCCCAGACAATCTTGTCTCGATATCTGAAACCGTTCTTCAACATGAGTGTGGTGATGTCGACCACTATGGGGTACTTCTCTCCTTCCACGAGCATGTCGTCTGTCACCAAAGCAGCGACGCGGCCTGGAGCCATGACCCTGTAGAGTTCCTTGGCAAAGGCGTCGATCATCCTTAGGAACTCATCGTAGTTTTCGAAGAGGCCTGGATAGTCGAATGGGGCATTGTAGTATGGGGGTGATGTGACCATAAGATGTACCGACTCGTCGGGGATCTCATGCATGTCGGTACAGCTGCCGAAAATGACTCGACTGCGAGTTTCCATTCTTGGGCCACGTCCGACCCTGTAGTCGCGACGGATACAAGCCTGAGTTCGGACTATTTTAGCGTGGTCTAAGCTCGCTTTTCTAGGTTTATCCAGCTACGTGTGAGGTGCATACGCCTGACACAGCTGCATGGGTCCCTACGAGACATAAGAGAAAGACTCATTGTTAGCCAGAGAGAGGGTGCCTACCATGTGAGGCCAAGGCTCAATCGATGATTTATCTGCATCTTCTGACTGGCGGACACATGGGAATCATGTGGGTTATCCGTTCGGGCAGTCTCCGGTCGCACCACTGTGATAGATCGTGCGAGGCAATGCTGTCTATGGGTATTGCGTTGCGCGGATCCTTCTCAGAAAGGGAAAATAGGCTTTGCATTCACTACGGTTAGGCGGAGATCCGAAAATGCCACTCCTCCCAGATGGCGTCAGGGAACGTATCAAGAAAGATCTCTCGGTGAACCTCGCGAAGAAGGTTCGTCTCGTTCTGTTTACGCAGGAATCGGAGTGTCAGCCGTGCAGGGACGTGAGTCAGCTTACGAACGAGATCGCCGCTCTCTCTGACAAGGTGGAGGTTGAAGCTCTCGACTTCGTAAGAGAAGGCAAGAGGGCCGAAGAGCTCTCTGTTGATAAGATACCTGTTCTGATCGTGAGTGGAGACGACAACTATGGAGTTAGGTTCTACGGCGTGCCGTTGGGATACGAACTGAAGACTCTCATTGAAGATATGATTAGAGCCTCAAAGGGAACAACGGACCTTTCGGACGAGAGCAAGAGGAAACTCGCCAGCGTGGACAAACCTATCCATATACAGGTGTTCGTGACACTTACGTGTCCTTATTGCCCAACCACAGTAGGACTGGCCCATCAATTCGCGCTTCAGAATCCCAAGATACGCGCCGACATGATAGAGTCGACAGGCTTTCCACATCTCGTGCGGAGGTACGGTGTGATGGGTGTTCCGAAAGTTGTGATTAATGAGGAGATAGAGTTCACCGGACTAATTCCTGAAGAACAATTTGTTGACTCAGTGCTCCTAGCACTTCGCTCTCCCAAGGTGTACATAGTATGACGTCTGGGAACAACCATGAGCAGTCGACTTGACATGATGGACGCGAGACTCAGTAGCTAACTGCATGCCCGTATCCTTCTCTCGTGCTCAGCAGGGATCTGAAGGCCGTGGGCTAGCATGGTTCGATGGTCGAGGGTGGCTTGGATGAGACAGCGTAGGTGACCCAAGTCACTCCGGTTACTTCATTTGTTATCTTGTTACTGATTTTTTCGAGTGTATCGTATGGGATGCGATACCAATCTGCGGTCATGGCATCAACGGACTCAACTATCCTGATGGTCACTATTCGGCCGTATTTTCGCTCATCTCCTAGCACGCCAACGGCCATGTCGTCTCCGACGATGGCGAAGGCTTGCCACAGGCTATCGTAGATTCCGCTCTTCCTTAGCTCCTCTTCCACTATGTGTCCGGAGTCTCGACAAATTCGGATCTTCTCAGTAGTGACTTCTCCTACTATGCGGACTGCGAGTCCTGGTCCGGGAAAGGGGTGTCTGTTGCAGATTTCATTGGTTACTCCTAAGAGGGAAGCGACTTCTCTGACCTCGTCTTTGTAGAGTTGTCTGAGCGGCTCCAAGAGCTTAAAGGTCATCCAGCTTGGTAGTCCTGCGACATTATGGTGCGTCT
Source organism: uncultured Candidatus Bathyarchaeia archaeon (assembly GCA_964460055.1). Lineage (GTDB taxonomy): Archaea > Thermoproteota > Bathyarchaeia > RBG-16-48-13 > CAYWPD01 > CAYWPD01. The sequence goes on from CAYWPD010000010.1 coordinate 30,597, forward strand.
TTATCCTTGAGGCTGGGCTTCCGGTCTTCGCGCTCTCGATAACGTCCGGATAGAGTGTTCCTTGTGCAAGCCATTGAAAGGCTCCGAGCTTTGCGCCTTCTTCAGAGAAGACCTTGATGAATTCTTCTCCGACGATTCGTCTCTTCTCTTCAGGGTCTTTTACTTCCTTCAAAGCTTGTAGGAATCGTTCGGAAGCGTCTACTAGTCTCAGATCAATCCCGAGATCTCTGAAGGTTTGCAGGACTTGAAACGTTTCATTCTTCCTTAGAAGTCCGTGGTCGACGAAGATGCAGGAGAGGCGGTCTCCGATCGCTTTGTGAATGAGAACTGCCGTCGCCGTTGAGTCGACTCCGCCGCTCACCGCGCAGATTACTTTCTCATCT
>CAYWPD010000010.1:31079-35557 GCA_964460055.1 uncultured Candidatus Bathyarchaeia archaeon
TATCCATCATCTCTTCGAAGAGGCGTTTGTCCTCCTCCGTAAGATATGCGACGAACCGCCTCCACTCTCGTATCTCCTCTTCTAGGGATATACGGTATGGAAGGATTGTTCTACCCATGTGTTTGGCGCCGGAGATGGAGTTTCCCTTTCCTCCTTCGCTCTCCATGATTTAAGTGAGGCCGAACTTTCTGCATATTGAATGGATGGGTGATGGCGTGGGTCTTCGCTTGCAGATCTGGAGAGAGTCTCAGAAATAGTGATCACTTCCAGTAATGATCAGTTTCTCCTTGATCGGCGGCCTCGGCAAGGCGTGTCTTTCTAAACCTTATATTTGCGGTGGATGCTTCGAGTCTTGGATGCGGGGGTTATCGAGTCAGGCCAAAGAAGGCTCTCAGATAGGGGCCTTTGAGTGCAGGACTTAAGACCCCGACCCATCGTTGGGTCGGATCAGCTGTCTGGGCCATGAGAGTAGGAGATCCTGTCCCGTAGGGGTTCGTGGGTTCGAATCCCACCCCCCGCACTCAACATCCTTTGACAGGTATTACTAAAATAAGCCTGAATTGGGCCTAGTTTGGGGCTTGATTCTTAACAATCATGGTAAATCCTGCTTCCTCAACAATGCTCTTCACGGCTCAGCGTCTAACCGTCTTGAGATAGACGATGGTTCTATAGATCCCAATTTTTCCTAGAATCCAAAAGAGACAACAAAGAAGTGTTAGGGTTGAAATGGCCCTCACTCACTACGCTTGCCTAACAACTTATAGGAGCTTCACTGCGTCTTGTCTCGGTATGGCTACGAGGGTTTCTGTGGTTACCCACTCCGAAATTTCAATAGATAGCTTCATCGCTTCTTTTTCACTCGCAGCCTCAAACACAACTACCGTATCGTAGCGACCCAGTGTCCAATACCAGTTCAGCATGTTTACTCCCTTCTTCTTCCACTCCGCCATTATCTTTGCTGTATCACCAACATCTTTCTTGTCAGGCATCTTTCGGAATTTACCCAGATTTATGAAAATCAACAGTTCTCACCTCCCCTGCAATTTATGGCGCGACCGCCCCCTTCTCACCTGATTATTAGCGCGCGCATTTATAGTTCAGACTAGACATGGAAAAGTCATCCTATCAAAGAAAAAAGAGGGGATTGCGGGAGACATCTCAAGCCGACGGTGGGTTCGAATCCCACCCCGCACCATATTGATCTAGGAACTGCAGCGACCAACAGTATTCCACATAAGCAAGAATTTTCGTCTACGTGGCCGGATAGAGAAGGAAATCAATGTAAGAAGAGAGTGTAATGCGAGTCTCGGTAGTATGGAGTTGAAGTGTCTTGAATGATTCATCGAGCAAAGTGATAGACCGAAAGGGCGCTCTCAAGTCACTCATAAAGAGACTGCATGACGGCGCTGAGCCGGAAAAAGTGAAGGAGGAACTCAAGCAGATTCTGGGCGCCGTCACCGCATCAGAGATAGCTGGCATCGAGGAGGACCTCATCAAGGAAGGAATGCCTCGAGAAGAGATTCAGAGGCTCTGCAACATCCACCTCGCCGTCTTCAAAGAGCCACTTGAGAGAGAGGAGCTTCTAGCGTCTCCGGGGCATCCGGTAAACATTCTGATGGAGGAACACCGCCTTCTTCTGGGATTTGCCAATGAACTGAAGAGTCATGTGGAGGAGCTGAAACAAGCTGACGGCGAGTCTTTCAATGAGAGAATAGCACACTTGAATCGCATTGGCGAGTACTTCAGGGATTCTGAGAGCCACTATCTTCGAGAGGAGAATGTTCTCTTCCCGTATCTGGAGAAGCATGGAGTGACGGAGCCGCCAGCCATCATGTGGACGGAACATAATAGAATTAGAGAGGTCAAGAATAGCTTCTACAAGCTCACCGACTCCAACAAGAGCATGACTGTTCAAGATCTCTCGAATCAGTTGAATGAGGTCGCCTCAACCCTGGCCGAAATGCTTGAGAGTCATTTCTTCAAGGAGAACAGAATCCTCTTTCCAACCGCCATGAAAGTCATCAAAGCGGACGAATGGAAAGACGTCAGAAGACAGTTTGATGAAATCGGATACTGCTCTTTCACTCCTAAACCGCCTGAATATGCCGTCGCTGTGGAGAAGCCAGAACTCAAGGTTGAAGCCGATGGGATGATCCAGTTTGAAACCGGATCTCTATCAACAATGGAAATCGAGTCGGTGCTGAACACTCTCCCCGTGGATATCACCTTCGTCGACAAGGAAGATACGGTGCGATACTTCAGCCAATCTAAGCATCGGATCTTCGCCAGGACGAAAGCGGTGATTGGCCGCAAGGTTCAGCAGTGTCACCCTCAAGCCAGCTTGCCGAAAGTCGTGCAAATTCTGGAGGACTTCAAGAACCACAGGAGGGATGCCGCTGAGTTCTGGATCAACCTGAAAGGGCGATTGATTCACATAAGATACTTCGCCGTCCGCGACAGAGACCAGAACTACTTGGGTTGTCTGGAGATCACGCAGGACATAACGGATATCCAGAAGTTGACAGGGGAGAAACGCCTGCTGGACTAACTTCCCCTACCTTTGATGTCAATGCTTTCCGAAACGTGAAGGGAAGCTGAAAGAGAGCTTTCGTGAATGCTCATTTTTTGGGATTATGCAACTGAGGACGGTCAAAATGAACAAGAGCCCTTCTGCGCTTGGAAGAAAATGCGGGCCAGATTCTGCCAAAGATAGCTCAACTCTCTTTTCCCGGAGCTGACTTCATTGATCCGCTACAGTACATCGGTTCAAGACCGTATCATTATCAAGAGCATTTTGAATCTCTTTGCCGCCTTAAGGGAATGTGGCTGATTTGCTGGCATGATTGTCATTTCTCCTTGTCTCAGGCGATATGTCTCGCCTGAGATGGTTACATCCGTCTCTCCGTCGATGATGTAGACCATTGCATCGTATGGGGTGGTGTGTTCGCTGAGGCCCTGGCCTTCATCAAAGGCGAAGAACGTCACTGTTCCGGCCTTTCTATCGATTAGCGTACGGCTTACTATCGCATCTTCCTGATAATCTGCCAAGCCAGCCATACTCGTGACTTGTGCCTTCAGGGCGGCCTTTCCCTTCCTATCTCGTCCCATAATTGCCCCAGTCCTATACAACCTGGCTCACATTCCTTGTCCCAATATTTCTGCATAGCACACGTAATCAAACTTCTCGCGTGGCGTCCTTATGCTAGAAGTTCGAAGCCAACTCGAGGCCCCGAAGGAAATGAATAAGCCGAGCTAAAGATGTAGTTCCGAAAAGACCCGAAGAGAAGGGATTTTCGGCGGGGAACTTCACCGACCTTGGGTTGGTTCGAATCCGCTCTTGCCGCATGCTCGATTCAATGGAGGGGCTGACCGCGCTCCTTTCCGGCAGAAAGTCGATCGGGATCGTCAGAGGTATTCAAGTATTCTTCTATTTGATTGGCCAGGCTTTTGCCGATACCGTCTATTTTCAGGAGACCATTCATTCCCTCTTTCCTATGGATATTTCCAACATTTTCTTGTAGATCGTCCAAGGCCCAAGCTGCTTTGCGGTATGCCCATTCCTTGTGACGATTCTCGGAGGTTAACTGCAGTTCACGAGCCATCAGATAGAATTGCTCGGCGATTCTCTTGTTGAGCCGTAGTTCTGCAGGGTGAAAGCTCACCGGTCGGGGGATATGGGGAACGAGATCATATTTTTCACAATATTTCTTGACCAGCTCATGGACGCGGGCTGTATGTTCGGCCAGGCGACCGAGGTCTCCGTACAGATCATCGTATTTGGAGATCAGAGAAGGATCATAACCCCTCAGGGCTTTGTAGAAGTGTATTCGACTGTAGCCCCAGAGAGTCAGTCCGCCGTCCAAGACATAGTTTCCTCCGCTCTCCTGCGTTCTTCTTACAACTGCCTCGATGTTTTCTTCAGTATCGTAGATGAAGGGAAGAATCGGCATGAAGACCGTGCCGGTCGTGATGTTGTCCTCTGATAATCTCTTCATGGCGGCAAAACGCGCGCTAACTGGCGGAGCCCTATGCTCGAATCCTCCGCGGACATCGTCATCAGTTGCTGTTATGATCGACCAACCAACATTGAGGTAGGATGTTCTACTCAGCTTCCTCAGGATGTCTAGATCTCTCATTAACATGGGAGATTTCTCATTGATGAACGCCGGAAACCCAAGGTCGAGGCAGACTTCCAGCATCTGTCTCGTGTACTGGTATTCTGAATCGATTGGCTGGTAATTGTCGAGATAGATCAGATCTCGCTGCCTGTTTCCGAGTTCCTTTCGTAGAAGTTCTGGAGCGTTCTCCTTGATTTTGATGTACTCAGAAAAGGGATCACGGAACCTTGAGACATCTAGGTCCCGCGAGGCTCTGTGTGGATTGTATCTTTCATCCCTCCAGTAGCAGTATTCACATCCCCACTCGCAGCCGATGTACGGGAATGCTGAGTACTTATCCCAGAACCAGCCGCCGTCGCA
>CAYWPD010000010.1:35657-39720 GCA_964460055.1 uncultured Candidatus Bathyarchaeia archaeon
GGATGGCCGTCGCTTGGAGCAAGCTTCTCGGCTAGAACAGTTTTAGGAGGATGCCTAAGACCCCTGCTACGATGACAAGCAGTGATATGTTGACCTTGAACCTCAACATAGTCACCATACTGGCGGCTGCTATCGCGATTGCGAGCAGGTCGGGAAAGGCTGTCTGAGCCAGTGCCGCAGTCACTGCCAATATGGCTCCAACAGCTCCGGCTTTAACGCCCTTCAGGAATCCTTGAAGCCAAGGGTTTTCCCTTATCTGCCTGAAGAAAGGTGCGAGCAGTATCACGATCACAAAGGGCGGGAGGAACATTCCCGCCATAGCTACTGCTGCACCCCATATCCCTGCAACTTTGTATCCGACGAAGACAGCAGTCTTCGCTACAGGGCCCGGAGTCGCCTGGCCTAATGTCACTCCGTCGAAGAATTCTTTGCGGCTCATCCAGCCGAACGCATCTACGACATCGGGCCCGATCAATGGAATTATCACAAGCCCTGTTCCGAACATGAGTGAGCCGGCCTTCAGGAATTCGAGGAAGACCTGTACTATTGGAGAAAATCCTTGAACCGTCGCTGTTATCATAGGCAAGCTGAACGGCAAGAACATGAGCATAACTGAGGCCTTCTTCAGAGAAGGGCCATAAAGAAGGGCTCCCACGAATCCTGCTGCAAGAAGTATGATAGCCTCGTTTGTGGTGGTGAAGTAGGTCGCCAATGCCGTTGCCAGGAAGATGCTTGCCAATTTCCAGTCTGTGATTGAGGTTTTTCCTAGCCGGAGAATCGTCACGATTATGATGCTGACTACGACCGGGTTGATACCGTAGAATAGTCCGGCAATGCTCGGCACGGCTCCATACTGGAAGTAGAGCCAGCTCAATACCAGCATGATCATGAAAGACGGGACAGTGAATCCCAGCCCGCTGAGAACGCCGCCAACTCTTCCGCCTTTCGCACAGCCTATGTGTATCGCCATCTCAGTGGCGTTCGGTCCGGGAAGCATATTTGTAATGCCGAGCATCTCGGTGAACTCGTCCTTGCTTAGCCACTTCCTCTTCTCTACGCAGTCATCCATCATCATGGAGATGTATGCTAGAGATCCTCCAAAGGCCGTCCACGAAAGCCTGAAGAAATAAGAGAAGAGAGTAGAGAGCGATGCGCCAGACGTGGAGTCTTCGGCCACTTTTCAGCTCAACCTAATGAACCGATCTGCCTCCGTCTTTTGATCGACGTCCGATTACATCATGACCGTTTCGGCCGGACGAGCGAATAAGCGCTTTCTTGCCCAGAAAGCCACGTTGACCAAGCCTATCATGACCGGTACCTCTATCAGCGGACCTATCACTGTAGCAAACGCTTCCTGCGAGGCGATTCCAAAGACTGCGACAGCCACAGCAATGGCCAACTCGAAGTTGTTGCTGGCGGCCGTAAAGGCGAGCGTGGTGGTTCTTCTATAGTCCAATCCAGAGTAATGGCCCAAGTAAAACGAGACAAAGAACATTGTTATGAAGTAGGCAACCAGGGGCAACGCTATCCTGACAACATCAAGCGGTAACCGTACTATGTACTCACCTTTGAGGGAGAACATGACGACTATCGTGAACAACAGGGCGAGAAGAGAGGTTGGGCCTAGTTTGGGCATCAGGCTATTCTCGTACCACTCTTTTCCCTTAGCCTTCAGGAAGTAAAATCTAGTTATCACTCCCCCGAAGAAAGGAATCCCCAAATACACAATGACGGACCTTGCGATCTCTACTAGGGATATGCTGACAACGGTCCCTTCTCCTGAAACCCAAGAGCTGGCTACGGTTATGTAGAAGTAAGCAAGGATCGAGTAGAACGCTATCTGGAAGACGGAGTTCAACGCCACGAGTATGGCGGCCCATTCGTTGTCTCCTTCTGCTAGATCGTTCCAGACAATCACCATCGCAATGCACCTTGCAAGCCCCACAAGAATTATCCCGTTTCTGAAGGCCAAGTTGTCGGCGAGGAATATCCAAGCCAACACGAACATCAGAAATGGACCTACGATCCAATTGAGGACGAGTGAAGAGGATAGCATCGTTCTTGAGCCTTTGGCGCTCACTATCTTTTTGAGATCCTCATAGCGCACCTTTGCCAGAGGAGGATACATCATCCATATCAGCCCCACCGCTATGGGAATGGATGTCGTACCAACGCTCATAGAGCTGATGATATCGGAGATTCTTGGGAACACGTATCCCAATGCAACACCAAGTATCATGGCCAAGAATATCCAAATGGTGAGAAACCTACTGAGCCATGAGAGTCGTTTGGTGCTTTTTTGAGCCATGAAGGTCGCCTATGTCAGGCCCATGTGAATCAGTGAATTGAATCATTTACCGTAAAGTTGGCACATCCCTGAAGTCCACGTGGATCTGCCTTGAGACTTCGCCTTGATTCGGAGAGATACTCACCTGCGAAGGGGTTTTTCACGCTCCACTACCCGTATTTCCTCGTCCAGAATCTCCAGCGCCTTGTCTGCAAGCTCGGCCGAAATGACGAGCGGCGGAGCTACACGAAGAACATGGTTTGACCAGCCGGAGGGGACCATTAACACTCCTCTGCGGAAGATCCGCGATATAATCTCCTCAGCCTCTTCTCCCGCCGGCTTCTTTGTCGTGCGATCCTTTACGAGCTCAACGCCGATCATGAGCCCTCTGCCCCTCACATCGCCTATCAGCTCGTGGCGACTCCGCATTTCCTCCAATCTCCTTAGGATTTGCATTCCGACCTTCATAGCATTCTCTGCTAACCTCTCCTCTAGCAGAACCTCGATCGTCGCCAGCGATGCCGCACAGGAGAGAGGGTTTCCCCCATAGGTGCTCGACATCTCTCCCGGGCGCCAAGCCTGCATGATGTCCTTCCTCGCAACGACCGCGGACATAGGAACACCATTCGCAATACCCTTTCCGAGAGTGGTGATGTCCGGTTCGACCTTCTCGTACTCGCTGCAGAACAGCTTTCCAGTTCGTCCGAAGCCGGTCTGTATCTCATCGACGATCATTATGATGTCACGTTCCTTGCAGAAGGATGCAAGCCTCCGGAGATATCCATCAGGAGGCACCACGTATCCGCCTGCGCCCTGAATCGGCTCGACAATCAAGGCAGCTACTGATCCTGTAGACTCAGACTCAAGAACTCTATCGATGTACTCGACACAATAGAAGTCGCAGCTCGGATACTCCTGCTTGAAGGTGCATCTGTAGCAGTATCCATACGGCGCATGCAGCACCCCAGGCATTGTAGGGCCAACACCTCTCTTGTACTTGCGCTCGCCTGTTACCGCGGCAGTGTCGAGTCCTCTTCCATAGAATCCGCCGTGAAATGAAAGGATCTCAAAGGCATTCTTGTGAACTCTCGCCAGTCTGAGGGCTGCTCCCACAGCCTCTCCTCCTCCGCTCAGTAGCAGAGCCTGTTTCTCGAACTTTCCCGGAGTAATGGCGCACAAGTTCCTCAGCAGACGACTGCGCAAGGAGTGTGGGAAGTCGTAGCAGTTGATCAACTTCCCTGCCTGATCTTGAATAGCTCTTGTAACCTTTGGATGAGAGTGGCCGACGTTGGTAACAGCGATTCCAGAAGTGAAGTCGACATAGACGTTCCCATCTACATCAGAAACGAGAGCACCGTGACCTTCTGACCAAACCATCTTCGCGAGGTGCTTCACAAAGGATGGGGAGGCAAAGTTGCCTTCCTCAACGAGCAATTCAAGCGCCCTCGGGCCTGGCGGAGTTACGATGATCTTAGGTCCCAAGTGTCTTGGAGATATTGAATCAGGATACTTCTCTGACATTGCGAGATCTCATGGGTCATCTCCCTTTCGGAACTTAATTCTTTGCCAAAGCTAGGCGGGACCTAGATGATATAGCATCAGCACCTGCAGATTTCCATCGCATCACGAAGAATACTCATCGGAAGACTTGGTGAAGATCTCAACGGACATGACTCTAGGTTCGGGCCATGTCCCTGACATAGCGAAGTTTGCGAAGTACAGAAAGTAAGGACGTTGGCGTCAAAGAGCTGCCTTTCACATTCTCCGCGCTGCGGG
>CAYWPD010000011.1:0-1237 GCA_964460055.1 uncultured Candidatus Bathyarchaeia archaeon
GTCAGTTCTCCGAGTAGATGGATTGGGACTAAGGAGTTAGAAAAACGCATCTATCTGTTCTAGGCACGGACTTCACAAAATAGGTTTGCCGCTCTCAGCACAAGATATTTCGGTCTTTCTCCCTTATTCTACAGCGAGAGAAGCCAAGATCTCGGCAGGAACTCGTGTCCTAAGATGTGGATCGCAGGAGGATGTGCTCCAATGAAGAAAGACGCTGGCTACAGGTTCTTGGAGCACGTTTCAGACGCGTTCATCGAGGCGTTTGGGGAGAGCCTAGAAGAAGCGTTTGAGCAGGCTGCCCTCGCGATGTTCCAGACCATGGTAGAGATAGACAGGGTCAGAGACATCTTCCACGAAGATGTTTATCTCACGGCAGAGGATGAGCTTGCTCTTCTCTACTCTTGGCTTGAACATCTTCTCGTCAGATCTGAGGTGAACAGAAGAGTCTACTCCAAATTCAAGGTCTTTCCCATCAAACGCACTCAGTCCGGCCTGGAACTACGCGCCGAGATAATGGGGGATTCACTGAATATCGTAGCACATTCTCCGAAAGTTGAGGTTAAAGCCGTGACCTATCATCAGATGAGGATATGGAAGGAAAGAGATCGGATATTTGCCAGATTTATCCTCGACCTCTAACGTCAAGCATCACCCTTACTAAGAACCCATCCGAGCACGCTCAACGCCATATCGAAGACACCGAATCCGCGTCGCAAGATCTTGAATAACCGAACCGATCGAGGTGAGAAAACCTTAGCCCAAGAAGACCGAGAACTGGAGAGATGGCTCGCCGAGACGCTTGGCGATGACACGCTAACAACGTCCGCGCGAGCTGCCGCAATCATACCAACAACGGCAGCTGGCAAGGATCACAAGATACAATGCCTCATTGTATCCCAACAACTCAAGAAAGGAATCGTCTCGCGAGTAAGGAGAGCCGAAAGAGAGAAGATAGACATTCTACAGGTTGACACAGAGATCTTCGAGAAAGACATCGGCAGCGCCTTCCTAGGCGACCTTGTTGCTGTCATGATGCTTCTTCCATATCAGCCTGTTCTTGGCTACAACTATCTCCGACGGTGGGAGAAGATCTTCAAGAAGAGAGTCATTCTCGAGGGTATCTGCTCTTTACTCTTGGAATATGGGCCCGCGGCAACTGAACTCATGATTGATCCGTTATACTTCCCGGCGGACAAGATCAGGAGAATCGCGTCCTTTCATCCAGAGATCGAGATCG
>CAYWPD010000011.1:1337-2584 GCA_964460055.1 uncultured Candidatus Bathyarchaeia archaeon
GAAACGCCCAGATCTCGTCGATCCTGAGAGGTACATATACTTCGCGACATCTTCAGGAAAACAGCCTCTCAGTCCGGAGATATCATCAGAAGAGATGGCCGCTAGATCGGGGGTTTTTGCGGGGGCGAGCGGCATAAGAACTACGCGGCTTAGGGGTGTTCTCAATTCTGTCTTTGTTATGGAGTCTTCTGGAAGAAGAGTGATAGCCAAGAGATTCAACGATTGGTCGAACCTGAAGTGGTTTCCTCTTTCGATCTGGGCAATAGGCGTGAGGGACTTTGCCCTGATTGGGAAGAATCGCATGGCAAACGAGTATGCTTTCAACAGGCATTTACATGGCGAAGGATTCTGTGTTCCCAATGTTCTCAATGTTGCTTGGAGAGATAGAACAATCCTGGAGGAATATGTCGAAGGGTCAGAGTCGAGTTCCGTCGTCAACCGAGTTCTCTCTGGCAGAGAAGTTCGGCCTGAGGACAGCGAGCTTATTCGAAAAGCGGCGAGGACAATAGCCCAAGTTCACGAGAAACGAGTGGGGCTGGGAGACTGCAAGCCCGAGAACATGATACTCAAGCCGAGCGGAGACGTGTATCTGATCGATCTTGAGCAGGCAGAATTTGGGGGAGACCCGTCTTGGGACATAGCTGAGTTCCTCTTCTACTCGTGTAGATACGCTTTGAGGCCGAAGAACGTCCACGGACTATGTCGCAATTTCATCGAAGGGTACCTTGAGGTTGGCTCACAGGCCGCAATCAGAAGAGCAGCCAGCCCGCGGTACCTCTCCATCTTCGCACCGGTGATGACGTTGCCCGTAATGATTAAGATTGCACGAGAATGCAAAAAGGCCAGCAGAGCTTGAGGTGCCAGAGCTGTAGATGCGACGAGCTGTCACAGCGGAGAAGGGACACAGAGACGAAGAACATTCGGATTGAGCCTGTAGCGTTTGAAAGCTTCGGAGTCAGGTCGATGTGCACATCAGTGAAGACTCCTGATGTCAGCATATTGATTGATGCCGGAGCCTCTCTGGGACACAGATTCAGGCTACTGCCACATCCAAAGGAGTATGAAGCCCTCAGACAGGCTCGAACAGCGATCGCACGGGCAGCCTCTTCGGCTCACATCATCACTGTGTCGCATTACCACTTCGATCACTATACGGCAGCTTGGAACAATGTCGACGCCATTTGGACTTGGAGTTCTCGGGATGAGGCTGAGAGAATTTACTCTGACAAGATCGTACTTGCGAAGGA
>CAYWPD010000011.1:2684-6261 GCA_964460055.1 uncultured Candidatus Bathyarchaeia archaeon
AATACCCTTGATGATCCTAGACCATCATCTTCTTCGAGCAGAGAACTGGCGACAATATTGTTCACCGGTATTCGAAGCGGCGAAGGCGTATGAACACAGGGTTTTGACGGCGGCCGAGTTTGCGGAACACCCGGAGCGCGAACTGGAGCATCAGAGGAAGATTCTCTATGACAGCGATCCCCCAAGTGAGCAGTTTCAGAAGTGGCTCAATCTCCCGGAACAGAGGCGAGGCAGGATGCTCCCTCCCCTCTGAGTCACCTCTTGACGGCCTTCCTGACTTTCACGCCTTCGCGTGTATCTTCCAGGACGTACCCGAGAGACAGTATTTTCGTCCTGATCTCGTCGGCCTTCTTCCAGTCCCTGAGTTCTCTCAATCTCTGTCTCTCTTCGAGCAATGAAGACACCTCTTGTGGAAGAGGCTCCTCTCTCATCCGAGGCTCCTTCAGGATGCCTAGCATGCCGCCAATATCGAGGAAGGCGTCTCGAATCTTCTTGACCGTGCTGTAGCTTGCCTTCGGGTGATCTGCGATGAATCTGTTGACTTCTCGAACGAAATCGAAGAGGTGCGAGATGGCTATGGGAGTGTTGAAATCGTCATCCATCGCTTCCAAGAACGCGTTCCTTGCAGCGTGTACTCTGGCGTCGAAGGCCTCTTCTTCCGCTGTTGGATCGATGACGGGCTGGGAAACGATCAACTCTTCAACTCTCGTCAGAGAGTCGTGGAGTCGACCCAGCGCGCTCTCGGCCTGTCTGAGGCTGCTATATGAGAAGTCAATTGGGCTCCTGTAGTGAGTAGATAGAACGAAGAGCCTGAAAGTCTCGGGTTCATAGTTCTTCAGCAGATCGCGGATGACGATGAAGTTTCCCAACGACTTGGCCATCTTCTCTCCCTCGACCATGAGAAATCCGGCATGCATCCAATACTTTACGAAAGGCTTCTTGCCAGTCGCAGCCTCGCTTTGAACGATCTCATTCTCATGATGTGGAAATATCAGGTCTCTTGCTCCGCCGTGTACGTCAACCTGAGGGCCGATATACTTCATGGACATCGCTGTGCACTCTATGTGCCAACCGGGCCTACCCTTACCCCAAGGACTCTCCCAGAAAGGCTCGCCGGGCTTGGCCTTCTTCCAAAGGGCAAAGTCTGCCGGGTACCTTTTCCGCTCATCCACCTCGACCCTTGCTCCAGCTTTGATCTCCTCAAGAGTCTGACCAGAAAGGCGGCCATATCCATTTGCCTTTCTAACATCAAAGTAGACGTCACCGTCGACTTCGTAGGCAAAATCCTTCGAGATGAGTGATTGAATGACGGCGATTATCTCTGGCATATGATCCGAGACACGGGGGTTGACATCAGCTTTTGAGACCTTCAGTTTGTCCATATCCTCGTAGAATATATGCTCAAACTCGTCAGCAAGCTCCATTGGGTTTCTCCCAGTCTCATTCGCCCTTCTTATGATCTTGTCGTCGACGTTTGTGATGTTCACCACATGTAGCACATCGAAACTCTTTCTACGAAGATGTTTTACAATCACATCGAACGACACAAAAGTCCGCGCATGTCCTATGTGCGAATAATCGTATACCGTAGGGCCGCATATGTAGATGCCAACTCTATTGCCTGATAGCGGGACGAATGGCTCTTTACGCTGACTCAGGGTGTTGAAGACCGTTAGAGGCATCAAATCACTTTCCGCAGACGACCTCAATAGAGCGTCTTAGGGCTTGGATTTACTTTTCCCTTCCGACAAAGTCTCGTGTGGTCCGGCGCCATGTAGTAAGAAGATTTTTCTGTGTGACGGCGCCTATCCACATTGGCGCGTAGTGACGACTCTGGCCCAAGTGAACGATGATCGAGATCTTGAGTTCTGAACGCGCCACCTGTGATTTTGCCCAGCTAGACTGCATAGGTGCACACGCGCTTTCCATTGTAGAGTGAATTCGATTATCTGGGATACGAGCTTAACGATCTGTAGAAGACCGCGACAAGCGCGAAGTGCCTTATCGACACTAGGAAGGGCATGGCAATAATGCTGAAGGGCGAGTGCCAGATCAGGACGATCAGCAGATTTGGAATATCAAAGAGGTAGAACAGCCTGAAGCCGACCTTAGTAAAGGGCAGAAATGGAAGGAGCATAAGGTGATACTGCGGAGAGTAGATCTTGTTTGTCAACATGAAGATCGAGAAGGGCAGGGCAGCTGTTCTCGTAGCATTTGCTCTTGTCACTGCCGCCATCTTGTAGTGGCTGAAAACGACGACATTCAGAACTAGGAACAGCGAGACGGAAAGGATTGACGCCCACTGACCAACCAACTCGAAGACGGGATACCATACCGAATCGATGTTTGGAGGTCTCAGAGCGTTCCAAACATAGGGGTATTCCCAGCTCGCGAAGTCAAAAATCATCGACGGCAAGTTCACCGCGGCCCACACACCTGCAAACATAGAAATGAACTGCGCCATCCTAGTCCCTGACTGGCCGGACAATACAAGAGGAAGAAGAAGCACCGGAAAGATCTTTACGGACGTACCTAGCGCAAGCGCTATCGTCGATAAGCCTCTGCGCCCCGACACGAGCGTATGTATCGCCAAGACAGAGAAGAAAGTGGAAAAGAGGTCGAAGTTGTACAGTCCATAGAAGATGAACGAAGGACTCAGGATCCACATCAAGAAAAGTCTGGACTTCGGAAGATCAACGCTTGAGGCCAAAGAACGCAGCAGCACCGTAGACGAGATTCCTAAGACTGCCAAAATGAGGCTGTTCGCAAAAAGGAACGAGTCATAAGAGGTTCCGGCGAGCCTAGACGTCAGTCCCACGAGGAGATAGATGCCGACCGGATACTCCAAGGGATAAGGGGATTGCCGGACTATGTGCTGTGTGTAGACATAGTAGATGTCGCCTGGATATGTCCCGATAAGAGAGTAAGGTACTTCCCAAAAGAAACGAATCAGGAAGCTGGCGAATAGTGAGAATCCAGCCGCGATAAGTAGAGGACTTCTCCCAGCTGGATCTTCACCTCCTTTTCCGCTCTTCGACAAGACCGACCCAACGGGAAAAGGCTCAGGTCTCAGTGAACTGGCTCCTCAATTCATTTCTTCTATGCTTGCTTATCGTCGTTATGAGGCTACAGAAGGCCTAAGTACATGATGCATGTACGCTACTCGACGACCTGTAGCCGCCGCTCAGGTGAGAATATGCCGCTCCTCTTCGGCAAAGTTCCGATGAGAGTACTTAAGAAAATAGTCTACAAACATCTCGGGGCTCGACGCTCGGACGTGATTCTAGGCCCATCAGTAGGAGAAGACGCCGCCATCCTAAGGGCGGGAAACGAGATCTTAGTTCTCAAAAGCGACCCGGTCACAGGAGCATTGGAACGTGTAGGCTACCTAGCTGTTCACGTCAATGCAAACGACGTGGCAACGAGGGGCGTTGAGCCCTCTTGGATGGTTAGCACGATTCTGCTTCCTGAAAACTTCGATGAAAGAGCAATCAAGACTATATGTGCTCAGATGGACAGAGCGGCCAGCTCTCTCGGCATAGCGATTGTAGGCGGCCACACTGAGGTCACACCAGGC
>CAYWPD010000011.1:6361-34170 GCA_964460055.1 uncultured Candidatus Bathyarchaeia archaeon
GAGTACCGCCTGCTCACCCACTGGTTCAGGCCTGTTCTAGAGAACCCTAGATCCCAAAGTCTTCGAGTTGTCATTCGAGGGAAGATAGGTTCCGGGAAGACCGTTCTAAGCAGAAGATTTGGGATGGACGTAGAGGCATACGCACAGGAACAGAAGGTCAAACTTCTCTACACTTATGTGAACTGTCGCCTAGAAGGCAGTTTCTTCAACGTAATCAAGTTCGTCATTCGAGACAGACTCAAGAAGACGTTTCCTGGGCGAGGCTACTCGGCTGAAGAAGCGCTTCACGTGCTAATGGAGATCTTGGATGACGAGGACCTCTATCTCATATTGGCCTTGGATGAACTCGAAAGTATCATCAGGAGAGAGGGTTCGGACCCCATCTACGCATTCACGCGCATACAAGAGGAGAGGGATAGGCTTGCGCCGAGACTCTCACTGATCTCAATCTTTCGCGAGCCCGACTGCGAAGATCTCCTTGAAACCCTAGATAAGAGTACCTTAGGTACCCTGCAAAAGAACATCATCCGCCTTGATGAATACTCAACGAAGCAGCTCGAAGATATCTTGTCCGATCGAGCGGAAGAGGCGTTCTATCCGAGCTCGTTGGACCATGAAACGATCAGCCTGATAGCAGACATAGTTGGCGCTCGCGGAGATGCCCGCTACGCCATAGAACTACTGGAACGGGCCGGAGTTTATGCCGACACAGATCTCTCCACGCAGGTCCTGCCCGAACATGCACGAAAAGCTGCCGCGACGGTGTATCCAGGAGTTGAACTGGAGACACTTGATCGCCTAGATACTCATCAGAAATTACTTCTCTTGGCGATAGCTAGGCGACTGAAACATAGCAAGGCGGCTTACACGA
The DNA here is from genome assembly GCA_964460055.1 of uncultured Candidatus Bathyarchaeia archaeon. Lineage (GTDB taxonomy): Archaea > Thermoproteota > Bathyarchaeia > RBG-16-48-13 > CAYWPD01 > CAYWPD01. The sequence goes on from CAYWPD010000011.1 coordinate 7,233, forward strand.
CAACCGGAGAGGTTGAAGAATTCTACAGACTTGCCTGTGAAGAATACAATAAGGAGCCTAGAGGTCACACGCAGCTCTGGAAGTATCTGAACGATCTAAGCTATGATGGCCTTATCCTCGCAAAGATCTCAGGCGAGGGCGTACGAGGCAAAACAACTCTGATAGGGTTGCCGGGAATACCGGCTGAAGCGTTAGAGCACGAGATTCAGAGGGCGATGAAGGCAGCATGATGCGGGCCAGAACAGATTTTCATACCCCTGTGGAAGAGATCTTATCTTCCAAGGGGAGAGTGCGGATCATAAAGATCCTAGCGACTTTAGGTGAACTCAACATATCAGAGATAGCGCGGAAAGCCGAGTTGAACTACACCACAGCGAACCAGCACCTCGTTGCCCTCGAAAGAGCTGGGATCATTCAACAGAAGCGCTTTGGAAGAATTCGCATCTACAAGTTTAACAGAGACGACTCGAAGGCCCAGATGATCAAGAAGTTTCTCGATTCATGGGATACAGACCTTCGCTACTAATCACCTCACCTTGCAAACTGCGTCTCACACCCAAGACTCAGATGATCAAACAATTTGAAAGGATTGGACTGAAGTTGACCGGGATCAAAATGGTTGACATCACCGCGAAGGACACAATCCATAGAGAAGCCACGGCAAAAGGCAGAATTCTACTCCACCCGGAAACAACTGAGCGGATCAAGAGCGGATCCGTCGAGAAAGGCGACCCATTGGAGGTCTCCAAGATCGCCGGAATCATGGCAGCAAAGGAGACGAGCCGGCTAGTTCCAATGTGCCATCAGATCCAGCTGACCGATGTGTCTATCGATCATCAACTTAGGCCTGGAGAAATAGAGGTGCGGTGTACCGTAAAGGCCCACTCTAGGACCGGAGTCGAGATGGAGGCCTTGGCAGGCGTTACGGCCGCTCTCATCAACATATGGGACATGGTGAAGAAGTACGAGAAAGACTCCGAAGGGCAATACCCGACGACCAGAATAACGGATGTGCGAGTTGAGAGGAAGATCAAGGAAGGAACACAATGAGTGAGTCGGTGCAAAAGCACAGGGAAGGTTCTCCTCGTAGAGTTGGATTCGCTGTGATAACTGTAAGCACATCTAGATTTAGGGAACTGGAGAAATCTGGCCACGCAGTTGATGAGTCAGGCGATCTCATACTGGGCGCGCTCTCTCGAAGCGGACATCACGTAGCTTTCAGAGTTCTGGTCTCGGACGACGAAGCTCGGATAGCTGATGCAATCGGGAACGCACTCAACAGAGCCGATGTTGACGCGATTATCACCTGTGGCGGAACCGGCATCGGAAGCCAAGATGTCTCGATCGAGACAGCCACGCATTTCTTTCGGAAGGAGTTACCCGGGTTTGGAGAACTACTTAGAAGGTTGAGCTTCGACGAAATCAAGAGCGCGTCTTTACTAACACGAGCGACAGCGGGCGTTTCCAAAGAAGGGAAAATCATCTTCTGTTTGCCAGGCTCCCCTCATGCGGCCAAACTTGCATTGAACGAGATAATTATACCTGAGATCGGGCACATCGTCAAGTCCGCCCGTGGAACCTAGTTGATCCACCATGATATTCGACTCTTTCGGACGCCCCACCTTGAATCTACGGGTCGCGGTCACTCCCAAGTGCAATCTAAGATGCTTTTACTGTCACAGGGAGGGCGAAGAGCCACACGATTCTGACGAGATGAGACCCGAGGAGATCTATCGGATAGCAAGGGTGGCTTCTGAACTAGGTATACGTAACTTGAAGATCACGGGTGGGGAGCCTCTTATCCGCGATGACATCGCTGACATAGTCAGTCACGTCTCAAAAGTGCCAAACCTCAACGACGTCTCAATGACGACGAATGGAACGCTCTTGGCAGGCAAGGCTCGCGAGCTGAAGGCGTGCGGCCTCAGACGCGTGAATATCAGCCTAGTCTCACTGAACAAGGACACCTATTCTCAATCGACGGGGGGAAGACTCGAGGACGCGCTCAGAGGGATAGAAGACGCGATCTCTGCAGGTTTCGAGCCTATCAAGATCAACGCTCTGATTCTGAATGGGACGAACACTGGCGAGATCGAGGACTTCATACGCTTTGCAGGTAATCAAGGCGTCATCCTGCAGTTGATAGAGTTGGAGTCAGTCAACCTTGGCCATTCAATCTACAACAAGTTTCACTACCCATTGAACGATATTGAGCTGAAACTCAGCACACAAGCATCAAGCATCGAACATAGAGGACTAATGCAGAACCGGAGGATCTACCATCTTCCGGGCAAGACCGTCGAAGTGGTAAGGCACACAGAAGGGACAAAGTTCTGTCTGAGATGCACAAGACTGAGAGTCACAAGCGACGGAAAGCTCAAACCCTGCCTACTCCGTGGAAACAACCTGGTTGACATATTGACTCCCATGAGAAACGGGGCTTCAGACCGTGATCTCAAAGAAATCTTCCTCAAGGCCATCGAACTAAGGGAGCCGTACTACGAGACCTAGAACTGCCAAGATGGCGCATCGACAGCGAACAAGTTAAAGCACAACGACCAGTTAGGAGCTGTTCAGCTCCAGGCGAGAAACTATGAGCTTTAGCGAAGAGGCAGCGATGTGGGTGGAGAAATACAGGCCACAGTCCCTCGAGAAGGTCGTCGATCAGCGAGAGACCGTTGAGAGCCTCAAGATCCTCCTCAAAGATCCTCTCACGATGCCTCACCTATTGTTTTCAGGACCGCCCGGTACGGGCAAAACGACAGTTGCTCTCTGCATAGCCAGGATTCTGCAGGGCGACTTGTGGCGAGACTTCACTCTGGAACTGAACGCCTCAGACGAGAGAGGAATCAACACAGTCAGGGAACGAGTGAAGAGCTTCTCTAGACATGCCGTCGGCCTGCTCGGAAACATACCGTTCGGCCTGATCATACTGGACGAATCAGATCAGATGACTGCTGAGGCGCAGACTGCCCTCAGAAGAATCATGGAGACGAGCTTCAGGACTTCACGTTTCATACTCATATGCAACTACTCAAGTCGGATTATTGAGCCCATCCAGAGTCGATGCGCACTCTTCAGATTCTCCACGTTGAAGACCGAGGACATCGCTAGGCACCTGCAATTTATCGCCAAGAATGAAGGCGTGAACACCAAGGAGGAAGCTATCCGATCCATCGTCGACTTCAGCGAAGGAGACCTGAGACGTGCCATAAACACGCTCCAAGCAGCAACGGCCTACGCAAGAGAGCAGCCGCTAGATGAAAGAGTCGTCACCAAAGTTGTAGGACAAGCGGGCCCGAAAGAAGTCAGGAACATGATTCAGAAAGCGATGAGCGGCCAGTTCGAGAAATCACGTGAACTACTATATGAGCTGATGACCAAGCATGGCCTAGCAGGATCAGATATCATTAGGCAGATTCATAGAGAAATCACAAGGATGGAAGAAATACCTGCGAAAGAAGTTGCGGACCTCGCCCAGATCGTGGCAGAGTACGATTACAGGCTAGTCGAAGGGGCAAACGAGGACATCCAGCTCAGCGCTCTTCTGGCCCAGTTCGCTAGGTTCGGATCACCTCATCGCACCTGACAAGTGACTACCATGATGTGGACCGAGAGGTACAGACCCCTATCGATCGCTGATGTGGTTGGGAACGAGCAAGCCAAACTGGAATTCATAATATGGCTTGACAGATGGAAGATCGGAGCCAAAACTGCCCTACTTCACGGACCTCCGGGGGTAGGAAAGACAGCTCTCGTCGAGGCCGCGGCAAGGGAACGAGGTTACAACCTGATCGAGATGAATGCGAGCGACGCGAGAACCGAGGCGGCGATAACCAGAATCGTCGGGAGAGCAGCGGGTGAGACATCTCTCGACGCCACTATCGAGGGGTCTGAAAGGAACCTCATCTTTCTCGATGAGATCGATGGGCTGTTCGGCCGAGAGGACCAAGGCGGAGTCGGAGCTATCATAGACCTAATCCAAAGGTCTCGTTCCCCGGTGGTCTTGGCAGCGAATAACGCATCAGAGCCAAAACTGCGCAGCTTGAGGGAATATTGCATTACGATCAGATTCTATGAGATACGACCGCCGTTAATAGTCGCCCTCTTGCAGAAGATATGTCAACTCGAGGGGCTTTCCGTCGACTCAGATGTCTTGAAGATGATTGGAAGGAGCAGCTCAGGAGACCTACGTGCCGCATTGAACGATCTGCAGAGGCTGGCTCAAGGCCGAACGGTCTTGAAGAAGAGCGATATTCCATTCGTTTCTGAGAGAGACAGGAACCTAGATGTTTCGCGAACCCTCCAAGAGATCTTTGAAAGTAGCGATCTCGCTAGAGCTCTCGCGGTCCAGAGAAGTTCGCAAATAGACTACGAAACTCTGCACCTGTTAATACACGATAACCTTCCGTTTGTAAAACGTGATGTGGTCGAGCTCTCCGAGGCCTATGAACGCCTTTCGGAAGCGGACGTGCTATTCGGAAGAATCAGAGGTGAACACTGGGGACTACTCGGATACGCGATAGAACTCATGCTGTCGAGCGCACTGTCTGAAGGACCTCGAAGAGCGACCGCTCCCGCCTTGAAGCTGATCCCATCAAAGTTCATAAGACTAGCCAGAACCCGCTCGGAGCGAGAGTTGCTAGAGTCGATAAGCACCAAGGTTGGAAAGAATTGTCACACCTCAAGGGCGATTGCCAAGAGAGACATTCTTCCATACCTGAGAATAATGCTCGAGAACGATGGAGACGCGGCAGAAGATATCTCCACATACTTGGGTCTTGACGATGAAATGATCGAGTATCTAAGTGGACGAGAGAAGGGACCTGAAGCGTGATAACAATCTCAAGAAACGGCTTCAAACTGCCTTACCTTGGAAAAGAAAAGTTCGTCGAGCTGATGAGAAGCGGCATAGCCTATGACAAGGCTAGAGGACTTTTCTACGTCGTGGAAGGCGGCAATCCCGAGAGAGCCAAAGCTACACTCGCTGAAATCCTAGATGATGAAGTCGTCTTCTCACAGACCTGCCTCGTATGCAAGAGAGATTTCGGGTGTGCAGACTGTGATTATAGGATCTCCTGCCCCACGCGAGATGTTCCTCTATTCTGCCTCTGCAGTAGCTGTAGGGAGAGGCCCAACCTTTACGAGAGTTATCACATCGCCAATGAGGCCTTCCTGAAGGCGGCATCAACGCCTATCAGGAAGCGCGGTGTACAAGCTGAATCCAGATGAGGCGAAGTCACGCGATCAAATATCGAGAAGACTCGTTCAAAAACGGTATTATCTCAAAGCCTATCCACTTGTTGTCGAATGGGTGTCAAGCCTTGCCGAGCAAAGCCTGCACCGCCATCAAAGATCTCGACGAAGAGTTCGAGAACGCGATCGTACGAATGACTGCCAACAGGGCATACGAGGAGAGGATCAAGGTCGGAAAGACCACAATCGGGCCCCTAGAAGAAGGTGAGGAATTCGAGATTAGATATTGGGCGGGAAGAGAACTCGCGCGACTCGGGATAGCGAGGTTCAGAGAAGACGATAAGATCGATCTGGTGAGTCTGCACAAGGTCCACTGGATGGAGATGGTTCAGAGCGGCAAGCAGGTCTCACCCCTCCCGGACAGATTCTACCCCAGAGTGCGCAGACTCCTGAAGGAACTCTCAGCGGCCTTGAAGGACAACCCGAGCAGAGTTGAGGAGTACGAGAAAGCGAAGAGGATCGCCGACGATATTTTGAGCTGCAGAATGCGGAAGATAGTGGCACTGGCAGCGGTTCAAGCCGCGTCAGGCGAGATCTTGAAGAATCTGTCGCGAGAAGAGAAGGAGCTGTATGGTGAGCTCTTCGACACGTTTGGGGAATGGAAGAAAGAGGTTCTGCAGCTGGAATGAAATGAATGACCGAGCTGGAACTCACCGGACCTGAAGAACAGTTCTTGACCTTCCTCAAATCTTCAAAGTACAGACAGCGGATCGCTCAATTATCTGTCGTTGGAACACATTCGCTGATAGTGGACTTCGAGGATCTTCTCACTTTCGACGCTTCATTGGCACGCCTCGTCATAGACAAACCAGACTCTACACTCGACTATGCCAACAGAGCCCTCTGGGCGCAGCTCAAAATTGAAGATCCCGAATACGCCGATGAAACCGCTAGGCACAAGACAGGAGTGAGGGTGAGGCTTCGCAATCTACCAGATAGAATTCCGCTCCGAGTCGTCGGCTCAGAACAGATTGGCAGACTCAGCTCGATAGACGGCATACTGGTTAGAGCGACGCCCGTGAAACCACTACTCCTCAAAGCGGTCTTCAAGTGCAGGTGCGACACGAAGCAGCCGCCTATCGATCAGTCCGGAACCGTTCTGATACGGCCAAGAGAGTGCGTGTCTTGCAAGAGAAGAGGCCCGTTTGAGGTGGTGCTCGAGGATTCAGTGTTCATCAACTCGCAAGAGATTAGAATTCAGGAGAGGCCGGAAGACCTGCCTCCGGGCCAGTTGCCGAGATCAATGGATGTCGAGATTGAGGAAGACCTAGTTGACATTTCCAGGCCCGGTGACCGAGTCACCATAACTGGTATAGTCAGAGTCCTTCCCGAGTTTCTGCCGGGGAAGGGAGGCAGGCTTCGGACATACAACCTCTACATGGATGCAAACCACATCGAAATCATGGGCAAGGAGCCAGAGGAGATCCAGATCACCCCCGACGAGGAAAGACTGATTCAGAACATGGCAAAGGATCCCAGAATCCTCGAGAAGATGATGTCATCAATTGCGCCCTCGATCTACGGGCACAGAGATATCAAAGAGGCGATAATGCTCCTCCTCTTCGGAGGAGTGCCCAAGTCCCTACCCGATGGAATTCAGACTAGGGGAGACATCAACGTCCTTCTCATAGGAGACCCTGGAACTGCCAAGAGCCAGCTTCTCCAGTACGTGGCCAGAATTGCGCCCAGAGGACTCTACACGAGCGGCAGGGGTTCCTCCGCGGCAGGCCTAACAGCGGCAGTCGTGAGAGAGAAGACTGGAGGCATGGTCCTGGAGGCGGGAGCCTTAGTCCTGAGCGATCGAGGGGTTTGCAGCATCGATGAAATAGACAAGATGAGACCCGAAGACAGAGTATCGATACATGAGGCAATGGAGCAGCAGACGGTCAGCGTTGCGAAAGGCGGAATTGTGGCTACGCTCAATGCTAGGGCATCGATACTTGCTGCTTCAAACCCAGCGCTAGGACGTTATGACCCGTTCAGAACGGTTTCAGAAAACATCACTTTACCCGTCACGATTCTCTCGAGATTCGATCTGATCTTCGTGTTGAAGGATACACCCGAAAGTGAGGAGGACTCCCGCACAGCCGAGCACATACTCAGCCTTCACAGAACCGGCTCCGCCATGAGAGAGCCACCGATCTCCCCGACCTTGCTGAAGAAATACATTGCGTATGGAAAGCGGATAAGGCCGATCCTGAATGAGGAAGCGGCGAAGAAGTTCAGCGATTTCTATCTTCACATGCGGAAACAATCAGGCGAGGCGAAGGATTCGCCCGTCGCAATCACCCCTCGACAGCTCGAGTCACTGGTACGATTGTCGGAGGCCAGGGCCAGAGCAGCTCTTGGGTCGCAGGTTCGAGTAGAAGACGCGAACGCGGTCATCGCCTTGATGACACGGTGGCTTGAGCAAGTCGGAATAGATGTGTCTTCAGGAAGAGTCGACATTGACGTAATAATGACCGGCAAACCAAAGACGCTTAGAGACAGACTGCAAATAGTGCTCTCACTCATCATCGACATGGACAGAAAGACGGGCTCCACGAATCTCGAAGAGATGTATGAGAGGCTGCGAACCGAGTTTCAAATCCAACGCCCTGAGGCGGAGAAGCTGGTCAGGCAGCTACTCACGGAGGGCGCGGTCTACGAACCTCGCTCGGGACACGTCAAGAAGTCGTAAGCTGATGAATAATGCTCGTCTCCGAGCTTCCTCTTACTCGGCGGATAATTGAGACTCTGGAAGCACATGGGTACCACACCCTTTATCCACCGCAGGAAGAGGCAATCCGAGTAGGTGTGCTCTCCGGCGCCAATCTGGTTCTTGCCAGTCCGACCGCAAGCGGCAAGACGCTGGTTGCGGAGCTCTGCGCGCTGAGACACATCTTGGACATGGGTGGGAAGATCCTCTATCTTACTCCCCTCAGGGCTCTGGCCTCGGAGAAGTTCGAGGATTTCAAAAAGTATGAGGGAATCGTCAAGCCTGATGGAAGCGGGATCAGGATAGCACTATCCAGCGGCGATTATGATTCGTCAGATCCATGGTTGGCTAGGTACGACATAATCATAACCACCAACGAGAAGGCGGACTCCCTACTCAGACACGGAGCACACTGGATGTCCGAGGTGTCACTCGTGGTCGCAGATGAGATCCATCTGCTCAACGACGCGGACAGGGGCCCCACACTCGAGGTTGTTATGACCCGCCTTCGCCAAATCAATTCGAAAGCTCAGCTACTAGCTCTAAGCGCGACCGTTCGGAACTCAGAGGAGATCGCAGAATGGGTCAAGGCAAAGGCGATCACAACTGAGTGGCGGCCAGTCAAGCTGAGGGAAGGTGTCTATCTAGATTCGACCATCGAGTTCAACGATGGCTACTCAAGCAGACTTGAAGATTTAAACAGGACGTCCTCACTGAACGTGGCCCTGAACTACCTCAAGGAAGATTTGCAGACCCTCATCTTCGCTGAGACACGCAAGACATCGGTTGAGCTCTCGAAGAAGCTTGCTCCGCTGGTAAAATCTCGAATTGGAAGACAGGAGCTTCGAGCCTTAAAGACGATTTCGGAAAGAATTCTTACTTCAGGTGAGAGGACGCGTGTTGGGCAACTTCTCGCAGAACTGGTCTCAAATGGTACTGCTTTTCACCATGCAGGACTCTCATCGGCGCACAGGAGGATTATTGAAGAGGCATTCAAGGGTGGAAGAATCAAGATCTTGGTGGCAACTCCCACGCTGGCCGCGGGTGTAAATCTCCCGGCGAGAGTGGTGGTCGTGAACAGTTACATGCGATATGAGATAGAGCAGGGCAGATATCCCATTGCGGTCCTCGAATACAAACAGATGTCGGGAAGGGCAGGAAGACCGCGCTACGACAAGATCGGAGAGTCCGTCCTGATCGCGAAGACCGAGGATGAAAGAGATTATCTCATGGAGAACTATGTACTTGCGAAGCCGGAAAGAATCTGGTCGAAGCTAGGAATCGAAGGCACTCTACGAACACATACCTTGGCAACGATCTCTTCAGGGTTCGCCCACTCAGAGAGAGGAGTCTTCGACTTCTTCGACACGACGCTCTATGCGCACCAATACTCCTCTGATTCGATTCGAAGGCCCGTGACAAAGGTGCTACAGTATCTACGCAATGAAGATATGATTAGAATCGATGGTGATGCCCTGTCCGCCACCCCGTTCGGAAAAAGGGTATCCGAACTGTACATCGACCCCGTCTCGGGGGTCGTCCTGAGAGACGGATTGAAGCGGGCAGAGCCTCACATGAGTGACTTCGCCTATCTCCATATGATCAGTCGAACTCCGGATTTAGCGCCCAAGATGCATCCGAGACGACATGAGATGTCTATACTCTCAAGGCTGGTCGACGAGCATAGGCCAGAGTTCATACTCTCGATCCCAGAGGATTGGTCCAGCGACGACTATGAACTCTTCCTCGCCGAGGTGAAGTGCGCTACCGTATTGGAAAGCTGGATCCAAGAGATGACTGAGGACGAGATCATCGAACGTTTTGGAGTCGAGCCCGGCGACCTCTTCAGACTGCGCGACAGCGCTGACTGGCTCATCTATGCATGCCACGAACTCGCATCTCTGTTCAAGCTCCGTGACAAGCTCAAACGTCTGGACGAGCTGCGCAGCAGAGTTGAGAGCGGTGTCAAACATGAGTTGTTGCCACTTGTGAGACTCGAAGGCATAGGCAGAGCTAGAGGGCGGGCGCTCCACAACGCAGGACTGAAAACGCTGGATGACTTGAGGCATGCTTCCCTCGAGAAGATTTCTAGCGTCCCGACGATCGGGCCAGCTACGGCTAAGAAAGTGAAGGAGCAGGTTGGAGGCGTCGTATCCTCCGAGGAGTGGGCCAGGACAAAAGAGCAAGAAGTTTGGGAGCAACGAGCCTTGACCGAATTTCGAGAAGAAACTATCTAACACTTTCAATCCATGATCAGCAGATTGGAGAAGACAGTTCTTTCTTCTTGACCTCCTCAAACCTTGACTCGGCGTATTCCGTTAGGCTCTTGCCACTCCTAAGAGCGATCTCCTTCAACAAGCGGTGTGATCCCGAACCATACTGTATAGCCTTCTTGGGGCTCTTACTGATTGTCTCAGGAAGACCCAGTCTGGACGCCAAGTCTCTCAGTATCTTCTTCCGCAAGGGATCCTGAGGGTCACTCAGCTTCAAGTCTATCGGGATGGAGTTTGCAAGAGAGATGACTTGGACATCCCAGAAAGGCGACCGAATTTCCACTCCGCTCCTCGCACAGACCTTCTCGTCGCGGGCGAGGTTCTTCTCATGCATTTCTGCGATGTCACGGGACATCTCATCAAGCACTGCCGGTTCACCACGCGAAGAATAGGTGCGTTGGTATCTTGAATATCCTGCAAACAGCTCATCTGCGCCCTGTCCCATCATGACCACGCGGCAGCCCATATCTCGCACGCCTTTTGCGACGAAATGAATCGCGAGTGCGATTTCTAGAGCTTGAGCGTCGTGGGTCTCGATTGCCCACAATACGTCAGGAATTGCATCTTCACACTCCTCAGGTGATACCGAATCCTCCCAGAGGTCTAGGCCCAAGGCGCGGGCTGCCTGTCGAGCTTGCGCCAGCTCCTTCGACTCGCCGCCGAAAACGACGTGGACAAGCTCCACCTTGACAGACTCTACTGCGAGCTTTGCCACAATGGAACTGTCGACTCCTCCGGAGAACGCCAAGGCAACTCTATTCACGTCTGACAGACGTCTTCCAACTGCTTTCCTGAGAGCTTCCAAGAGCTGCGGGATTTCTTCGCCCTTGGGAAGTTTTGCGCAAGGTATTGGGACTTTGGTTGTTTTGGTCTTCCTATCGAAAAATGTAGTGACGGAGCCGGGAGCAAAGGGCCTGGTTGTCGTGGCTCCTATCGCCCAGAGAGCCTTTCTTTCGGTCGCGAGAGCTACTCCATCTCGTACCTGGCCGACGTACAACGGTGCACCGCCTGATGAGTCTCTTCCAATCGAAAGGTGTTTGTCTCTAAGAACCGCGAAGGCATATGCGCCAACATTGCATTTGATGAAGTCCGCTGGCTCTTCGATTTCTGTCATCCACTTCAGTAGATTCTGCGCGTCGTCCGGCGCGGGTCTTGGGAATACCCTACCAGCTATGGAAACGTTGGTGCCGAGCTTTCTCAAGGGTTGAGCGGCACTTTCGAGGGCATCTTCTCCAATTCCGTGTCCGATAGCTATCGTTGAGTCCTTCGCCGAGAAGTGATCTCCGAGCTTCAGCGGAGTCTCGATCTCTTCTGGGGTCGCTATCCCATATGCTTTGATTCCGCGTGTGACCATGGCACACAGCATTTTGCGAATTCTCTCGCTAGATCCGTCTTCACAGACGACTGCGGCCAGGCAGCTCATGCATCAGTCCTCTTGCCGATGGCTCACGCCGTAGATTAGGCTCGCGAAACTGGCTTTCATGTTGATGATGTTTTCAAATCGTTATCTTTGGTTGAACGCAAAATAAAAGTCCCTCCTCGGAAGGCCCCGATGAAGATCCATGATTGATGGCTGTAGAAACATCGTCTGCGTGAACTTGACCGCCCAATCACGGCATTGCCTAAGAGAGCAACTTTCACAGTCGACCCAAACCCATGGAGCTGCCCGACAACGAGGCTCATCCTCTAGCGCTGACAATAGCTGCTAATGCAAACGCCGAGACCACAAGCTTCTGGATAGCGCTCTTTCACACGTTTGAGTATACAAACCCAGTTCCAAGTATGACGACCCTATGTCCATTCGCTATGCTAGAGATCGTTTTCGGTAACTAGATTCCTACCTTCCCCACAACCAATACAAGCTCTAGAAAGAGGTGGGAACATCAACGACCTTTCCAAAGGTGGGGCCAGTTTAAACATTGCTATAGATTTAGGTAACGTAACTTTTAAAAGATGAGATCTATCACATGCACCCCGAGTTCGGCGAAGCGAACACGTGGTGAAAGATGCCAGAGCAAATTATGAAAAACTCGTCATGGCTAAACGGCATGTCTACAAGCGGAACATCGACGCGTGTCCGTGACCTCAGCCCTACGAGCGGAATGTGCCCTCTCTGCATCAAGGAATGCCCATTCCAATGTGAGATAGGACTCTCAGCACTCAGAGGTAGAGAGGTGCTCTATCCGGAACCCGTCCAGTTCGGCATGAGCACTGCGGCATCGCTCAAGGACTACAGGCTGGACTGGTCGGACATAAACATACAAGCAAGTCTGCTCGGAGCTCAAGGAATCGAAGAGAACTCAGACATCGCGTTCTTCCCCAACTCAAACATCGAAACCAAAGTTGGAGGAGTGCCACTCAAGGTCCCAGTAATAACGGGTGCCTTCGGCTCAACAGCCGTGGCAAAACTCAACTGGGACAGCCTCGCCGCAGGCGCCGCCCTCTCAGGAGCTGCAATCAGCATCGGAGAAAACGTCTGTGCAATGGACCCCGACTCTACATTTGCTGGCGGCAAGGTGACGTACTCAAAGGACATGAAGCACAGAATCGATGTCTTCAGGGAATTCTGGGACGGAACGCATGGCGATGTTGTCGTGCAAACGAATGTGGAAGACCAGCGGCTAGGTGTGGATGTCTACGTAATCTCAAAGCTAGAAGGAAACATCATAGAAAGAAAATGGGGACAGGGTGCCAAAGCCATAGGCGGTGAGGTCAGACTCACTACGCTGGAGAGAGCTCTCCAACTGAAGAGCAGAGGATACTTAGTCGAGCCAGACCCAGAGGACAAAGGCGTCCAAGAAGCCTTCAAGGCAGGCGTCTTCAAGACTTTTGAGAGACACAGCAGGGTTGGAATGCCTAAACACAAGGACTTCGTGGAGGACGTTCATTGGCTGAGAGAACAGGGAGCGAAGAAGGTCTTCCTCAAGACTGGTGCCTATAGGCCATCGGCCGTAGCTTGGACCATGAAGGCCGCCTCCGAGGCCAAAGTAGACGCGATGACCTTTGACGGAGCCGGCGGCGGGACTGGAATGAGCCCCGTACCGATGATGAATGACATGAGTATTCCCACGGTCTATCTCGAGGCCTGGGTGCTAAAATGTGCCAACATCCTGAAGAAGAAGGGTAAGTACGTCCCAGATCTGACCATCGCGGGGGGATTCATCAACGAGACACAGATCTACAAGGGCATAGCGATGAGCAACTTCGGCAACGGTCCGTTCGTCAAGGCTGTTACGATGGCTCGATCGCCGATTACCTCTGTCTTCAAGGCCTCTTACTATACCGAGCTGGCTGAGAAGGGACAGCTGCCGAAGGCCTTTGCTGCGCAGTACAGCTCCGATCCAGAGAAGTTCTTGATAAACGCGCCAGTCCTGCAAAGAAGGCTCGGAGACAAGTATAAGGACCTGACAAAGGGTGCCGTGGGTCTGTATACGTACCTGACAGATCGAATTGGAATTGGCCTCAAGCAGCTTCTTGCAGGCTCTAGAAAGTTCAGACTGGACCTGATCGACAGAAACGATCTCATGAGCCTTACTGAAAGAGCTGCTAGGGTCACAGGAATCCCAATGGCTGATGACTGCGAGAAGGACCTCGTGGAACAGATCCTCGCCTAAACCCCCGCCTCTATTTTTTATTCTTGATGCTTCGCGGGCCGTTCTTTGCCTGCACATCTTGAGAAAAGAATATACCGCAGGTACTGGATCGACCCTCAGAAGAGGGCGCTGCGATACCTGCAGATTGGGTTGATGAATTCTTCATGAAGCGTCAGGCCGACGCGACTCTGATATTGACTCGGGAAGCTCTCTCGACAATAGTGATGGCCACCGCCGAGAGCTATCCAAGAGAGTCGATAGGACTGATGTTCGGAACTAAACCGTCGGTGCGCCTTCAGAGGTTTCACTGCATCTCGGCTGTTCCCTTCCAGATGCTGCGAAAGAGGGGACTCGAAGAGGGCGCTTGGTTTGCCCGGAACGAGTCGAGGATGAAACGACTTCAAGAGCAGCTGTCTGGTCTCCGCTGGATGGGGATGTTTCACTCGCACTCGAGAATCGGTCGATATCCGTATCCTAATTTGGGGCCTAGCAAGGATGATCTTGAAAGTTGGATGGATTCAGACTACCTAGTCGAGTTGATCGTTGGAGTTAATCTTAGGAGAAAAACAGGGAAATCGTACTGGAGGCACCTTAAGGACGGTACGTTATCCGGGAAGATTGGCAATTTCGACTTCAGGATTCGAGGATTCGTCGACCCGCCTGATGCTGTCAGAGTTGACGTTGAGAGCCCCGTGGTCGAGCTCTACAACTTGGTATATCGCGATTCTAAGCCAGCTTCTCGAAGTCTGACTGATCTGTCGGACCGCGATCTCCATAGATTGAGAACACTTTCAGAAAAAGTCCAACGCATAGCCCTGAATGGACGAAAGAGTGGTGTTCACAGAGACAAAAAGAGATCGGTGAGAGCAATCAGGCAAATAATGAAAAAGTACAACTTTCTCAGACCCACGCGGTAATAAAAATGAGGAATGAGATTGATATTGAAGTTGGACCGCTATTTGGCTTTCTTCTTTGCTTTCTTCTTGGGCATTAAGCGTTTTCCTCCGGCCGAGCCATCTGGCTAAGCCTGTTATTCTGTCCACCCTGCGACCTTAAATATCTTGCGAAAGAAGGTTTGAGAGTGCTTCCCTTAGATGTGGACGCACTGTCGGCACTCCGAAAGCACAATAGCCCTGAACTTGAGGTCTTTTATGACTGATCGTCATTCTATGGGCTTGGTGGGGTCGTCGGGATTTGAACCCGAGACCTTTGGCTCGGAAGAGCATTCTTCAAGTCTCCAGCGCACCGGATCTTGGTTCCCCAGGCTCCCCGTCCATTTAAGACACTGGGATCCTAGACCAAGCTAGACGACGACCCCTCGGCAGGGTTGAAGAGAGACATGTCCTTAAATTGTTTTAGGAAAATTCATCGGACTTGCACTTCGGAAGAGCTTATTCTCAATAGGTTGGAGATCTCGGTCAGCAGTTTGCGGGTTGGAGACCTCTTATAGCTTTTCAGCAGAGCGAAGAGCCCTCCCCTATCGATGTGACCCATCCTTCTCTCCGTGAGCGATGATACTTTCGGGTGTACAAATAGGAACTGGACGATCGATGTGAGGTTCTTCGGCTTTCTGACGATGCTGGCGCTTTCGAAGTCAATGATCCATGGAATTTCCTGCTCGTCGACCAAGATGTGTTTTGAAGCGTTGGACAACTCCCCGTGGTCGATACCTGCGATATCCATGGCAAAGCACTGCGTCAACAGGGCCGAGATGGCTTGGCGAACTCTAGCCTTCTGGCCTCTGCCAGAGAGTGTCTGCAGCCATCTTCCAACCGGCAGGCCTTGGACATAGGTCATCGCTAGCAGATTCTTGGTTGACCCGTGATAGTTGGGCCCAACTCCGCTCTTGTTCGCCATTCTCAGCATACTGGTCTCGTGAGACATGTTAGGCCTATCAGCGTCGACCCTCCTTATCTTCAGGGCTACTGTATCTCGGTTCATTTCTGCCTTCATCACTAGACTCACGCAGCCTTTGCCAAGGATATGTCTGTCCATGATCTTCGTAGCTCCCGTGAAGCTGATCCTGCTAACGCCGAGGAACTTCAACTCCTTCTGGCGAAGATGAAACTCCTCTCTTTCGGGCTTTGGGTAGCACAGAATCTGACCGAATTCTTCGAAAGTGAGACATTGTACAGGCGTGAATTCACTCAAGCCAGATCGGTCTTCCATCCAAGTATTGGCTTAGGAAGGCAGCGAATTCTGGGTTCTCCGAGTAGTAACTCAAGATCTCTTCGTTTCTCAGGATCTCCAGTTTTTTCTTGAAGCTGGTCTCGACTATTCTTCCAACTCCTGCCTTCGATCCTTGCCGCAGCGCTAGGTCTCGAAGGAACGACTTGGCATCTGCGATTTCTCTCTTCTCTTGGAAGGCCCAACGGCCCTGCTGAATCCACGGCCCTGACATCCTTCTGGGCGAGTTGAGATGCTTGTGCAGGAAGTTTTGGTTGTCTTGTACCCGGATAGGAGAAGGGCCGAGGTATCTTCTCGTTGCCGCCAGATCACTGCTTTCTAGCTCAAAGACGAGGCAGTGGCGTCTCTTCTCGTCGCTCCATGCGGCGGATCTTACTACCGAGAAATCTCTCTGCTGAAGGGCGTTGGAGAGGGATCTCTGGGTTCTGTAGAGCTGCCCCCACATTATGTCTGGAACGACTTCTTCCGCTTCGAAGAGCATGAACAGGATCGACGTGCCATGTTCGGCCATCTTGCGGCGTACGTCCTGTACGCTGCGCGCTTCTCTTTTGGATGGGAAGAAGAAGTCTAGGAACGGATTGGCCAGGAAGTATCTAGACGCGAACTTGAACTCCTCGAGCCTGTCAGGACTCAGTGAGGCTGTTAGATTCCTTCCCCTGTCTATCGGATCAATCGTTATCAAGGGCGAATCGAAGAGCCTTGGGAGTTCATCTTCTCTTCCTTTGTAGTGACCTTCGACATCTATGACAGAATTCTTCGCCCATTTCTCGGCGGCCGAATGAATCACATTCTGGAAAGTCCTGTACTTCAGAGTCAGGACCTCACAGAGATACCCGCTGAAGCCAGCGGTCCTTATCTCAGCCCCATACACGCCTACGCCTTTCATGAACCTCTTCAGCAGTCGGACTTCTCTTCTGGTTTGGTCTGTGAGTCTTTCATTTGCGTACTCTGTGTGGAATGGGGTGCGGTCAGTGGAGCTCTTCCACTCTCCCTTTTTGGTCTTGTAACAGGGGACTATGTTCACCCGAGTCCCATTCACCCATGTCTCGAGATAGGGATGCTCCGCGAATCGTTCTCTTTGAAAAGAGCCATCCGCTGCCTTCCGCGCGACTTCAAGGCAGATCGGGCCCAGATGCTCTCTGGGAATCGAGACTGGAACTCTCATGAATATGTCGATGTCTGCTTCGCCGCTGACCCAAGTGTCCTTGGCCACCGAGCCGTCGAGCCTCACCTCAGCGTCGAGTCTGGCTCTTTGCACTTCGGCCTGAACCCTGGCCAGCATGCTCTTGGCTAGCTTCTCAATTCTCTTCCTCTCAGACGCATTCGGCGTAACCCGCCGTCCCGCTTCCGAGAGAACCTCTTCGATGCCAGTCATGCATGCACCTCATACAGTACCGTGTATTCAGGTCCTCTTGACAGAAGAAGACTCCTTTCCAACTTCATCGATTCGGCGATGAAACTCCCGAAGGAGCGATTCTCGTAGGATGAGATGACGTTGACGAGTTGTTGTCGATTTCTTCCAGTCCTGACTCGACCGATAGTCAAATGGGCGCTGAACCCCCTTCGGTCGGGCGGTAAGCCCAGTTTCACGATTTCCGGTTCGAGCTTCCGAAAGAGCTCCGAGAGCTCTCGGGCTCCCTTGGTTATGCCAACCCACACCACGTTCGGTCGACGTATGTCTGGGAACGCTCCCATACCTTCCAGCGCGACCTCGAACTTCGACATTCCAACTTTCTTCATCTGTTCCATAATCTTCTGAACCTGAGTTTGGGAGATCTCGCCCAAGAACCTGAGTGTAATGTGTAGATTCTGGCGCTCGACCAGTTTCAGGTCTGCGCCCGTAGAGGCGAGCTTGTCTTGGGCGTCCTTTATTCTGTCCAAGCATTCTTGGCTTGCCAGGTCTACCGCTATGAAGCATCTCATCATAGTGGTTGAAGTCAAGTCGTCAACCTTGTCTTAGGAAGATGTCATATCTCTATTTGACTTTGAGGGCTCTTCATTTCATCCGGTCCTTGCGGTAAGCAATTCAGACTTTTGTGAGCCATATCAATATAGGGTCACTAGACGTGAAGATCTGTCAACAGATTGGATGCGAGGCGTCGATCAATGCATGGAATCAACACGATCTTGGCGGTGACGGGCATGCCGGGCTCAGGCAAGGCCACCATGTGCAAAATCCTCGAGGAACGCGGGATACCAAGGGTTGTGATGGGCGACATCGTCAGAGAGGAGACGCTCAAAAGAGGAATGGAGCCTACTCCAGAGAATGTGGGGATTGTCATGCTAGACCTGAGGAAAAGGCATGGCCAAGATGTCATAGCAAACAGAGTCGTCAAGAAGCTCAAGCGACTGAAACAAGATTTAGTTGTTGTAGATGGGATCAGAAGCGTGGCAGAGGTCAAGGCCTTTCGAGCACACCACGCTAACACCATCCTCATCGCTATCCACGCTTCTCCACAAGCTCGATTTGACCGCTTGCGCCGAAGAGGAAGGACCGACGATTCAAAAGACTGGGATACGTTTGAGTGGAGAGATGAGCGGGAACTCAACGTTGGGATAGGCTCAGCGATAGCTTTGGCCGATCATATGATAGTAAATGACGGGAGCTTGGCAGATCTGCGGAGGAAGGTGCTATTTCTGGCTAGGAGGGTCAGCCGTTGAGTGAGATCTCGGTTCTGATCGAGGCCGAGATACATCCAACAGAAGACTTAGAGAAGGTCAAAAGAGCAATAGAAAACCTCTTCGCCAACCTGTCATTCGAGGTCCAACCCCTCGGAGATCAGAATCTTCTGAGAGCGCGAACCTCCGGGAGAGACGGCCTTGCTCCATTCCAACGGCTCTTGCGCGAGGCGAGGATCCGAGACGCTGCAAGACGCGTGCTTATGAAGGGCAGAAGAAACCGCGAGATAGTCTTCTACCTACATAAGCAGGCTGCACACGCAGGCCATGTCTCTTTCTGTGAGCCACAGGGTGAGTCTCCCCTTGGGCCGCTTGCCGTGATGATAACTACCAGAAATCCAACTGAACTAATTGATTGGATAGCACCCTCAGCATCTATGAGATATGGAATGACTGAGGTTTCCAGTTCTTCGAGGGTTACCAGATCGCGAAGATGAACCACTGCCGATACTTGCTTGCCAATTCAGCTTATGTAGGGCAACTCGCGTTCTCGTGATACGCCTCGCTTTGTGGCTTGTTCGACTGCTTTGCGCTCCAGTTCTTCCAGCCTGCGAATCGTCTTCTCAGTCTCCTTCGCTCTGTTCTCAAGATCCACCATGTTCACTTTGATGTCCAGTCGCTTCGCCAGGACTTCTAGGACAGCTTGCGCGGCCTTCGCATCGACGATGTAGCCCGACGTCTCTCCCAGCAGGCAATAGCCCCTGATGCCCTGGAGTTTGGCAAGTGCGAAGAGGAGACCGTTCATGCCCACAACGCTTCCCTCCTTCATGATGGTAACGCTGTTCTCCTCGAGTTCAGCAACGGCTTCACTTGTCGTGGCGGCACCGAAGACTTTCGGGCGATCGACGTATCTTCCCGTTATGTATGCGGCCATCATGTAGACAGAGTCCGCGCCAAATTCCTTGGACAGCCCTAGTATCCTCTCCGCCAACTCGTACTGTCCCTCTGGATTGACCGCCTGCGCGTTTCCAGTCATAATCAGGAGGTCAGGTCCTTCCGTCGGGTTGTTCCAGAAGTACAGTTCATTCTTCATCAGTTCGATTGTGCCGTCGTCTTTCAGGAGGACTTGGGGCGGGAAAGAGTATGAATAGATCTCGGCAGCAAGGTGGGCGCCAAGCTCTTTGATCAGGTGATCGGCAGCCAGTTTTCCAACGTACCCGCTTCCAGGAAGTCCGCCCACCAGTTTTGGTGACCTCAAAACTGGCTTTGTATGGACTTTGATTTCGATCATGGACTCTTCTCCGTAACCATATCTACGCATATCTCACGGTTGGAGTACTCCTTTCGCTCGATCGGCGAAGCTTGGATGTGTCCAAGCTGATTTTGAGTATCTCGGATAACTTGTCCAGCAGCGTGCGAGCTGCCTCCGGGTCTGGACTTTCGGGCTCCTCTAGGTTCGGTGTTGTCCTGCTGAAAAGACAGACAGCGTGAATACCTCTTAGAACACTCATCGCGACCGCCAGACCGGAAAATCCTAGGAAAGGCCCTGCATAGCCTCCGCTAAGTCCAAGTCTCTTCATTTGGTCCAATAGATCCGCAGATGTGGCCGCGACGTCAACTCCTTTCCCACCGAGCCCGTGCCCAGCCAGTACGAAGACGGTGTCGACGCCAGCCTCTTTGAGAGTCTCGATTGTCTGCGAGGCGGCCTCGTATTGCCCATCGAAGTTGGCTTGGTATCCTCGCACGAAGATCAGTCTATTCTTTCCCTCGTAGAAGAAGTCGATGGAGGGAATGTCGGCATCTTCTGTGAGGTCGGCTCCGACATCGCCGGGCGAGTCGGGCGAGGGAAGGTATGTTGGCATAGTCGCGTAAATTAGTGGGAAATGGTGTGAGAACAATCTTGCGAAGAGAATGGGCTTCAGCTCATCGATCAGGTAGTTCACCGCGATCTTGCCGACCGATCGAAGACCTGGAGATGCCACAATCGCCGTCTTCGTGGATATGCTTGACTTCTCGGATAGATAGCTGACCCAAGTCTTCACCGCGTTGGCTTCTCCTTCTGAAAGGGGGTTGGTGGCCTTGCGTTTCAGGAGTATTTAAGGATGTGCGGGGATTCTAACTCTGCCTTTCTTTTCTTCTTCCGGCGTTTCAGTGCGGAAGATGGCGATCATCTCCCTCAATGATTCGTAGGCCTTCATTGCCTGTGACTTGCTGACGACTATTATCGTGTCAGTGTAGCAAGATAATTCTTCGACTACGTTGATTCCTGAGAGGAAGAGCCTCCGGAAGAAGAAGTAGACTACGCCAGGGGTTGTCTCTATCTCTCGTGGGCTCCTGATCATTATGGCGCAGAGATCTGTCTCGTAACTTACTATCTGACTCTCCGGTATCAGGCGGAGAAGATCCTGAAGCCTTACCGTGTCAACTAGGACGAGTATGCCGCTCATTCCTCTGATGATGTGGAAGGTCTCAGTCGGCAGCAGTTGTTCCATGAACGAGCCGATCTTCCTGAGGACGTCGGACGAAATATGTGCGACCAATTTGGCCACATCTTCCTTGAGCTGGATCTGCCCCTTCGCGATCACCAGCTTTGCAGGCTTCTCGATGTTCTTCCTCTCTTTGCGAATGTGTTCACTGTACCTGATCATAGCCGCCTTTACGGATTCGGGTGAGATTCTCCTGTGGTAGGTTTCGGCAACTTGACGGGTCAGGATCCGCGAGAGTGACGAAAAGTTGACGATATCGAGAGCGAGCGCTTCTTCGAAGATAGGGTTCGTGGCGATGAGTCCCCTCACTAGGGATGCTGCGCTTGTCTCATTCATAACACTCGCCTGCTAATTCGTTCTATTTGCGACATCAAAGTTATAAACATGATACCCTACTCGATTCGAAAATCCGGTATTTCGGGAGAAGATGAGCCAAGTGTCTAGAGAGAAGATCGTATTGGCGTACTCTGGCGGATTGGATACGTCAGTGATGGTGAAGTGGCTTCAAGACGAGCGAAGCTTTGAAGTGGTGACGTTGACGGTGGATGTCGGAATGCAGAAGGACCTTGTGGCAATCGAGGAAAAGGCATACGCGCTCGGGGCGGTCAAGCACTACTCAGTCGACGCAAAGAGCGAGTTCGTCTACGACTACATCTTTCCTGCAATAAGGGCCAACGCTCTCTACGAGGAGAAGTATCCGCTCAGCAGCTCCATTGCCAGGCCTCTCATAGCCTCGAAGCTGGTGCAGATCGCCAGAAAGGAGGATGCCGTTGCGGTTGCGCACGGCTGCACTGGGAAAGGGAATGACCAAGTTAGATTCGACATCACTATCAAGACCCTTGACCCGAGTCTGAAGATCGTTGCCCCCGTACGTGAGTGGAACATGACGAGGGACAGAGAGGTC
The DNA here is from genome assembly GCA_964460055.1 of uncultured Candidatus Bathyarchaeia archaeon. Lineage (GTDB taxonomy): Archaea > Thermoproteota > Bathyarchaeia > RBG-16-48-13 > CAYWPD01 > CAYWPD01. Next base: position 29,249 of record CAYWPD010000011.1, read on the forward strand.
GAGTATGCTCTAAGGCACGGTATACCTGTGGCGAAAACCAGCAATCCGTATAGTATAGACCAGAACTTGTGGGGGCGATCTATCGAATGCGGGCCCATAGAGGATCCGAGTGCTGAGCCTCCCGATGACGCTTTTGAGTGGACCGTAAACGCCACAGAGGCGCCCGCCGAACCCGCCTATGTGAGTGTGGGCTACTCAGAGGGGATTCCTGTTAGTCTTGACGGGAAGAAGATGGATGGAGTGGCGTTAATAACCGCCTTGAATGAGCTCGCTGGAAGTCACGGAGTTGGCAGAATAGACCATATCGAGGATCGGCTGGTCGGCATAAAATCGCACGAGGTATACGAGTGCCCTGCTGCAGTCTGTCTCCTCGACGCTCACAAGGATCTGGAGAAGTCAGTTCTCACGAGGCATGAGGTCACGTTTAAACATCTCGTGGACATCGAGTGGGCGCGGCTTGCCTACTGTGGGCTATGGGTCGACCCTCTGAGAGAGGATCTGGACGCCTTCATAGAAGCGACGCAGTCCAGAATCTCCGGCGAGGTGAAGCTCAAGCTCTACAAGGGCGGTGAAATCGTGGTTGGCCGCTCTTCGCCGTATTCGCTGTATGATCTGAGCTTGGCGACGTATGAAGCATGGACATCCTTCGATCAGAAGCTCGCTCCAGGATTCATAGAACTCTGGGGACTACAGACACGGGTGGCTAGGTCGATCATAGCGAAAAAGCAGAAGGCTGTCGGAGACATGAGAGTTCAGACTGCAGAGCTGAAGAGCTAGCTTATCCACTTCTACATCTTTTCTATGGCTTCAATTCCGATGAGGCCGAGAGCGTTCCTGACTGTAGTTCTGAAGGCTTTAACCAATTCGCGTCGTGCAATCGTCAATTCAGGGTTTTCGGCGTGAATTACCGGGCATTTCTCGTAGAATTCGTTGAACGTTGCCGCTAGCTTGTAGGCGTATCTTGTGACTGCCTGTGGATCAAGATTCTTCGCCGCCTCCATCACCAATTCCGGGAACTTGGAGATCTCGATGATGAGCTTCTTCTCATATGGACTTTGAAGCTTGGTGTAGTTTGCCTGAACCCCTGACTGTACTCTTGTCTTCTCAAGGATCCTGCTCGCTCGCGCATAGGCATACTGGATGTACGGTCCCGTCTCGCCTTCTAGATCCAGAGCGTCGTCCATATCAAAGATTATGATCTTGTCGTTGTCTTGCTTTGTGAGATCAAATCTCAGCGCCGCTACTGCCACCTTCTCGGCGACGCTCTCCAGCCACGGTGTCTCTGCGGTTGGATTTCTCTTCTTCGTCTCCTCGAGGGCCTTTTTCTTTAGTGCCTCCAAGACATCGTCTGTATCCACAACAATCCCTCTTCTTCCAGCCATTTGGACGGATTTGGCCTCGTCCTCTACAGTTACGCCCATCTGGCGCGCAGTGCTTCCCGAGAGGGAGACGACTTCGTAGGCGTAGTGTACATAGTTCCTCTTTGCTTCGCTGGGTGCTGTCTTGAGGGCGGTCTTGACTATGTTCTGCTCGTGTGATTGTCTCACGTCGATGACACTTATGGCCAAGTCGACGCCAGCGAAGTCTGGATGACTGAGGTCTTCACCCGCACTCGTGGTCGACCAGAGCGTTTCCCCGTTCGGTTGCTCAGCGATCTTCATGTACTTGAAGACATCAGGCAAGACTCCGAGTTTCCACATAGCATAGGCGATGTCCTTTGAGACGTACATCACGGTTTCATCGCTTCTGATGAGGACCTCGAACTGCTTCTCCAACCCCAAGTATTCTTGTATCCCTTGAAGGTCCAGCACAGTGCAACCTTCGTGGGGTCCTGACTCTATCTTCTTGATGCGGCCGCTCTCCTTCAGCCTCTCTAGGGCCAGGTCGAAGAGGTTTGCGTGCAGGATATCCGTCTCCCAATTCCATAGGTTGAAGAAGATGTTCATTCGCCAGCATGTTCGTGCTTGTTCCAATCCGACCCTCAGTGCGAGCTCGCGGGCTAGCCCAGCTTCCTTGCTTGTTCCTTTCTCCATTACCTGTATGACGTGCGCTTTCTTCTCCCTCAGGTCTGGCCGCGATTCATAGAGCTTGTTGACTTCGACGTAGATCTCTCCGGCGTAGTGATCGAACTTCACTCTTGGAGGTGGTTCCAGCGGCATTCCTAGATAGAAGTGCCCCACCAAGTAGTCGGCCATTTGAGCTCCGGAGTCGTCCACATAGTTGAGCGAGTAGACCTCGTGTCCTGTCGAGCGGAGAATTCTCACCAAGGAGTCTCCGAGGCATGTGTTCCTAGCTGTTCCTATGTGCATGGCTTTGTTGGGGTTGGAGTTCATGTGCTCGACTTGGACTCTCTTTCCTTCTCCCAAGTTGGAGGAGCCGTATGATACGCCCTCTTCGGTGATCTCTCCGATCAAATCTTCAGCGAGCTTCCCTACGTTCAGGAAGAAATTGATGTATCCTCCACCTGCTACCTGTACCCTCTCAATCAGATCTTTGTCTCCCAGATCGATTCGGGCTTTGATCTCTTCTGCAATGTCCCTCGGAGATCTGTGCAACTTCTTCGACAACACGAATGCGACTGGGCTTCCAACATCCCCTAGCTCAGCCACGGGAACGTCCAACAGCTCTATCTCTTCGCTGAAACCCAGCTTCTCGAGTGCCTCAGAGATTGCAGCTTTGGCTTGAGACACCAACTTCGTGTAAGTCAAAGGCGCGTTCGCTTCCTTTTCGCGAAATTACCGTCATTCTATCCGGTCCCTACATCACTAAGAAGAGCTCTCTGTTAAACTGTGCTGAACTGATCCACTCTAGGTGATACTTCGCGGACACCTGATGCAGGAAAGCCAGAAGCGACATTTCGTATCTGTGAAGGCGATGCTAGTGGCGAGGGTCGAGGTCTTACCACTCTGTTCTTCAGGATCGAGAGGCGAGGCCACTCTCTTATACAATAGGCTTTAGACTGTTCTGGCTTAGATGGCGAGAAGCGGGGATTGAATTAGAGATGTTGTCTAGATCCAGTGTTATGGAACTCGTGAGGGAGGAGGAAGTCGTTAGAGTCTTGCAGGAGCTGGTCCGAAAGCCAAGTCAGAACCCGCCGGGCAACGAGAGAGTTGTGGCCGAACACATACATGAAGTGATGACGGGATGGGGGTTCGAGGCGGAATACCTGCGCAAGCCCGAACCGAGTCGTCCTTCAGTCGCAGCAATCTATAGAGGCACGGAAGAAAGGCCTCGACTTGTATTAAATGGTCACATCGATGTCGTACCTGAAGGTGATCCAGAGGGGTGGACTGTACCACCTTTCGAAGGCGTCGTAAAAGAAGGGCGAATCTACGGTAGGGGCGCGTGCGACATGAAAGGCGGCGTAGCAGCAGCGATGATCGCTGCAAAGGCCATCAAAGAGAGCGGTGTCAAGCTGCGGGGTAACTTGGTCCTTCAGTTCGCTATGGGCGAGGAGACTGGTGAAGCTGGCACGAAGTCGCTTCTCGAAGAAGGCTTCGGTGGAGACTGGGGTATCGTGCTTGAACCCTCGGATCTCAGAGTTATGACGGCTGAGAAGGGGTTGGCGTGGTACCACTTCAGCATCAAGGGGAAGCCGACCCATGCGAGTAAGCCTGAACAGGGCATAAACTCCATCGACAAGTCTGCCAAGTTGATCGCTGCCTTGCGCGAGTACGATCGGGAGATTGGAAAGAGATCTCACCCTCTCTGTGGGAGAGACATCTGCTCGGTCACCATGATCCGGGCGGGCACGAAGGAGAATGTCATTCCTGAATCTTGCTGGCTTGCGATAGACAGAAGGATCATACCGGGAGAGAGCATTGAGCGGGTGGATCGGGAGATCGGGGAGATTGTTCGTAGGCTCGAGAAGGAGGATCCTGATTTCAAGTGCGTGTGGAAGAGGGTGAGGCTTTACGAGTCAGCAGAAATTCCTGCAGAACATGAGATCGCGAGAGTCGTTAGAAAGAACGTGAAGGAAGTAACGGGTGTCTATCCTCAGCCCGCCGGAATAGTAGCCTCAACGGATCAACGCAACTTCATTAACGATGCGGGCATCCCAGCAATTACTTGGGGTCCCGGATGGGGCAAATCTCACGAATTCGATGAGCACATTGAGATCAAGAAGGTCGTCGACTGCGCCAAGATACTCGTTCTGACTATCTTGGATCTATTGGAATGAGAGATCTTAGCGTCATGCTTTGGCGTAGTAGCCGTCAGTCTTCTCTTGCATGCGCAGGATGAGCTCGACGAAACAGCCTCGACAGAACGTCTTTCGTCCATCATCACTCGTGGATGCCGATTGTGTGGGTTGCGGATCCGAACGCTATGTGTAGGTTTGAGAGGATGTCGTTGAGGTGTGAGGCCATGTGCTCTTCCCTCATGCCGAAGGGATACCATGTTAGGTAGAGTACGTTCTTGGTTCCGAGACTGATGGATGTTCTTTGCGCGGGGCCGAATAGTACACTTGCGAGAATTCCCTCTCCGTCTTTGAGTATCACGTCGTTCTTTCTCAACCCCAGTTCTTTTCCGCTTATGTGGTGGTATCGCTCATCTCCTTTTGAGGTGTCAAATGTCAGGTCACCTTGGACAGCGTCAAGATCGTGCCCAGAGATCAAGTATTTGTTCTTGAGTTCAGCCAAGAACATGCAGTCGACAAGCACCGAGACTCTGGGGAACATTCCGCCCTCTCTAATTGTCTTGAGTTGGAACTGTATGGGGTAGGACTTCCCGTGCCTTCTGAAGTACGTAACGTAGCTCTCTATCTCGTAATCATCACTGGCTTTTGACTTCCTGATCTCGTTTTCTAGGCCGCGTTTCCGATCTTCCAGCGCCTGGTTCTTCTCCATGTTTGCGACGTCAAATGCAGTCAAGCTACCAAATACTGCCTTGGGATATCCAGCTTTCAATTCAGAAGTGAGCTT
>CAYWPD010000012.1:0-33742 GCA_964460055.1 uncultured Candidatus Bathyarchaeia archaeon
AAAGACTCCTCGAAATTCTCTCAGATTTTGACATGACACATTGTGTAGACCTCTCACAAGACGACCCGGTCTACACAGGAAAGCTGGTATACTCCAGGCTTTTCGGACCACTGAAAGAGAAGGCGATGCACAACAAATACGAGTTCGACGATGGCGAACTGACGAACGTCAATGCGAAGGCGCAGGCGCACTCCACTAAGGGGAAAAAAGTAGCACTTAGCTTTCATGGAATACGGATGTACCACGACGCGGCCAGGCTGAAGAAGTATAGTGAGACCGGACGCTTTCCAACGGCCACCTTTCGGACAGGGACGCAGTCCATGAAGGACGCGATAGAAGAGGAGGTTACGTTTCCTTCTACCAAGAGACACATCTTGGAAAGAGCCGGTTGGAGACTGATCGACTGGACTGAGGATCAGAGAGTCAGAGTCTCCACCCTTCTGGAACAGATAGAAGAGGGACGATACGAGACAGTTGAAGACGTGCTCGCAAGAGTCATGAGAAAAACCAGATAATGGTCCGTGCATGCACCTCAAGAGGAGATCAATCACTCAGCACTTTGATGAAGTCGGTTCCTCCCGCTTCATGTGCTCCAACAACTATCCTCGCCGACTGCGCTCCCGATCTGGTGTCGACGACTTTCTCGAGCATTCCTCTGACAAGGATGTGTTCACCGTCGTACGCCGAATCGCAGTATAGACCTTCGAAAGAGACCAGCTCGGAGACCTCTGCAGCTAACGGCTCTGAAAGGTCCTTCTGAACAGAGATTCTATAGATCGCTGGAAGATACAGGGACTCAGAGCTGTCGGTGACCTCGGCCTCGACCGTAATTAGTCCAATCGATCCAAAGATCTTGTCGCCATACGATTCATTGATTTCGCTATCATCCCGAATCGGGTGAACAGAGAACTCTGAACCCTGAAAGACACCTTTCCCCCACTTCCTTTGTAGAACCCTAGCGGCGTCCTTATTTGAGATCGGATGGTTTCTCTCTTTGTCAATGCACCATCTCTCGGCTCTCGCCTTGTCGAAAGGCTTGATCGGCGATGTGTTGGATGTCATCATCTCTCTGAGAGCCGCACGCACATTCATGGCATTGTCGTATCCGTAGACGGTGAGGTCGATGTCGGAGAAGGATGGATTGTGAAGATCCAAGGCAATGGAACCGGTAACGCCCAGAACCGACGTAGACACATCGGCGGAACGTGAGATGGTTTCTGCCAGCTGCGCGCTCTTCGCTTGGAGGGGATCCAGTCTGGCTAACGTCAGGAGCTCAGCCAATTTCTGTTCAGGCTGATACCAGCGCAGGACGCGGTGAAGCGGAACGCAAGTGGTTTCTGTGCCTATGAACTCCGATCTGAAAAGATACTCTGGATAGTTCTTCCTGAGATACTCCTCGGTCTCTCGCACTGAAGGTACGGAGTACGTTCGCAGAACTCGTTGATAGTGTCCATCTGCTCTGCGCCACCTACCCTCAGGGGAAGGAACATACTTCAAGTACGCGACTGCTCTGTCATCAGGGTGCAGATATCCCACTACTGCGAAGATCAGTCTCTCCCGAGTTTCCAGATAGTCTCTGTCCTTGATCTTCCTCATTTGGCGTCCCTTAATCGCACCATATAGTCGGTCTTTATGCCTCCCATGACCAGACGGAAGAACCGTTCCCCTCTTCCGTCCACAGACTCTATCTTTCCCTGCGCCTCCACAAGATCGCCTTCGGCCGCCTGTTCGCAGAATCTCCCTCTAAAAGACATTATCTGCCGTATCGTGACTTCATTAGTTTCGGGCGGAGAGACCTGCTTTACCAGATAGCTGTTTGGGGTGAAGATGGCTTCAGAGCTGTCAGTGACCACGAATCTGAATTTGCCGTAGCCGACATTTCTGCAGATCTCGTCTCCATACTTGGCGTGAACTTCGCTCCAGTCCTTCACAAAGCGTAGAAAGTAGTCTCTTTGTCTAAACTTCCCCTGCATAATCTTCTTTCGTTCATTTCTGAGGAACTCTTCAAGCCCGATCTTTGTGTCTCTGACTCTGAAGTCGTAGAGTCTTAGGAGTTCTGTCTCGTTGTAGCCTCTGATATCTTTACCAGTTTTCACGAGCCTTCTCATTGTTTCATAGACTCTTCTGCACAAGGTCTCGCCGTAAAAGACTAGATCGAGATCTGAGGTCTCGTTATGCAGCCCCAAGAGAATGGATCCAGATATTCCGAAATCCTGCCATGGAGTCTCGGCCTCTTGGCGAATTATCCGCGAGAAAGCGAGGGCATCTGACTCGAGCGCGTCGCGTGGCCCTCTCTGCCTGAGATCCCTCAGGAATGCCACTGGTCTGTAATGGATAGTCACCATTTGATGCGGTATCAGGCAGACTAACTCGCCAAGAAAGGAATCGGAGTGAAGATAGTGTGGAAACCTTCTCCGTACCACCTCCAGCCTCTCTGCAATCCCATAAACCTTTGAATATGCCACTTCTCCTCGGAATCTTCCTCCGGTTGGATCGGGCAGGTATCTTAGGAAGCCTATCGTGCCGCTTGGGGGATGCACTAGCCCCTTCGCCTCGAAGATAGCGCCCTCGACTGTCTCGAGAAAATCACCTTCACGTGCCGATATTGGCGACGTTCAATCTCCCACCCATCGCGGAGTTTTGCGGATTCCGTTATTAGCTGAGATGTTACGAATCTATTTGACCTTCAATGTCAAGTTTTGGTTTGGAAGATGACGTCGCAAGGGCAATTCAGCTGGCCATACTTCTGGAGGTCAGCGCATATCCGAAGCCTGGGAACGTTCACAGGACGGCCGGATACTCGCTCACTAGGTATGAGCATTTCTTGGCTTCAGCTGTCTCTTTGTATCCGAGCTTGCGCGGAGCATGCGTGACAGGCACGGAGATCGCCAAGGGAGTCAGATCCTACGAAGATGCGCATCTCGGCCGCCTAGTAAGAAACTCTGTTGATGAAGTGATGAGCTGGCAGAGCGGCGGAAATACCTCTTTGGGCACTGTCCTGCTCGTTGTTCCTCTGACGGTGGCTTCGGCCTTTACAAGGGCTCTGGCAAGAGACAGCAAGGAACATCTACGGGAGGCTCTTGCCAAATTGATCAGATGCGCAACGCCAGAAGATACCGTCGAAATCTTCAAAGCAATAAGATCTGCGAAGCCCGGAGGGCTAGGAGTCTCAGATGAATACGACATTTTTGAACCGAGCGTGGACAAGCGACTAATCGAAAGAGGCATCGTTCCTCTTGAAGTATTCCAAATATCTTCGAAGCGGGACTCCATATCCTCTGAATGGACAACCAGTTTCGATTTCACGTTTCGATACTCCCATCCCACGCTGGTAGATGAACTTCAGAAAACCAAGGACATCAACGCCGCAACGGTTCACACTTTCCTTCGCATTCTCCGAGAGAGGCCTGACACGCTCATAGCGAGGAAAACTAGCCTTGAGAGATCACGCTCCATCTCTCTTCGTGCCAAGAAGGTGCTAGATATGGGCGGACTTCAAACCAGTGAAGGTGTGAGAGCCGTCAGCGCCTTCGATCAAGATTTGAGGTTGGAAGGCAACCTCCTTAACCCTGGGACGACCGCCGACCTAACCGTTGCCGCTCTGTGCCTCTTAACTCTGGACGGATACAGGCCCTAGAGCGATCTCCATCCTCTTGTTGAAGCGACCCTTGTTCTCAACCTTCACGACTCTGATCGAGCCGATCTCTCTTGTGTTCGATACGTGGGTTCCACCGTCAGCCTGCATGTCGACGCCTTCTATCTCGATCACGCGCACAGTCGTTAGCTCCGCTGGCAGCAAGTTGATTTTTGTACGTATCAGATCGGGTATCTTGAAGGCCTCTTCTCTGGGCAGCATTCTGACGTTGAATCGTCTTCCTTCTCCGATTATCTTGTTCGATTCAGCCTCGATTGTGGTTACCCTAGCAGGCGTCAGATCCTCTAGATCAAAATCCATTCTCGCCTTGTCAAGGTAGATCTGCCCGCCTGTGACTAGCGATCCAAATAGTTTGAAAACGACACCGCACAGGACATGGAGAGCAGAATGGAATCTCATGTACCGGTACCTTGTCTCCCAGCTGATCGTTCCGTCTACCGTAGATCCGATTTCAAGGGGTTGGCCTCCAAGCCTATGAACAACTTCACCGGCTTCCTTCCCCACAGAGACTACGGGTATTCTCCTTTCGGCCGCCTGCAGCTCTCCAGTATCGCATGGTTGGCCTCCTCCGCCAGGATAGAAAGCCGTACGATCAAGGATGGCTGATTGATCCTTTGAGGAAATTACGTTGGCGGTGAACTTCCTGAGGTAGCTATCAGTCAAGTACAGAAGCTCGGTCGGCAATCTTTCGATTCCCAGCCAAAAAGGTGGAGAATATCTATTGTTTGGCTCCGCAATTTGGGCAGAACTTTGAATCGACGGAGACCTGATGTCCGCAGCTACTGCAGTACTTGGACACAGAGGTGGTTTGTCCTCCCAAGCCGGTGCCGCAACTGGGGCAGAACTTCGAAGTCGCGGGTATCGCTGCTTTGCATGATGGACATGCGAGAAGCGCTACCGCGGGAGTCGACGCGGCCATGCCTGGCTGGAATATCTGAGGGATGAGCACTAGCCCTGTCCCTACTCCTGCACCTGGAGACTTTGCTAGTTCCTTTGCAGTCTCTTTCACTGTTTGCATTCTCAGTAACTCGTCTGTCCCGATCCTTCCGGTTTTGATCCAGAAGAGCTTCTCCCGATATTCTGGCGTCGTATCTATGCCTTCGAACTTGAGGTCGACGACCTCCAGTCCAAGTCTCTTGAATGAGTCGATCATGGCCGTCTTTGTAGTTATTGATGTCTCGTCAAGCTTTGTGAAGACTGCGAGTAGATCATATTTGGAGAGTTCGTCTATCATTTTCTCGTTTATGAATCCTCGAATGAAGTTGTTTACGTCCCCTGTTGTGTAGGCTTTCTGGCCTCCGACGATCTCGACTACGAAAAGCTGCGGATTCTCGACTCTGAACCAGAATGAGCCGAAGACTTCCAATGGAGCTAGCTCTGTCGTCTGGGCTCGGGCTCCGTATTTCCCGGAGAACTGTTTAACTGAGACGAAGATGACCGTCGCGGTGAACGGTGAGGTCCCATACCCGGCTATAGCTGAGAGGACTTTGGTTAAGAGAGGGAGATTTAGCGTCGTTATGGTGTGGCGGCCCGGGCCAAAAACGTCGTACGCTTTGCCATCCCTGAAGAAGACTGCCACCTCAGTCTCGTGAACTATGAGTTGGGCTCCCCAAGTTATCGTCTCGTTCGGATATCTCCATACGATATCATCCGCAGATGGATTGAGCCATTCGACTACTTGTGGCATTCTCTACCCCTCCAGTGTTTTCCCTATCAGGTCAGACCTCTGATCGAACTCCTTCTCGAGGGTCTCGAGCGCTTCATCGAGCCCCTCGATGTAAGCACGAGCATTTTCAAGTTTTCCTGCGGAGACCTCTTTGTTGAAAGCCTCGGCCTTATTTTCAACAGATTTCATTGACTCGAGTTGCTTCAGATCTTGTTCGACTACTTCGTCGAGTCTTCTCTCATCCACCTTCACTACGTTGAAGAAGCCGCTGTAAACATAGCTGGCGTGTCTGATCTTCTGCTCTACTCTACCCGCTTTGGCCAGCAAACGGTCCATTTCAGTCCAAATCTCCGTCGCTTTCATGTCGACGATCTTCTGATAGATCTTCTTCAAGTTGTCTCTGACTCTGTTCAGTCTTGATCGCAGATGGCTGCGGATCAGTCTGTCCGTCTCTCTTCGAAGCTCCTTCTCCTTATACCCTTTGAACCCCGGCAGAACAAGCATTATCTTCTCAGTGAATCTGACGCCTTCTCGGACTTCGTCGAATGATGTTTTCGAAGCCAACGCTCATCTGTCGCTTACTCTCAAGCGGCTCTTTATTAAGATTCAGTGACCCCTGCGTCAAACAGGAGTCTCATCTTCTGAAGAAGCCCTTGCTTTCCCTCTCGGCCTCCTCCCCCATCTCCTTCGCCAGCTCCCCGAGCAGCTGTCTCTGCCTCGGACTGAGCCTCGTCGGAATGCGCACTACAACCTTCACGAGTTGATCTCCACGTCCGTATCCGTTGAGAACGGGCATCCCCTTCCCTTTCAGTCTGAATATCGTATCGGGCTGAGTACCCGGCGGTATCTTGAGAAGGGCTTTGCTTCCAAGCGTAGGGACCTCTATGTCAGCTCCAAGAGTAGCTTGAATGACAGAGATCGGAACTTCACAATAAAGGTCGTTTTCATCTCGCCGCAGTATGGAGTGTGGCCTGACTCGGATAGCTATCATTAGGTCGCCAGGAGGTGCGCTGCGACCGCCTGCTTCTCCCTCACCTGCGAGTCGTAAATAGGAGCCCGTGTCCACGCCTGGCGGAATCCTGACGCGAATCTTCCGAGTCCTGCGAACCTGGCCTGTGCCACGGCACTCTTGGCATGGGGACTCTATGATGGTACCTCTTCCACCACATCTATCGCAGGTGACTATCTGGAAGAATCTGCCGAATCCTGAGGATCTTCCATACTGAACCCTGCCTGACCCTTGGCACTTCGGACAGGTCTTCGGAGATGTCCCCGGTCTGGCTCCTGTGCCATGACAGGTGTCGCACATCTCAATTCTTGGTATTGTAACCTCTCTTTCGATTCCTGTCGCTGCCTCTTCGAGAGTCACCGTGACTTCTGTCTCGAGATCTCTGCCTCTTACCGGTCCACGAGGCCTGCGTCCTCCAAAGAATATGTCGAATATGCTACCGAATGGTCCAAATCCGAAGTCCCGGAAGAGGCTGTCGAAGTCGACGCCACCGAATATGTCTTCTTGCGTGTATCTGCCACTTATGCCTGCGTGGCCGAATTGGTCATAGAGTCTGCGCTTTTCGTCGTCCGAGAGGACTGCGTATGCCTCTGAGATCTCTTTGAACTTCTCCTCCGCATCAGGAGACTTGTTTCGGTCTGGATGATACTGAAAGGCCAGTTTTCTATAGGCAGCTTTGATCTCGTCTTTGTTTGCAGTTCTTGAAACTCCCAGTATGTCGTAGTAGTCACGCCTGTTGCTCACTTGAGATCACTGATTAGGTCTTGGGTGAAAGAGAGTAGGATCGAGCCTATGAGCTCGAAAATACGCCATCGCACGCTACTTCTTTGGCTCGTCGACCACCTTATAGTCTGCGTCCACAACCTTCTCCTTTTTCTCTTCTTCTCCGGCTTTCGCCTTCTCTGACCCAGCCTGCTCCTGTGCTTGCCTCTGAGCTTGCTGGTATATGCTCGCGCCCGCTTCTTGCAAGACCTTGGACAGCTCCTCCATCTTTGACCTGATCTTAGACACGTCCTTGGACTCGATTTCCGTCTTCAGCTCATTGATACCCTTCTCGATGCGGTCCTTGTGATCTTTCGACAGCTTGTCTCCTAGCTCTTTCAGGGTCTTCTGAGCAGTGTACATTAGAGCGTCTGCGGCATTCTTCGTCTCGGCTTCCTCTCTAGCTTTCTTATCCTGCTCAGCGAATTGCTCCGCCTCCTTGACCATCCGCTCTTTCTCTCCTTTTGACAGCTTTGTTGAGGCTGTGATCGTGATCTTGGTTTCTTTCCCCGTTCCAAGATCTTTAGCGGTGACATTCAAGATGCCGTTCGCGTCAATGTCGAATGAGACTTCGATTTGTGGAACTCCTCTTGGGGCGGGAGGTATGCCGCCTAGGTTGAACTGCCCTAGGGAGACGTTGTCTCTGGCCATGGCGCGTTCGCCCTGAAGAACGTTAATGGTAACTACAGTCTGGAAATCGCCAGCCGTCGTGAATACTTGGCTCTTCCTAGTTGGGATGGTGGTATTCCGCTCAATGATGTGAGTAGTCACCTCGCCGAGAGTCTCTACACCCAAAGACAGCGGGGTAACGTCGAGCAATACGAGACTCGAGATCTCTCCGGCTAGAACACCTCCTTGGATCGCTGCTCCCATGGCCACGCATTCCATGGGATCAATTCCGCGCTCCGCGGGCTTTCCGAGCAGATCCTCAACGAACTTTCGTACCATCGGCATTCTAGTCTGGCCGCCGATAAGAATGATCTTGTCAACCTGATCCGGAGTTAGCTTCGCATCTGCGAGAACTCGCCTTATCGGGTCTTCGATCTTCTCGACTATCGGCATCGTCAACTGCTCGAGCTTGGTTCTAGTCAGAGTCGTGTGAAGGTGCTTCGGACCGGTCGAATCTGATGTGATGAAAGGTAGGTCCATATCTGTTGTCATGAGGTTTGAAAGTTCGATCTTCGCCTTTTCAGCAGCTTCCTTGAGTCTTGTCATCGCCATCTTGTCCGGCCGCAGATCTATGCCCGTCTGCTCCCTGAACTCATCCAATAGGTACTCAACTACGGCGTTATCGAGATCTGTCCCGCCGATCTTGGTGTCACCGCTCGTCGCCAGTACTTGGAAGACCCCCCCGCCGAAGTCCATCGCCGTCGTGTCGTTCGTTCCTCCGCCGAAGCTGAAGACCAAGATCTTCTGGTCCTTCTCAACTCTGTCAAGGCCATAGGCCAGCGCTGCCGCTGTAGGTTCGTTAATTATTCTAACGACGTCAAGTCCAGCGATCTCTCCCGCGTCCTTCGTCGCCTGCCGTTGATTGTCGTTGAAGTGCGCAGGAACAGTGATGACAGCCTTCTTCAACTTGGCGCCCAAGAATGTCTCCGCGTCTCTGGCAATCTTCTGAAGTATGAAAGCCGAGATTTGCTGGGGAGTATAGGTTTTGCCGAGAACTGAGACCTTGTAGTCCGTTCCCATCTTTCTCTTGATTTCAAATATGGTTCCATCTGGATTCGTGACCGCTTGGCGCTTGGCAGGCTCTCCCACCAGCAGCTGGCCTTCCTTTGTGAAGGCGACGACGGATGGGAACATCTTTCCGGCTATCGTAGGTCCTTCTGCGCTAGGAACGATTATCGGCCTGCCGGCCTCCATCATGGCAGCTGCTGAGTTGGTTGTTCCCAGATCGATTCCCAAAATCTTCTCTTTTGATTCACCCTTGTCTTGACTCATCCGGAATCACCCTCAGCAGTCTTTGCAGCTTCTTCTTGCGAAATCTGTCCAACTTTGACCAGACTGGGTCTAATAACCTTACCTTTGAAACTGAAGCCTTTTCGAATCTCTTCAACTACTGACCCTTCGCTGGCCTTATTTGCGGGTACCTTTGCCACCGCGAAATGTAGCCTCGGGTCGAAGGGTTTCCCGACCGATTCGATTTCTTCCAGGCCTTCTTTTCCGAGCAATTCTCTCAGTTTCTTGAGGGTCATCTCGACTCCTCTGAGTAGCGCTTCCTTGTCGTCTGTTTTCCGTCCTTCGACGACGGCCAGCGAGAGCTCGTCTAGAACTTCAACCAGGTCTGTTACTAGGCTTTCGTTGGAAAACTGCGCGAGCTCGTCGATCTCTCTGATGACTCTTCTGCGATAGTTCTCGAAATCTGCTTGCAGGTACTTCATCTGATTCTGAAGTCGAGAATTCTTTGATCGTTCTTCTTCGACTTGTCTCTTCAAAGACTCGATATCGCCCTTTAAGTCTGCAATCTGATCCTGTTCTGATGCGATAGTTGTTTCGTCCTTTTTCATCGGTTGTTCCGCACCTTCTCCTTCTGGAGTCACCGATATTGCCAAGACAACTGCCTCCGTCTTCTGACAAAAATCAAGGGCATCTATATAAACATCAAATGGGGCGATTCATCGGTCTACGCGGGAATGTCACTTCTCAGGACGGCGCCTGTGGCGCCGTCGGCGGTTGCCGAATATCTCTTGCCCTTATATTCGTAAACTATCTCCCAGATCGGTGCGTGTAGGTATGAAACGCTTCCAACGCTAAACTCTGTCTGGATCTCGACAATTCTGTCCACGTCTTTCGAGATCAGAAGCCTGTGATGCGCCTCTATCTCTTGCTTGGCACGGGCAACAGCTTCGTCAGAGCTGATCTCGCTGTTGAGAACTTTCGCTCCGCTCGTTATTTTTGCCAAGGTGAAAGGTATCTTACCGTTTGTTGGAAGTTCGTACTCGCGCGCTGGGAAGCTGGTGTCTCTCTGGGCTTCTACTATCCAATCATAGTTCTTGGACAACTTGCCTGTTCTAACCGTGCCAGAGCCGATTCTCTCAAAGATTCCTTGGTAGGTTGTATTCGCTTCAACGGTCACTATCCACAGCGGAACGAAGGTGAGATTCACCTCTTGCATTTTCGCTTTTTTGGCAAGATCCTGCGGCATGACGAAGCCTGACCGCATCCAAGCTCTGAGTATCTCCTCGGCCTCGTGCTTGTCGTATTTGTTAACATACATAGAATGTTCCAGAACGAAAGGTGTAGCTGTGTCAACTGCGTTCGTGAAGCCACAGTACTTGCAGGTAATCAACACTTCTCCAGGTTCAGGTGCCAACGGAGCTCCGCAGTGAGAACACTCGATCTTCTTGACGATCTCGGTCATCCCAAGTACCCCGAGCCAAAGGCTTTCATACTAGTTGCCAAATTCACGCACGTGATCCCTATGGCAAGCTTGGCCAGACTCCAAATGGTTATGACCTACACTATATTTCTGGTCTTCGCGGTACTGTTCGCGTTCTTGGCTGTGCTCACGTACATCTTTCAGATCAACATCTTGATCGCTGTCGGTTTGGCCGCGATCTTCATATTCATTGAGTATGCGATCGGTCCGGTGTTAGTCGAGGCTTCAACCCGGCCGGTGGCAGTTTCAAGACAAGAGAGTCCTTGGCTTCATGATACGGTGAAATCCATGTCAGAAAAAGCAGGCATACCAATGCCCAGAATCGCGATCGTCGAAAACAGCACGCCCAACGCCTTCGTGTATGGGCGCACATCCTCGGATGCGACGTTAGCCCTCCATAGAGGCCTGGTCGATCAGCTGAACAAAGATGAAGTGGTGGGCGTCATCGGCCACGAACTCGGGCATATCAAGCATAGGGATTTCGTCATCATGACCATGCTCTCCGCAGTTCCAATCATGGCTTATCTGGTCGCAAGGCTTTCCTTCCAATCGTTCGCATTCGCTCCCAAAGCGAGAAGGAAAAACGAAGGTGGTATAGGCATCGCGATCCTTGCGGCAGCCGGGGTATCATTTGTTGTTTATCTTTTGTCTCAGCTGTTGGTGTTATCCCTTAGCCGAGCTCGTGAACACTACTCAGACGCTTTCTCTGCCTACATGACAGGAAAACCTCGTGATCTCGAGAGCGCCTTGACGAGGATTACATATGGACTCTCCTTGGCAAGGTCGGAACCACACGGAGCGAGAGCCTTCTTTATCCAAGACCCGTCCAGAGCCAAACTCGAGATGGCCGAGATAAGTGAGAAGAAAGAGCAGTATGACTTGGACAGAGACGGCGTCCTAGACGAAAGAGAGCTTCAGCTGGCGATGCGTGAGGAGGCACGTTCATCTTGGAAGAGCGTGAATGCTTTATTCTCCACGCACCCTCCGACCTTCAAGCGTATTCTGCTGCTGAGGCAGATGGAGACCGAGATCGAAAAAGGGCAGCTTGCCGCCTCAGACATCTACAAGCGAATATGATCGATCCTTCGAACCACAACAATTGGATAATGGGAGATCCCGTCCAACATCTCCCAGCTCACAGAGTCAATCTTCGTTCCGAATCTCTCTGCCATGTCCCAAGCGGTTCTGCCAGCCCCATAGCCTCTTGCCCGGTGGGCCAGCTCCGCAAGCAATAGCGCCGTCTCGACACTAGCGTTGCTTCCGACCAGCGCAAGAGGCGTGGATCGAGGTCGCAGCTTGAACGCCCTGCCTACAACGTAGGTCAGGAAGCCGCCGCCAGTCCTTATGCCTTTCAAGGCTTGAGACCGTGGAGAGAAGTGAAAGCCTCTCCACGAGTACGTCTTGTCGGTGTCCGAGATCAAGACCACAACGTCCATTCGAAGATCGTCTCTTATTCTCGTGCGGATCCTCTCAGCGATTTCAGCCGGGTTAGACAGCGGCAGCGACACGAAAGCATAAGGGAGATTTGTGACATCAATTCCATTCTCGGAGGTTGGCTTGAGCGCGTGCAGAAAACCTGCGACTCGCAAAGCCGCCTCTTTGTGCCTGCTTCCTTCCCGAACGGGGAAGGTTCTGAGCCGACGTGTTAACCCTAAACTTAGGTGACAGACACGGCCAAGAAGCAATCCCCATAGCGTCCTGATCCATATGCGAGTTATGACATGCGCCATCAGTCCTGGAGAGAACCTGCTCTCATCGATGATGTTTCCGATGGCGATGGAGATCGCTTTTTCTGAGATGACGACCACGTCTTTGTCCCTTGCGATCCTTCTGACGGCCTTCACGATCGCGGCTTCATAGTCGTCTCCTGGTCGCCAGTACCTTGTTCCGATCGCGAAGGTCTTGAACCGCACGATCCTTAAACCTACACTTCGCTTTTCCATGCGAATTTGGTTCAGGCCATCATGGACTTCGGCGATATTTGCACGGTTTGTGCTGCTTTCGATTGCTCAACGTCGCTCTTGATAGGCTTTGCGAACTAAATGTCACCAGAGGAACATGGGAATGCGAAAAGCCGAATGTTCCCCAGCCCCTTGCTTCCCGAGTCTTCCGCCAATGCATGTACATGGCTAGTATGGCGTCTGCGTTTGAATCGGTTTTGAAAAGCTGATGGAAAACCTCTAATCACCGTTCTAGCACGCGGTATGTGTTGCTTTCTGACGGATAAAAGGGCAGGAAATTGCTAATAGCGATGTATAACAAATTTACTTTGGGCCAAAATGACTAATGGAGGGTTTGGTTCAGGAGACGACGGAGTTGAAGATTAGCGCTAGGAATCGTTTCAGAGGTGTAGTTGAGAGCCTTGAGACCGGGGATATCATGGCGAGGGTGAAGGTGAGGGCCCAAGAGCCTCCTTTGATAACGGCTGTGATCAGTAAGGAGGCTGTTGAGGACCTTGGGATGAGGCCTGGAGACAAGGTTGAAGTCATAGTGAAGGCCACGTCTGTCATGATAGCGAAGGAGTGACTCTGACGGCGTTGCACACCCTTCTTTTTCTGTTGAGATGACTCTTGCCTGCTACTCAGGGACATATGTTTGGATGCGGCGCCCACTCGATGTGGTTTCTGGCGCGTAATTGCTCAAGGCAAGAGAGTTTGGGGCGAATATGCCTTGGCAGACCTGTCAGAGATTTTTTCGGACTCCAGTAACTGGGGCGAGTATTACGAGCCGAGGCTGCAAGATAAGTGGTCAATTCAAGAGATTGAAGGAACGGCCAGACCCAAATATCTAGGTTCAGAGTGGAACTGGAGCGCGATGAGGAGATGACTCCGCGAAGTTTCTATGTTGTGTTTGCTCTGTAGTCGACGCTCAACTCCTTCTCAATAGCTGGCCGGTGCAGGGTGTTCATGGTGCAGAAGGGGATTATGTGGCCGTTTGGAACACCGTAGTGTATGGTGCACCTCTGCACCCTTTCGAGATCGAAGTTGTAGGGATCCATGAAATGCATACAGCCTATTAGGATCGTCTTGTGCATCAGGTTCGCAAGCGCGCCGTACGAGCCTTCAGTGAGTATGCTGGATAACGTGGGCAGCAACTTGTGATTCACGTATCGCAGAGAGCTCATAAGGCGTAGCTTGGCTCGAGTCTTCTTTCCGGCCGAGGCATCTTCATAGGTTTTCTTCATTACTCTCAGGAAACCGTCTACGTTACCTAACCTTGGAAGAGGTGTAATCTTTTCATTCTCGGTGAAGATGAAGGTGGCTGCTCCGCAGTGCGGGTGGCAGGTGAACTCTGAGTATCTTCTCCCTTTTATGGCGCCCACTGCTTTCGAGATTGGAACGCAGCTGGGGATCGGATACCAATCAGACTCTCTTATGTCTCCATTTGTCTGATCTTCACAGAGCTTCATCAGATCGGGTATAGTGATTCTCATTTCCCTGAGCTTTTCGCGATCGATTCTTCCGCATATGGATACGGGTTGGAAGTTGACTCCCCTTATCACATCCGAATTCTTCACTGCAAACCTGATTATGTCGCCGACCTGTTTTTCATTGACCCCTCTGATCAGAACCGGGACCAGCACGACGCTCTGCAATCCAGCCTTCCTTGCGTTTTCTATTGCCTTGAGTTTGACTTGCAGCAGGTCTACTCCAGCTTTGGATTTGTAGACCTCGGGTGTAAGACCATCAAAAGAGAGATAAAACGTATCCATTCCAGCCTCGGCCAACTCTTTGATGTAGTCAGGGTTCTGAGCTGTCCGGAGACCATTGGTGTTGACTTCGATATGTTCGAATCCGACCTGTTTTGCCATCCTTATGATCTCGGGAAGATCGTCTCTCACGGTAGGCTCTCCACCGCTCAGCTGCAGGGCACTCGGAGGATGGGGCATGTTACTTCGGAAGTTCTCAAGGATCCCTTTGATTTGCTCCTTTGTGGGTTCGTAGAGGTATCCCGCTGCTGCCGCGTTTGCGAAACAAACTGGGCAACGCAGATTGCATCTGTTTGTTATATCCACTATCGCCAAGACTGTGGCGGACTTGTGCTCGTTGCATATGCCGCAGTCATATGGGCAGCCCTTCTGTCTCTTGGTTCTTGGGTTGGACAATCCGTCTCCATCCCAAGCATACCTTTCCGCCCACCGGTACAGTCTCGAGTCTGACCAGTAGGTGTCTTCGAACTCTCCGTGTATGGGGCAAGTCTTTCTGATTATGATTTGCCCATTCTCATCCAATAGGTCTGCCTTGATCACTTTCAAGCATTCGGGGCAGAGACTCTCGATCTGCTTTAGCAGTTCAGACAGTCTTCATCACCGATGCCGATGGGTTATGGCGATGGTTCGAAGAGATAATAAGGTTTTCATACTTTCGACCGTGTTGCGAGTATGCGAGCGTGGAGGCGCTTCCGACATCACAGGAGCTGACCGCTCGCGAATGCGTTGGCCAAGAATAGAGTCAAGGCCGATATGATCGCTACTAGAGCGGACTTCTTCTTCGATATCTTGTAGGTCATGATTACCGCAACGGCACTCAGAAGAATCGCCCAGATCCTGAACAGGGTGAAATAGTACAGAGCCGAGTTCAAGGAGAGACTTCCCATGGAGCTAAGGAAGTTGATTTGGCGCCAGCCCGAGCTTGGAGACTGGATGGAATCATAGGTTCGCAGAAGATTCTGTATGAGGAGTGGCACAGAGGCGATTGCATTGAGCGCGAAGATCGTCCTTAACCTTCCATTCCCACCCATGATCGCAGAGAAAGCGTGAAGAATCGCGCTTGAGAGGACCCAGTTCACGACAACTCCAAGGAATGAGATGACTGCAACAAGTTCGGGAAAGGTACCAAGAGGTGAGGAGAACCTGTAGTAGTTGTATGCTGCAATCGCCGATAGAACTCCCGACGCTACGACTAGAGTTGTTGAAGTCAGAAGCTGCGGATTCTGACTTCTAGATTCGAAGGATTTCTTCGAGAACATGACGCACTTCACGACGTCAATCACAAAGCCCAATCTGAAATCGCCTATTCATATCTTAGCGCGTCAACCGGGTTGAGTCTGGATGCCTTGCGTGAGGGGTAGAGCCCTGCCAAGATTCCGACTAGTACTGAGATACTCATTCCAAGTGCAATCGTTGTTATCAGGCTTTGAGTGTCGATAATGATCGGCATGGTTATCAGGCCTGAGGCATAGACGGAAATTATCCTGAAGATTAGATATCCGAGACCGACTCCAAGGAGACCTCCAATCAAGCCCGTGATGGCCGCTTCGTCAAGGAACATCAACATCACTGTAGAGTTCTTGGCTCCAAGGGCTTTCAATGTGCCAATCTCTCTAGTCCGCTCCATGACCGCGATAAACATAGTGTTGATAACTCCGATGCCTGCAACGAGGAGAGAGATTCCGGCTATTCCCGTCAGCGCTATCGAGAGCGTGGTCATGATTTGACCTACAGTCTCCTTTATGAACTCAGAAGTAACGACCGTAACCTCTTGACCCAACTCACTCTTTATTGCGTCTTCAACCGCTGAAACGTCTTCCCTAGTCCTAGCCTTGATGTATATCAAATCAATCAGGCTTCCTTTGTCAAGCATCTTCTGAGCGGTGGAAAAAGTCACTATGATATCGTTGTCGGCTCCAGTGAAACCTCCATACGTCTTGAGGATGCCAGCGATTCGGAGTGTGCGAGTTTCGACCTGACCGCTAGTCCTTATTTCAACCTTTATCGGAGATCCGATATGTGCGATCAGCTCGTCGCTGGTCGACGAACGAGCTATGTTTGATCCGATCGTCACAGCCACTCCGTCCCCGTGCTTGACGTATCGGCCTTCCTCCAAGGTGAAGGACGTCTGAATGCGGAAGTATTCTTCTGGATAGACGCCCAAGATTGTGCCGGCCTTCGTTTCTCCTCCGACCTCAACCTGCACGGAGCTTGAAATCACAGGTGTAATGATCTCTATTCCTGGAATCTTGGAGATTCGCGCTATGTCTCTTTGGGTCAATGTAACTCTCGGTTGGGCTCCGGGCATAACTCCCCCTGATGTGACTATGACAGTGGTGCTTCCGATCCTCTCAATCTGAGAGTTCACGCTGTTTGTCATTCCTTGAGTCAATGACATCAGTGCCACCACTGCTGCTACTCCTATTAGGATGCCGAGAATGTTGAGGGCGGCTCGTGTCTTGCGTTCCGTGATGCTTTCTATGGCTAAGGAGAGTGTGTCGCCGATCTTCATGAACTGCTCTTCCTAGGGCCGCATTCCTAGCAGTATTCTAATTAGATCCCAGATGGTGAGGCCTTGACTTTCTGTTGGCACAGGCTGCGATATCGTGATCGGTATTTGCACCACGCTTTCGCGTTGAAGGTTATATTGATCCCAGTACGAGACTCGAAGACTCAGCACGGAAGCGCCCAGCGTGGCATTAGGATCAACTCGATAGTCGAGTGAGAATGGAACTGGGCTGTCGGGATCGACGGTGCCGATGTACTCTGACTTCTTTCCCACACTGGCTACCGGAGACTCTTCCATGATTGAGATCTCGACGAATCGTGCTGACTCCGTTCCAATCAGCAGGAGATCTGCACTAAGGGTTGTCGATCCTCCCGCTTCGATCTCGGTCCCGAGCGGATCTATGTTTATGACTTGGAAATCCTGTACGCTTTCCACACGCAGTGAAACGTACTGCGCTGTTGTTCCTGGTGTATTCTCTTCGTCCAAGAACGATGCGATGAACTGAAGCGTGTAGTACTGCGCCTCCGCGTGAGCTCCTATTTGCATTTGGTAGTGAATCTGGACTTGACTGCCAAGTTCAACGTTGCCCACGTAGAATGTCGTCGGAGATATGGAGACAATGGGAATCGATTGACTCTGTACAAGTTCCACCTTTAGGTTGTGAACCTCCGCTCCTTGTGCTACCATCGAGACATCTAGGGAGAAGTCCTGGCCTGGAAGAAGGGTCTTCGGTGTTGTCTCGAAATCTGTCACGAGTACCACCCCTTGATTGATCGGCTCAATTGAGTTGACTGTCAGTCCGGTGTTGAGTGAATCAGCATACTGAGTGCCGTTGGGATCTTGAAACCGGAGTGAGATGCTGATGGGGTAAGTCCCTATGGGAGTCGTTCTTGCAACGCTCACGATTGTGCTGATGTTGACGCTCTGGGTCGGTTCAAGACGATTCTGGAGTATAGACGTGTTGCCTATGAAGACAATGCCGGGATTAGCTGACATTAAACGTAGATCAACGTTGAAGGCCGTCTCGTTGCCACTATTCCTAACGACGAGAATCCGCGGGTTGTCAGCACCTGCTAGGACACGGTAGTCCGAGAGCTCAAGACTGAATCCAAAGGTCTTGGTGACAATCGATTCTACAACTATTCCCACGTTCAGAGTAGTTCCGAAACTGACGCCTCGTTGGTCGCGATACCTCGCGTTCAGATTCAGCGCATAGGCACCGAGTGGAACACTCTTCCCAACGCTGATCAATGGCTTCAAAGTCATAGATCCTCCCGGACCTAGTGAGGAGCGGATCACGGCAGCGTCCTTCAGGATCACTATGTTAGGCAGCGTTGAGACTATAGCTAAGTCCACTCCGTAGAGCGTCTCCTGGCCTATGTTTGTGATCTTCACTACAATGACGTTCTCAGCGCCCGCCGTAACACGGTAGCTCAGAGCGTCAGCCTTCAGCTCGAGGACCGAAGGTTTGATCGAGCTTACCGAGATTCCCAGATACTGCGTTTCAGGTAGCGTGGAGGCGTTATGTTGCAGCGTGAGCGTAAGCGAGTACGCACCCAACGGAACCGCAGGGCCAACCGAGATGGTAGAGTAGAAGCTCTTTGTCTCACTAGAGTTTATAACATCAAATACGGCGACCGACCCTTGCACCACGCCTATTCCCGCGACAGAAGACGGAGCGTATAATTGAGCCTTGACGAAGAAGGCCGCACTATCTCCAGAGTTCCTGATATTGACCCTGACAACATTGTCTTGGCCCGCCACCAAATTGTAGTTCTGGATACTCGACTGCAACACCACTCCAGGGGCCGATTTTGCTATCTGAACCAAAGGAGCAAGGGTTGACAGAACCAAGAAGACAAACAATACGACCGAGGTGTTTCTCAACTTATCTGACCTTTTTTTCACCCTTTATCACCCCATCTCGAATGTACAGTATTCGTTCGCCATATTGAGCCACGGAAGGATCGTGAGTGACGAGGACGAAGGTTTGTTTGTTATCCAAGTTCAGCCTCGCTATTACCTCCATTATCTCCGTGCCTGTCTTCGTGTCTACGTTCCCTGTCGGCTCATCACACAGCACCAACTGCGGTTTGTTCGAGAGGGCACGAGCTATGGCAACTCTCTGCCTCTCTCCACCACTGAGCTCTGGAGGCCTGTGATCAAGTCTATGTTCAAGTCCCACACTCTTCAGCAACTCGATGGCGCGCTGCTTTCTTTCCTCTTCCGGCACGCCGGCAAAGATCATTGGGAGCTCGACGTTTCGCGCAGCGTTCATTCTTGGTACGAGGTTGAAGGTTTGAAAAACGAAGCCAATCTTTTCGTTCCGAAGGGCAGCCAGCTTTGAATCATCGAAGTTCGATATGTCTTGGCCTTCGAAGTAAATCTTCCCCGAGGTTGGCGTATCCAGAGCCCCAATGAGGTGCAGTAAAGTGGATTTACCACTACCGGAGGGACCCATAATGCTAACGATCTCGCCTCTTCTTATCTTCATGCTAACGCCGTTGAGGACCGGCACTTCCGTCTTGCCCAGCATGTATCTCTTGTAGACGTTCTCCACTTCGACCACGTTTTCCAAAGATCGAGACTTCCGAGGCGAGATTCGTTGGGATAAGTTGGCTCGGCTATATATACGAGTTTTTCAAAGGAGAAATGTGCCCAAACGATCACGCCGTTAACATCGGCAAAAGACTCGCAAACCATTACGAAGCAGACTTAGATTTCAGCCTTGGAGGAATTCTGACTGCTGAACGCCAAAGAGGATCAACAGCAAGAATCGAAGCCATTCAAGATTGCAGAAGCCAAACCCGAGGCTGACAAGAAGACGCCAATGGCAATACACATCACTAAGCTGGGACTTCTGTGCCTCCTACTTGGTATTGCCGTTCTCCTTGTTTTTCTGCTAGTCGTCGGATTTGACAAGGTACTGGCCGCGATTGAGTCTGTAGACCCTTGGCATTACTCGCTTGCCTTCCTGTCGGTCTCGATAGGCCTCTACTTCTATGCGTTGACATGGCAGGCGCTGTTGAGGTCGATAGGCCAGCCTCCTAGACTCCGGGTTACGACGCCGATCGTCCTCACTTCCATATTCATTAACTTCGTCATCCCAACCGCCTCCACTGGAGGCGAGGCCGCGAGGGCCTACCTGCTTTCCAGAAAGTCCGACATTGACACCGGAAGGAGCGTTGCTTCGGTCCTTGCCCATAGGATCATCACTCTACTGCCCTTCACCCTCAGCGCGGCAGTTGGACTGACCGTCCTCATAGTCTTCAACTCGGCAACCATACCAGCTCTTTGGACGATTCTAGTCTTCGCAACCACGGTCGCTTCATTTGCAGCGCTCATACTCCTCGCGTACTTCTCCAAGGATGTCCAAGCTCTGAAGAAAACGGCAACTTGGATGATCGAGTTGGCTGCGCGGCTGTTGAGGAGTCGAAGGATCAGGAGAAGAGCCGAGAGTTTGAAACGATCTCTTTCTTCGGCATTGGACTCATTCCAAATAGCGGTCTCCCTTATGGGCGCGAAGAAGAGCAACTTAGCGCTGTCAATCTTGTATGCTTTCTTGAGCTGGTTCTTCGATGCGATGGTAGCCTTCTTCGTCTTCTACGCCCTCGGCTACAGTGTCACGATCCCAATCATCCTAGTTGTGTACGCGGTCGGCATGGTCATTCAGATGTTTCCGTTGGGCATCCCTGGAACGATAGGGGTCGTCGAAGGTGCGATGTATGCAATGTACGCCTCATTTGGAGTTCCAAGTGAGATAGCCCTGTCTGCCGCCCTTCTCATCCGGATTCCCATGTTCTGGTATCTATTGGGTCTGGGCGCGATCGCGACCAGATGGTCAACCTAGTTGAAAATCTCGTCTGCCGCGACTGCTGTTCGAGCACGTTTCTATCCAATGCCGGTTACACAGTACACTGATGAAGCCTATGGCTACATTGCTCTCACATAGCAACAGAATTAAGGTGGAAGACAGATAACCGATGAGACACCCTGAAACGCAATCATCGCCGTAATTCGTTCTTCCGCGGCGGGCGTCTCAGATGAGGGAAATCCTCACGGACAAATGCCACCAACCTTTGCCACTAGCATACTTGGCACCGTGTGGAATAGCCTTGGGCCACGCGGGAAGATGCATACCAATAGCTAAAAAACTCATGGCTGAAGGCTTTGATGTTGTATTCTCAACATATGGAGACGCGGTGGGCTTCGTCAGGAAGGAAGGCTTCAGAACCCTCGAGGTTCCGACGATCGAGATGGGCGAAAGGGAAGACGGTAGTTTCGACTTCAACCTAACTACTCTTCGAGGACCCCAACAGATTCAGAATCTGAAGGATCAAGTCAGGGCGGAGTATTCTCAGATGAAGGTACTTCGTCCGAGCCTCGTAGTATCAGACAGTAGGCTTTCGCCAATTATTGCTGCCAAGATGCTTGGGATTCCATGCCTGCTTCTTCTGCATCAGTTGAAAGTTTTGATACCGCATCGAACGAGGTTGGGTATTGGTAGAAGGTTACTCAAGATCGTGGCAGAGCGGGTCATGCTCGAGGGACTTGGGGCCGTTTGGTCCCGGAGTGATCTGATCTTTGTTCCTGATTTTCCACCTCCATTAACCATCGCGAAGTCAAATATGCACAAGCGTTTCCTGAGAAGTAGAAAGATCAGATTCGTCGGACCCGTCATGCCGACTCTTCCTGACGAGCTTCCGAGGAAGTCTGAGATCAGACGGAAGTTGAAGATCGACCCTTCTAAGAGACTGATATATGCCTCGATCGGAGGGACGGTAGATGAGAAGCTGGAGATCACCAAGTTACTTGAACACACACTCGAGAAGCTCTCCGATGAGTATACCTTCATCATTTCGCGAGGTCTGCCGGAGGGGAATATGCCCGAAAGAAGGGAAGACAACTTCCTCGTGGTCAACTGGATTCCGAACCGCTTTGAGATTCTCAAGGCAGCAGACCTGCTCATTGGCCGCGGCGGACACAACACTGTGGCTGAGGCGATCTACTATGGGGTTCCCCAAATACACATACCCTCACCCTTTCATTCCGAGCATGAGTCGAATGCCAGATCTGCCGTCGAGCTGGGAGTGGCGAAAGTCCTTCAACAGAATCTCCTGTCGGGGGAAGCGGTGAAAGAGGCCGTGGAGGAGGCGTTGAGTCGGGGCTTTAGACAAAGGGTTGAGCAGATCCGGGTCAAGGCCGCCTCTTTCAACGCTGTCCAAAGCGTGGTTCAAGCAGCAGGGAGCTTTGTGCAGTATTAGCCGAAGTAGACTTTGGGAATGCTTTTTATTGTCCCTAGGACTGCCCTTGGCGTGAAAGGCCGTACAAAGTTGAAGAAGTACTCTCCGTCTGAGTCGATATTGATTCTCCTTAGATCAATCTGGCCAATGCCTGCCTCTTGTGTGAACCTTAGATGTGCGACCTCGTAGGGGTCCACACCCATCATGTAACAGCAGACCGCATCGATCGAGACCGGATCCTCTCCGACCATGATCAGGTTTAGCCTTCTAGGCATCCCCACGAGAGGACCATTCCCCTCCATGCCGACGATCCCGTCAACAATGACCAGGCCTGACCGGATGTGCCTGTTTATGAGTGAGATCGTCCGGTCGAGTCGCTTGTGGTACCTACTCTTCTTTTTCGTAGAAAGAAGCCCGAACATGTTCTTCAGTGCACAGGATATCTTCACGTATCCATTTGTCTTGATCTTTGCTAGATTTACAATCGTAGCGCTCGGATCAAGTAGGATAGAGGGGAGGCGAAGTCCGAGATCACCCTCCTGAATCTCAGTCGTCTCGACTTGGCTGAGATTGACGATTGGAATTCTGAGCTCAGAAGACACCTTGTTGACTTCCTTGAGGCCTGCGAGTTTCTCATCGAGTGTTCCGCCGCCACTGTCGCTTTCAACGATGGTCAGGTCATCTGTGAACTTCCGGAGGGCCTCAACTACGCCTTTGAGCACTTCAGGATGCGTGTTTACGCAGAAGTCCATCTCTCGCCTGTCACACAAGTTGGGTTTGAGATACACTTTCCGCCCCGATATGTAGTGCTTCAGAGTTGGTCGCCCATCGATGATCTCGAAGACCTTTCGCTCTATGGCTTTCCAGTCAGCCTCGACTTGGCGTATCGAAACTGATGGGTATGAGGTCTGCTTGAAGGAGAATATACCAGCTGAATATGGCTTGAGCTCAGCGACCAGAGCGAGGAGCTGCTTGGCGTTTTCCAATCCATCTTTCAGTCCCACGATGGGCTCTGCACCTTCGAGAACCTTGATGAAGTGCTCGTGCTCTTCCTTCACCCCGATTCCGTGGAGTGCCTCAAGCGACGACAGAAGATAGTCCTTGCCCGCATTTGTCGTCCCGAGGCTCTTCTTTCCACTTGATGTTAATACGCGTAGGCTTCTCTGTCGAAGTGGCGTGTACTGAATACGTCCCGAATCACCGATTACTTCTATCCCGAGTTTCGGAATCAAGCCTACGTTGCTCATCCTTACTCTTGCCCTGTGCTTCAGTTCCGTATCCAAGTATGCAGTTATGGATGAGAAGGTGGAGAACGCTCCTCGTACGGCCGTGACGTGCAGGTATCTCTCGACTTTTCCGAAGAGAAAATCTGCAAGATACAGGAGGTTACTCCCTGTGTCGATAGCCAACCCGAACGGATCATTCAGCTGGTATTTCGTCACGTTCTTCCAGAACTGATGAGGGACAACGAACTCCAGAGAAGCCTCTTTGATCCTGCCGATGTGCTGCTCAATCTCACGCGTCTGAATAAGCCTTCTGAGCGACTGAACTCCATCTGAGAAGATGAAGTTGTGGCCGGGTTGAATGTGAACCCTGTCCGCATATCTCAAAAGTTCCCTCGAGGACTCGTAGTTGAGCGAAAAGGGCTTCTCGACGAATACATTAATGCCCCTACTTGCTGCCTCCAGCGCTATCTCATGGTGTGAATATGGTGGAGTGCATACCATTACGATATCGAGATCTTCCTTCAACATCTGTTTGTAGTCGGCGAACCTTTTTTCGGCGTGGGCCTTGTCTGCGATCCTGGCCGCTCTTTCTGATGATAGGTCAGATACTGCAACGACTTTGAGCTTTGGTATCTTAGCTAGGTTTGGTAGGTGGTACTGTTCTACGACTTTTCCGGCGCCGACTATCCCGACCTTGAAGACCAAACCTTACCGTCACCGTGGCACTGAGGAGGTCAGAAACTCAGTCTCCATGGAGTGGGTAGGGCGGTCCTACATAAGTTCTTTCTGCGGTTCAGACCCCATGGACAGGACGTGTCTGACGACTTCCTGAGTACCGTCATTTACGGATAATTGACTTGTAGCCATCCTGTCTCTCGTCTCTGGATCGTTCAACAGCCTTTGGACTTTGAGGCGCAAGTCCTGTATTTTCGCGACACTCAAGACTCCTTTTGCTTCTCCTAGAGAACCGATGAACGACTGTTCGAAGTTCCCTGGGACTAGGACGCATGGTCTGTTTGCGGCTACAGCTTCCATCACTGTCGTGTATCCCGAACACACGATCAGATCAGATTCCGCGATATGCTCCGATAGTTCAGGAACTGGATCGACGAACTCCACGTTCTCTAGATCTACCGAGGGTCGATGTCGACTCAGCACTCTAGCTCTTGGAACCTTGCATAACTCTGTCAAGATCTGATCACCCATGGCCCTGTTCATATCCGATGGAACGAAGAGAATCCTCTGCTCAGCCGTGTTTCGAGGCTCGCGACTTCTCTTACTTATGCAGGCGAGATATCCAATTCTAATCGACTTGTCTGTTAGGCCTTCAGGGATGGGAAGCCCCAAGACATCAGGAACGAAAATTCTGTACGAGCATCGATAAAGCACTCTCAGGCCGACCATCTTTGGATAGTTCAAGATCCCGACTTCGGGGTAAAAAAACCGTTCAACTAGGTGGGAAATAAGGAAGTTCGGAATGCCGAGCATTTTCGAGATGACTGTTGCGGCGAAGTCCATGTCAGATACGACTATATCAGGACGGAAGCTCCTAATCAGGCGGAAAGTCTTTCTGAAATATCCCATAGCATCAAAGGGTATTCTCTTGTAGGAGTAGTCTACCCCCATTGCACGGTCCAGCATACGCGCTGCGGGCTGGGGCGTCTCAAGGCATCGAAATCCATTCATCCGAATGAACTTGACACCGGCACCTGAGCAGGTGAAGAATATCTCAGTCTTGGGGGAGGCCTCGTGGATGCGTCTGGCGATGGCAATGCTCCGGGTTGCGTGGCCAGCTCCGCCGCCATGGCACCCGATGAGGATCTTGGATACCCACGACATGTGAGAGGCACGAACCGCCCACGAGGCTTTTTGCTCTGATTACATCCATGTAAAGGGTGTACTAATCAGTTCTGGATTGACTTCTTGAGGAACTCGTTGCGCGATACCAAAGCTTTTGCAGCTGCCACCACTCTCTCAGGGGTCGGATACACCGGTATCTCACTTCGCTCAAGACGGTCAGAGCACTTCCGAGTGAACTCTCCTCCTGAAGCACAGCAGAGGATTGGCTTGCCATATTTCTTCAAGCTGGGAAGGAGGTCGAGTATCTCCTCACCCAACGGAGTGTCTTGAAAGACGAAGAAAGGCATCAGGAGATCGACGGACTTGTCCTCCGCCAGAGCCGTGAGAGCGTTCATGTAGTCCCTTGAGGTGCCACTACCGGTAAGGTCGACGGGGTTGCTCACTATGCAGTAGCTGGGGAGTTCTTTCTTCAGTCTGAGCAAGGTTCGCTCTTCAAGTCTTGGAAGGTCTAGGCCCAACTCGACACATCGATCTGCTGCCATGACACACGGCCCTATCCCGTTTGTTGCCATGGCTATTCTCCGACCAGTTGCCACTGGCTGTTTCGCCAGCGCTTTGGCCACGTCAAAAAGCTCCTCTATATCATTGACCACCAGCGCGTCACACTGTTTCAGAGCTGATTCGCAGACCTGATATGAGCCTGCCAGCCAGCCTGTGTGTGAAAGGGCTACCTTCGATCCTTTCTCGCTCCTCCCCGCCTTGAGAACGACAACAGCCTTTTTTGCGGCTACCCGCTTGACCGCTTCCATGAACTTCCTGCCATCGCCGAAACCCTCCACGTAGACTCCGATCACCTTGGTGTCGTCGTCTTGAGCAAGGTAATCAATCAGGTCTGCCTCGTCGACATCACATCGGTTCCCATATGAGATGAACTTGCTGATTCCTAGGTTGGAATCTGCGGCCCACTCAAGTATAGTGCATCCGAAGGTTCCGCTCTGAGTCATGAAGGCGACTGGACCCCGTTCTGGCCTCCGCATCCTCTCACGAGATTGGAAGAAGGTATCCAGTCGGTTGGCAGAATTGAAGATTCCAATGCAGTTGGGCCCTATTATTCGAACACCGTGCGCTCTCGCTGTCAGAACGATCTTTTTCTCGATCTCTTCGGACTGTCCGCCCAGCTCTTTGAAGCCTCCGGACACGATCACAGCGGCTTTGGCGCCCTTTGAAGCGCATTTCTCGATAGCCTCAGGCACAGCTGTTGCTGGAATTGCAAGAACGGCGAGATCTATCCTGTCAGGGATTGACTCAATAGATTCGTAGGATTTCAAGCCTAGAATTTCTGATGCCTTTGGATTGACTGCATAAACTCTGCCTCGGTATTCGTATTGTGACACGCTCTTCAGAATCTCATGTCCAATCTTTCCAGGTGTTGACGACGCGCCGATTACTGCAACAGAGTCTGGATAGAAGAACGCGTGGATAGCCTTGTCAGACAAGGTAGCAAACCTTGTATCGTAGAAGCTGGAGATCTGTCAAAAGTCTTGCTGTTGACCGGCGTGACGTCTCGAGGTCTAGAATCCGAGCTTTGTTGCCAGCGCCGAATATAGCCATGAGGCGCCGGCTGCGAACAGGTAGAGGCCTAACTGAGGACTGTGCGAGAACACTGGTATGGAAAATATGAGTGCGAGAAGTGAGATCGCTAGATCAGCTTTTGGGGTTGACCCACGCTCATACCGTTCCAGAGATCTTCTGTTGGATTTCGGATCATCTACTAGACCGTATTTCTGAGTTCTGACAAAGGTACCGCTAGATCTGAAAACCCCTTCCAACATCGCAACTGAGTTTGAGACGGCGGTTGCCAACGCTATGAAAGCCAGCGCTGGCAGGTTCCCTAGATACTCGATCCTGTTCTGTTTGCGTGCTCCGACGTAGTACATCAATGCTGGAGATAGTGCTACCATCCCCATGATGATCGAATATGAGGCTTCAAGAGCGGGCGCCCACGGAACAACTTCATTGAACACCGCCAACAGACTTGTGGCAGCCGCCACAAAGAGGTTGAGTATCAGCAGTAGCTGGAAAAAATAGGCGGATAGATGGAGCAAGCCCATTACTTTCTTGATTCGAGAAGCTCTTTCATCTCCTATGATCCGTCGCCAATTCTTTCGCAGACATTGGAAATATCCCTTCGACCAGCGGAACTGCTGGGTCTTGAATATGGTGTAGCTGGGAGGAACCTCCGATTGGACGCAGAGCTGTGGAAGATATAGGCCCGTCCAGCCTCTAGTCTGAAGTCGGTAGGCGAGGTCGAGATCTTCGGTTATTGTGTCGGTCTCCCAGGGCTCCTCTTCAAGGGCTCTCTTCCGTATCATCACGGATGTGCCGTTCATATTGAAGTACAGTCCGCCGCGATACCTTCCCAGAAGCTCGACGAAGCAGTAGCCATCGATCGCAAGTGCGACGGTTCGGGACACCCAATTCGTGTTTCTGTTCAAATGGCTCAGTCTAGCCTCAACAAATGCTAGACTCTGGTCACGCAACAGATAGGGGATGCATCTCCTTAGGAAATCGGAGTTCGGAACCGAATCAGCGTCAAAGATCGCGATGAACTCGCCCTCCGTTTTCCTCAGGGCCTCTCTGAGCGCTCCGGCTTTGAAACCTTCACGACTCTTCCGTCGGATCACGTCGATGTTAAACCCACTCTCTCTGAGTTCTCCAGCCGCCGAGTCCACGATTTGTACAGTCTCGTCATCAGAGTCGTCGCAGACCAAGATCTGCAGTTTCTCTTTGGGGTAGTCGAGTCTGCCACAGGCCTCTATGACTCTCTTGGCGACGAACTTCTCGCGATACATGGGAAGCTGAACCGTGACTTTCGGAAGTTCCCCGTCAATTGTAGCATTGTCTAGCGGGTTGCTAGCTGGCTGCCTATGGGACTGCCAGATCAGATAGTAGTAGTTCAGAGCGTAGGGCAGAAACAGGACTGAAAAGGCGAGTGGAAGATACAGTGGGGCGGCTTCGAACATCTATTCCCAATCCGACGGCTGAGAATTCAATAACATGAGGGGTCTTCTACCTGATGGGCACTATCCTAGCCTTCGTCCTGAGACTCGGGACATGAGAGTATGCGCCCCAGTCTCCAGCAACCGTCAGCTCTCTTCCAACAGCGTCTACGTTCATCATCATCTGGACAAGATTGTCGACAATTCTCGCCTTCTTGACAGAGCCCACAATTGAGCCGTCTTTGATCCTACTGAGGCCCATTCTGAGCACTGCCGTGTAGTCTCCACGACTTGGATTCGTGAGGCGAGTGTAGTGCAGACGCTCGACAAGCAGCCCATCTCTTGTATCATCGATCATCTCTTGCCTCGAATAGCTTCCAGGTTCCACTACGGGATTGAGAAGGACGGGGACGGGCTCGCAGTTGTAGTTCTTACCCGGCATTGCGCTTATTCCCGCGCTTGTCACTACTCTGACGGCATTGCCAGTTGATGGACGCGACTCCATCAGTCCGCTTAGAGTATCATAGACGAAGGTTTCGAGTCTTCCGTGATTGATTATAGGCCGTTTTGTTGTTGGCGTGCCTTCATCATCGATCGGCGCTGATCCAACACCTCCCTGCATCGTCGGGTCATCAAAGACGGAGAGATCCGGGCTCGAGACGGGTTGTCCAATCTTGCCGACGTAAAGAGGGGAATAGGTTTTGATGTATAGGGGACTCGTCAAGATCGAGACGTGCATCGCTATGTCGCTTACGGCTGAAGGATCGAGAATGATAAAATAGATTTGCTCTTCAAGTCCGCTTGCTTTGAGCCCTTCCGACGCCATATGGGCTGCTTTTCTTCCGATATCTTCTGGCTTGATCTCTTTCAGGGATCGCCCCGCCGTGGAGGCTGCTCCTTCAGAGGTTACGCCGTCTCTCGCAGTCGCCGTCAAGCTGTGCTCAAACAGGGTACCTCCGTAGGATTCTGAGAGGCCGTTTGAGTTTGCCACCGCCACGGTGAACTCAACAACTGTGAGGACTCCCGAGTTGTCGACAATATTGGAACCTGACTCGGTCGAGGATTGAATTGTTCGATGAGCCAAGGCGACGATCTCGTCAGGTTCAGTCTTCGACAGAGCCCCGTCATGGATTCCGCCTACCTTGCTGGCGAGTGAGATCTCCGGGAACTTCATGTTT
The DNA here is from genome assembly GCA_964460055.1 of uncultured Candidatus Bathyarchaeia archaeon. Classification (GTDB taxonomy): domain Archaea; phylum Thermoproteota; class Bathyarchaeia; order RBG-16-48-13; family CAYWPD01; genus CAYWPD01. The sequence goes on from CAYWPD010000012.1 coordinate 29,136, forward strand.
ATTCCGAGACTTCGCTTCGAAGCGATTCGAGATGCGTTGGCTACAGCTGTGCTTAGAGACTCGCTGTCGAATTTTGATGTGGAACTGAAGCCCAACCCACCTTCTCGAGACACTCGAATTCCGATTCCCTTATCCTGCACACCTTTGGCTTCGAAGATAGAGTTGCGCGTCATTCTCACTGTGAAAACTCGGTTCATCACGAAGAAGGCTTCGACCTGCCTCAATCCAAGCCGATGGCCAATGTTGATGGCGCGTTCAGCCGTTTCAAGGAGCTCTGTTCCTATCAAGGTCATTCATCTCCCCAAGATGCTAGCTACTCCTCGGATAGTTGGTCCTCCGTTTCCAACACAGAGGGCCTGCATTGGATCCCCCTTTCCACATCCGGGCACTGGATGGATCCTCAGGTCCCTCGAGACTGCATCGATGCTCTCGAAGAATTTGGGGGCGGTACTCGTTAGAGCTATGTCCCTGATTCTTTCTCCTAGCTCGCCTTTCTCTATCTTGCGTGCCGAGTGGGCGCTTATTGTCCAGTTGAATCGCTTGTCGTCAATCGATGGTTGTCGTTCAGCCTCTATGAGATATCCGTGCTTGGTCTCTCGTATCATCTCGTCGCGCGACCAGTCTCCGGGGGCGAAGAAGGTGTTGGACATCCTTATCAGTGGCACGTATTCGTAAGTCAGTGCGCGCATTCCAGCGTTTGGTTCGGTGCCTAAGATGGCTGCGGTCTCTCTGCTATGCATATGCTCTGACAGAACTCCCCGGTTAACTAGGATCTTCCGCCTTGCTTCCACGCCTTCATCATCATACAGGTAGAATCCAAATGTGCCCGGCACAGTTGGATCGTCGAAGACGGTCATGAATTCGGAGCCGATTTTCTGTCCGATTTTGCCTGCCCACCATGCTGTTCCCGCCCAAGCAGATTCGTAGCCTAAGACACGGTCGGCCTCACTCGGATGGCCGACTATCTCGTGCGAGAGAAGGGCGAGGTAATTGCTTTCCAAAACCACCGTTGCATCCATCTCGCTCTTTGCGGGCTCGGCATGGAGAAGCTCCGCTGCACGGGCGCCGACAATCCTTGCGGCTGTTTCAAGATCCGCGTCTCTCAGGACTTCGTATCCTCCTCCGCCACCGATTGTTTCCGAGAAGAATTGTGAGGCTCCATCAGATCCTGATGCGTCAGCCCTGAGGTCGACCCAAGCTATGCTGCCGTCGGACCAGACTGAGGCCCCCTCGCTGTTCATGAAGAGTTTGTTGGATTGTATGCCCGTGTATTCTATGGCTGTTCTTTTTATCTCGTCTCCGGCCACGAGATGTTTCGTCAATACGAGTAGGTCTGAGATCTTGTCTTCCAAGCGCATGTCCGTGAGTCTGAGTCTAGTCTTGGCGGAGTATCTGTCGCGTTTCGCCTTTGAATCCGCCAAACGGACCTTTCTGGAGACATGTTTCGCTGATTCCTTCGCCGCCCTGAATGCGAGATTGCAGGCTTCTCTTATCCCCTCGATTGTGAGGTTGGTGGTTGATTGGAAGCCCCAAGCTCCCTCAACTATCGTCCGTATTCCTATGCCTTCTTTCAGGTTCGAGGAGGCCCTTTGGACCCTTCCGTCGTAGATGCCGATCTGTTCGCTGTAGTGATTTTCCATTCTTGCGTCCACATACTCCGCGCCAAGATCTCTCGAGAATGAGATCGCCTTGAACGCGAGTCCCTCGTCCATTCTTCAACCCCACTTTTGAGACGTTTGCCGATCAGGGGGATAAAATCTTAGCTGCCATACCGTTCGCCTTTTCTACATGAATAGAGCCTCATTTCTCGCGATGCCCGTTGATTGAGATCTCCGACGCCTTACCTGGATCTGAACCCGGCCTGAAGACTTTGCACGAAATCATGATGGACAAAATCAGAGTTGCGTCTTTGGAGGTTGGGTATCTCCGGGAGCAGGACGTCAAGTTGTTCAAGGGCTTCGGCAAAGGGAAGATGAAACGCAAGTTAAGAGCCGGGCAGCCTTTCGGAGTTCAATTGATCTTCTACGAGCAGGCGGACCCCAACAGGACGCCAACCTTGGATGTTGGCAAGAAGATTGAAGTTGTAAAGGCCGTAAAGGCGCACTTTGAGGGGCTGGAGGATCGAGACATCTACGTCATGCAAATCGAGAAGGGCAAGAAGAGAATTCTGGGCAAAGGAATAGACATCGGCCCGCCGAGATAGTTCAAGAACGTCACATATCACAACGGGAACCTGAAGTGTAGAAGCCTTTTCGAGAAAAGAGGCATGGACAACCAGATGATCGAGGAGCGGTAGCCTTATAGCAGGATATTCGCCTACCCGTCAGCGCAAATCGGAGCAGCTGGCACAATCAAGAGTGAGCTCATTGAAGCGAAGGGAGATCTACACCATACTCCTGGAGGCCCTGATAATAGGTGGTTTCTGGCTCGGATTGATAGCGGCCACAGGCACAGCAGCGCCCCTTTACGCTGTCGTATCAGAGAGTATGGTTCCGACCATCAACAAGTGGGATCTCATCGTCATTCAGAATGTTGATCCGGCAACTCTAGTGGTCGGGGACATAATTGTCTTTCACAGCCCTTGGAACTATGATGAGTTGATCGTTCACAGAGTAGTACAGATCATCAATAGTGGCTCTGAACTGGCGTTCGTGACTAAGGGAGACAACAATCCATCGCCTGATAGGTGGGGGCCGGTGCCAGCCGGGTATGTACGGGGGAAGGTGGGCTTCTCGGTCGCGTACTTGGGTTTTCTCCCGCATTTTCTAAGATCTTATATCGGGATCGCCCTCATGGCGACCCTGTTCGTTGTTCTGGTTCTGATGGAGTTCACAGATAGGCAAAGGCGTCCTCAAGCGGAGTCGAGGAGTCCAGAGGCTCAGGTCGGCACAGAAACTACTTAACCCTGATTGTTCTCACCGGGTTCGGCCTGCACTCTTGGTTCCACCAGGAGTCCTGCATCACGCACCCGATAGAAGTGGCGAAGTCAATCAAGTATACAGATAAACTGCGCATTCAATGGCGGCCACTCGATTACTAGTTCGTTATTGTGAGACTCCACATAGTCGCCTAGCTCTCCCATCTGAATTGAGGTGGATCTTGATGGTAGTCTATCTTTGTCTAGCCACTCCAGAACAACAAAGATCCATCCATGATCGTCCACGATCCTCGCCCTGAACCTTTCATCATTCGGATCAATGGCCAAGTACGTATTCACAGGCCTATTCTTGTAATAACTAACATCTCTGAAAATCTCTCCAGCCCTCTCCAGCCCTCTCCAGCCTCCTGAGTGCACGGGCAAGCCTTTCAGAAGAGAGTCCCAGGGCATGCTTGATTTCTGTGAAACGCACAAACTCCCTACGATGACGAATGTATGTCCATACGTCTGTGTCATCCATGCTTCTAGCGCAGGCCTGGCCACACTTAATGACTAACTCACAACTGTGCTGGTCGCGTCAGAGCAAGAAGCGTGCATGCTCAGACGAGGAAACTCTATTGAAGAAGCTCCTTTTGTGCCTTAGTTGCCAAACGGTACGACATATTGCTGAGCGCCCTGTGCGTGAAAATATTCATACTCACATTCAATCTTCCAACTATCCACGAAAGAAGAGTCAAAGATCCTAAATTCGTCTGCTGGTGGATTCTAGCTTGTGAAGGATTCTTGTCGTCGGAGTCAAAGGAGAGTAGTGCGCGCTCTGCGGGACATTTGAATCGATCAGGTACTCTTATCATCGTACCTTGTGGCAAGAGAAAGATCTGGGACGTCAACCCAAATGCAGGCCCCACGATAGCGAGGCTTGCCTACACGGGCTCTCTTTTCAATGTTAACAGAGCGTACGCGCAGAAGCACGCGGATCGGTGGGTTGTCTTGTCGGCGAAATACGGTTTCATCGACTCCGATTTTACCATTCCAAGGAACTATGATGTGTCCTTCGGGGATGAGCGTACTGGGCCTATTGGAGTTAAGGAGCTCAGGAGACAGGTGGAGGACAAGGGGTTAAACAAATTCAATAGGGTAGTTGCGCTGGGTGGGAAGACCTATGCCGACATAGTGGATCAGGCTTTCTCACCGTTCAACATGAGAGTTGAGAAACCTTTCCAAGGGCTGTCGATAGGTAGAATGATGAGTGCCGTAAAGAAGGCTTGTCAACAATGAAGCCGTTGAGTGGACACGATGCATAGATTTGAGACTAAGTTCAGAATCGATGACGAGAAGGCATTGGAGATCGCAAAAGTCCTTCTAGACGAGTTCTATGGCAGGAAGGGCTTCTTCAAGGACTATGTGATGCCCGAATACATTTTGCCAAAGAATCTCGAGGGAGGAACCAGAGAGCACGCTCTCTACCTGACCTACGTCATATCTGTGGACTATATGACTGACGCGGAGAACCTTTGGCGAAGATCTAGGGGAGCCTATGAATTTGAGCCCGAGAACTTTGATCCTGAAAGAATCACGAAGCTCGGCGACAGGACGCTTCAGAGCTTCTTGAAGAGGATTGGCGCCAGATTTCCAGCCACAGGCTCCGAGACTTGGCGAACCATCTCAAAGGTATTGCTGGAAAAATATCAAGGCGATCCCAGAAACATTACTGCCGCTCCACTAACCG